>NZ_QGKS01000122.1 GCF_003172935.1 Micromonospora sicca | reverse complement strand
GAGTGGGTCAGTGGCCGAGGAGGCGGGAGAAGGCGGCGGCGCGGCGGGCGGGCCGGTTGGTGCGCTGTTCGGCCTCGTCGGCGGAGAACATCAGCCGGAGGCCGGCGTTGACGGCCAGCCAGCGCAGGGGCTCGGGTTCCCACCTCGGGGAGCGGTGGTTGACCCACGGCAGGGCCGTGAGCTCGGTCCGCTGCCCCCGGATCAGGTCAGCCAGGGTACGACCCGCGAGGTTGCTGGTGCCGACACCGTCGCCGACGTACCCGCCGGCCCAGGCCAGCCCGGACGCCCGGTCCAGGCCCACCGAGGCGGCCCAGTCCCGGGCCACGCCGAGCGGCCCGCCCCAGGTGTGGCTGACCGGCACCTCGCCGAGCACCGGGAAGAGCTCGCCGAGCACCCGACGCAGGGCGGCGAAGACCCGCGGCTCCCGGTCGTAGCCGGGGGCGGTGCGGGACCCGAAGTGGTACGGGGCGCCCCGCCCGCCGAAGGCCAGTCGACCGTCGGCGGTGCGCTGGCCGTAGATGATGACGTGCCGGTAGTCGGAGAAGGTCTCCCGGTCGGCCAGCCCGATTTCCGCCCACGTCGAAGCCCGCAGCGGCTCGGTGGCGACCATCAGCGAGTAGACCGGCGCGACGGTCCGGCGCTGCCCCGGCAGGGCGGGCGTGAAGCCCTCGGTGGCCCGGACCACCACCGGCGCCCGGACCACCCCGGCGGGGGTCACCGCCGCCCCGGGCCGGATCGCCGTCACCGGCGTCCGCTCGTAGATGGTCACCCCGCGGCCTTCGACCGCCCGGGCCAGCCCCCGGACCAGCCGGGCCGGATGCACGGCGGCGCAGTGCGGGGTGTACGTCCCACCGAGCACCCCGTCGGCGGCGCAGCGCGCGGCGGCCTGGTCGGCGTCGAGGAGCACCAGGTCCTCGTCGGAGAGGCCGTACTCCCGGGCCTCCTCCACCGCGGCCCGGGCGCGGCCGAGTTGGGCGCCGGAGCGGGCCAGCACCACCGTCCCGCCGGGCCGCCAGTCGCAGTCGATGCCCTCGGCGGCGACCACCCGGCCGACCTCGCGGACGGTCTCCTGCATGGCCCGCTGCATGGCCAGAGCCCGGTCCCGCCCGTGCCGCCGGGCCAGCGCGGGCAGCGAGGTGGGGAAGAGCGCGGAGCACCAGCCGCCGTTGCGGCCGGAGGCGCCGTACCCGGCGATCTCGGACTCCAGCACGGTGATCCGCAGCGTCGGGTCGGCCGCCGCCAGGTAGTACGCCGTCCACAGCCCGGTGTAGCCGGCTCCGACGATCACCACGTCCGCGTCGGCGTCGCCGGGCAGCGCGGGGCGCGGGGTCAGCGGCTCGTCCACGCTGGACAGCCAGTACGACAGCTCCTGGTAGCGCATCACCACTCCGGTGGGGGCAGGTCGTGGCGCAGCCGCGGATCGGGCTGCGGAATGCCGTACGCCTCGACGACCGGCACCACGCCGGCCCAGACCGGGCGGTCGAGGTCGTCCTCGGGGTCGTCGGGCGGGCCCGCGCTGACCTTCACCGAGCACTCGTCCAGCGGCAACGCGAGCACCAGGGTGGCGGCCAGTTCCTTCGCCGAGGGTGGCCGGATCACCGCCCACCGGCCGGGCAGCAGCTGCGCGGAGAGGCGTTCCAGCGCGGCCAGCTTCTCCACGCCGTCCAGCGCGGTCAGCGCGCCGAGCACCATCGCGCAGCGGTAGTTCATCGAGGACTCGAAGGCGCTGCGGGCCAGCACCAGGCCGTCGAGCAGGGTGACGGTCAGGCAGGCCGGGGCCCCGGCGGCCAGGTGCCGGAAGAGCCGGCTGCCGGTGGAGCCGTGCACCAGCACCCGGTCACCGTCGCGGGCGTACGCCACCGGCAGCGCGTACGGCTGGTCGCCGTCGACGATGGCCAGGTGCCCGACCCGGCCGGCGTCGAGCACGGCGTGCAGCACGGCGCGGTCGTGGACCGCGAGGTCGGGCAGCCGCCGGACCCGGGTGCGGGGTGTGCCACCGACGGCCCCGGGGCCGTCGGCCCGCTCTTCGACCGGGTGCGCGACGGTGCGGGGCCGGTCCCCGGTGTCCCGGGAGCCGGCCCCGCCCGAGCCTGGTCCGCCGGTCAGAGCCGGGCCCATGCCTCGGTCAGCACGGCCCGCAGGATCTGCTCGATCTCGTCGAACTGCTGCTGCTCGGCGATCAGCGGCGGGGCGAGCTGCACCACCGGGTCGCCCCGGTCGTCGGCGCGGCAGTAGAGGCCGGCCTGGAACAGCGCGGTGGAGAGGAAGCCGCGCAGCAGCCGCTCCGACTCGGCCTCGTCGAAGGTCGCCCTGGTCGCCTTGTCCTTCACCAGTTCGATGCCGTAGAAGTAGCCGTCGCCCCGGACGTCGCCGACGATCGGCAGGTCGTTCAGCTTCTCGAGGGTGGACCGGAAGGCGTCCTCGTTGGCCCGGACGTGCCCGACCAGGTCCTCGCGGGCGAAGACCTCCAGGTTGGCCAGGGCCACCGCGCAGGAGACCGGGTGGCCGCCGAAGGTCACGCCGTGGGCGAACATGCCGGTCTCGGTGAGGAACGGCTCCATCAGCCGCTCGCTGGCGATCATCGCGCCGAGCGGGGCGTAGCCGGAGGTGAGGCCCTTGGCGGTGGTGATGATGTCCGGCTGGTAGCCGTACCGGGTGGCGCCGAAGTACTCACCCAGCCGGCCCCAGGAGCAGATCACCTCGTCACTCACGAGCAGCACGTCGTACGCGTCGCAGATCTCGCGGACCCGCTCGAAGTAGCCGGGCGGGGGCGGGAAGCAGCCGCCGGAGTTCTGCACCGGCTCCAGGAAGACCGCGGCGACGGTGTCCGGCCCCTCCCGCTCGATGGCCCGGCCGATCTCCTCGGCGGCCCAGCGGCCGAACGCCTCGGGGGAGTCGCCGTGCTCGGGGGCGCGGTAGAAGTTGGTGTTCGGCACCTTGATGCCGCCGGGCACCAGCGGCTCGAAGTCGCTCTTGATGCCGGGCAGGCCGGTGATCGACAGCGCGCCCATCGAGGTGCCGTGGTACGCGATGTAGCGGCTGACCACCTTGTGCTTGTTCGGCTGGCCGGTGCGCTTGAAGTAGGCCCGGGCCAGCTTCCACGCCGCCTCGACGGCCTCCGAGCCGCCGGTGGTGAAGAAGATCCGGTTCAGGTCGCCGGGGGCGAGCGAGGCGATCTTCTCGGCCAGTTCGATGGCCTTCGGGTGGGCGTACGACCAGAGCGGGAAGTAGGCCAGCTCGCCGGCCTGCTTGGCGGCCGCCTCGGCCAGTTCGGTGCGGCCGTGGCCGGCGTTGACGACGAAGAGACCGGCGAGTCCGTCCAGGTAGCGACGGCCTCGGGAGTCCCAGACGTACGCGCCCTCGCCGCGCACGATGGTCGGC
The DNA here is from genome assembly GCF_003172935.1 of Micromonospora sicca. GTDB lineage: Bacteria > Actinomycetota > Actinomycetes > Mycobacteriales > Micromonosporaceae > Micromonospora > Micromonospora sicca. Next base: position 25,707 of record NZ_QGKS01000122.1, on the reverse strand, counting down.
ACCTCGCCGTCGGAGTAGCTGGCCATCCGGGTGAAGTGCATCCAGAGGTGGTCGGTGGCGTTGGCCATGTCAGCCCCATCGGGTCTCGGGCCGGTCAGGGGTGACACCGGCCGCTCTGCCCACGGTTATCGCACAACGGGTGCTGATAACGCAAGTGCCGACGGCTTGACGCAACGGATTCAATGAGAAGCGTTGAGGAGGGCAACGGAATCCGTATCAGGCCGTGCCCCAGCTGTAGGTCTGCTTGCGCAGCTTGAGGTAGACGAACGCCTCGGTCGCCAGCACGCCCTCGACGGCGCGCAGCTTCTGCAGGATCTCCAGCAGGTGGGCGTCGTTGCGGCAGACCACCTCGGCCAGCAGGTCGAACGACCCGGCCGTGATGACCACGTAGTCGATCTCCTCGAACCCGGCGAGCCGGTCGGCGACGGCCTCCAGGTCGCCGTCGGTGCGCAGCCCGATCATCGCCTGCCGGGGGAAGCCGAGCTGGAGCGGATCGGTCACCGCGACGATCTGCATGACGCCGGCGTCGAGCAGTCGCTGCACCCGCTGGCGGACCGCCGCCTCGGACAGGCCGACCGCCTTGCCGATGGTCGCGTACGGGCGGCGGCCGTCCTCCTGGAGCTGCTCGATGATCTGCTTCGCCACATCGTCCAGCAGAGCGTGACTGGCGCCGTCGCGTACGGTGACGCGACGCGAGCCGTTGCCAGTCTCCAGGTGCCGGTTGTTCATCGCCGCTCCCATGTCCGATTGCTTGGGGCTGAGCGTAGTGCCCCGCCGCAGTCTGGCGTATTTCGTCGCCCATTGCTATTCCCGCAACGGAATCCCTTGTAAGGAAGGTCACTGCATGTCAGGATCAGTCGTCCATCGCCACTGACCCTCCCGCCGGCGCGCCACCCCCGTCCCGCCGCCGACGATGACCCCCCTAGGAGTCGTCACATGCGTAGTCCCCTCCGGCCCCTTACCCGGCGTGGTCTGCTCACCGGCACCCTCGGCTCGGCGGCGCTGCTGGCCACCGCCGGCGCGTTGACCGGCTGCGGCACGAAGGGTGCCCAGCAGACCGAGGCCGGTTGCAAGAGCGATGACCTCTCCGCCACGGAGAAGAAGCTGGCCTTCTCGAACTGGCCGCAGTACATGGACGTCGACGAGAAGGACGAGTCGAAGCGGCCCACGCTCGACGCCTTCATCGCCAAGTCCGGCATCCAGGTGACCTACACCGAGGACGTCAACGACAACAACGAGTTCTTCGGCAAGGTGCAGAACCAGCTCGCTGGCTGCCAGACCACCGGACGGGACATCATGGTCCTCACCGACTGGATGGCAGCCCGGATGATCCGGCTCGGCTGGATCCAGAAGCTGGACAAGGCCAAGATGCCCAACGTCGAGGCCAACCTGCTGCCCTCGCTGCGCAACCGCTCCTTCGACCCCGACAGCGAGCTCGCCATCCCGTGGCAGTCCGGCCTCGCCGGTCTCGCCTACAACGCCAAGGTGGCGAAGGAGATCCGCACCGTCGACGAGCTGCTCACCCGCCCCGACCTCAAGGGCAAGGTGACCGCGCTCTCCGAGATGCGGGACACCATGGGCCTGCTGCTCCAGTCCAACGGTCACGACCCGGCGAACTTCACCGCCGCGCAGTTCGACGACGCGCTGAACAAGCTCAAGAAGGCCGTGGAGTCCAAGCAGATCCGCAAGTTCACCGGCAACGACTACGCCCCGGACCTGGCCAAGGGCGACATCGCCGCCTGCATCGGCTGGTCCGGCGACGTGATCCAGCTCGGCTTCGAGGACGAGAAGATCAAGTTCGTGGTGCCCGACTCCGGCGTGATGCTCTGGTCGGACAACATGCTCGTGCCGAACAAGGCCACCCACCGGGCCAACGCCGAAGAGCTGATGAACTACTACTACGACCCGGCGGTGGCCGCGAAGCTGGCCGCGTACGTGAACTACATCTGCCCGGTCAAGGGCGCGCAGGCCGAGATGGAGAAGATCGACCCGGACCTGGCCGCCAACCCGCTGATCTTCCCGGATGAGGCGATGCTGTCGAAGTCCAAGGTCTTCATGGCCCTGGACGAGAAGCAGGAGAAGGAGTACGAGGCCAAGTTCCAGCAGGTCATCGGGGCGTGAGGACGATGGGACACGAGGCACCGGCCGGCGACCTGCGGCTGGCCAACCTGACCAAGCGGTTCGGCATCTTCACCGCGGTCGACGACCTCAGCCTGACCATCCCGCAGGGCTCGTTCTTCGCCCTGCTCGGCGCGTCCGGCTGCGGCAAGACCACCACGCTGCGGATGATCGCCGGGCTGGAGGAGCCGACCAGCGGGCAGGTGCTGCTCGGCGACCGGGACATCGCCCGGCTGCGGCCGTACAAGCGACCGGTGAACACCGTGTTCCAGAGCTACGCCCTCTTCCCGCACCTGGACATCAACGAGAACGTGGCCTTCGGGCTGCGCCGGCGGGGCATCCGCAAGGTCGCCGACCAGGTCGACCGGATGCTCGCGCTGGTGCAGCTCGAGGGGTACGGCCGCCGCCGCCCCGCCCAGCTCTCCGGCGGGCAGCAGCAGCGGGTCGCGCTGGCCCGCGCCCTCATCAACCACCCGCAGGTGCTGCTGCTGGACGAGCCGCTCGGCGCGCTCGACCTCAAGCTGCGCCGGCAGATGCAGATCGAGCTGAAGCGGATCCAGACCGAGGTCGGCATCACCTTCGTGCACGTCACCCACGACCAGGAGGAGGCCATGACCATGGCCGACACCGTCGCGGTGATGAACGCCGGAAAGATCGAGCAGCTCGGCGCCCCCGCCGACATCTACGAGTTCCCGGCGACCGCGTTCGTGGCGAACTTCCTCGGCCAGTCCAACCTGCTCGCCGGCGAGGCGGGCGGGACGAGCGGCGACCACGTGCTGGTCTCCGCGCACGGCGGGCGCTTCTCGGTGCCCGCCGCGCGGGCCCGCCTCGACCGGGGACCGGTCTTCCTCGGGGTACGCCCCGAGAAGCTGCACCTGGTCGGGACCGCCGCCGAGGTGCCGGCCGGCCACCAGCACGTCGGCGGCGTGGTGACCGACGCCTCCTACGTCGGCGTCAGCACCCAGTACCTGGTGAAGACCGCCTGGGGCAGCGAGCTGTCGGCGTTCTCCGCGAACAGCGGCGTCGGCGGGCAGCTCCCGGTCGGCGCCCCCGTGGTGGCGCACTGGGACCCGCGGCACGCCTTCCTGCTCCGCCGGGAGCCGGGCGAGGACGACCGCACCACCCCGCTGCTCGACGAGCCGCCGGTGAGCGTGCTGTCATGACCGCGCTCGCCCACGTACCCACCTCGTCGGGGCAGCCGGCGGCGCCGCCGGCTGCCCGGCGCGGGCGGTACCGGCTGCTGCCGTACCTGCTGCTGCTGCCGGGCGCGGCCTGGCTGCTGATCTTCTTCGCCCTGCCGCTGCTCCAGCTCGCCGCGGCCAGCCTCTACGACCCCAGCGGCTCGCTCTCCACCGGGTACGCGCTGACCTGGGCGGTCGGCAACTACCCGGACGCCTTGCAGGCGTACTGGCCGCAGTTCGTCCGGTCGTTCGCCTACTCGGCGATCGCGCTGGTGCTGGCCCTGCTGATGGGCTACCCGCTGGCGTACGCCATCGCGCAGAAGGCCGGCCGCTGGAAGAACCTGCTGCTGGTCTGCGTGGTCGCGCCGATGTTCACCAGCTTCCTGGTCCGCACCCTGGCCTGGAAGACCATCCTGTCCGACAACGGCGCGCTGGTCGGGCTGCTCCGGGACGTGCACCTGCTCGGCCCGGACGGGCGGCTGCTGGCCACCCCGATCGCGGTGGTGCTCGGCCTGACGTACAACTTCCTGCCGTTCCTGGTGTTGCCGCTGTACGCGAGCCTGGAGCGGCTGGACTACCGGTTGCTGGAGGCGGCGAGCGACCTCTACGCCAGCCCGCTGCGGGCGTTCCGCAAGGTGACCCTGCCCCTGTCGATGCCCGGCCTGATCGCCGGCACGCTGCTCTTCTTCATCCCGGCCACCGGTGACTACATCAACGCGGAACTGCTCGGCACCCCGAACGAGTACATGATCGGCAACCTCATCGACTCGGCGTTCCTGGTCCGGCTCGACTACCCGCAGGGCGCGGCGCTGTCGTTCCTGCTGATGGCGGCGATCCTCGCGGTGGTCTTCGTCTACCTGCGCAAGGCCGGCACGGAGGAGGTGCTGTGAGAATCTCCCGTTGGTTGGCCGACCGCTGGGTGATGGGGGTCGCCCTGCTGGTCCTCGGCTACCTCTCGCTGCCGATCGTCGTGGTGGCCGGCCTGTCGTTCAACCGCCCGTCCAGCCGGCTGTCGTACGACTTCAACGAGTTCACCCTGGACAACTGGACCCACCCCTGCGCCACCTCCGACATGTGCGACTCGGTGGTGCGCAGCGTGCAGATCGGCTTCATCGCCACCCTGGTCTCCACGGTGCTCGGCACGCTGATGGCGTTCGCGCTGGTCCGGCACCGGTTCCGGGGCCGCTCCGGGATCAACCTGCTGATCTTCCTGCCGATGGCCACCCCCGAGCTGGTGATGGGCACCTCGCTGCTCGCCCTCTTCGTCGCCGCCGGGGTGCCGCAGGGCTTCTGGACGATCGTCATCGCGCACGTGATGTTCTGCGTGTCGTTCGTGGTGGTGACCGTGAAGGCGCGGCTGGCCGGCATGGACAGCCGGCTGGAGGAGGCCGCCATGGACCTCTACGCCAGCGAGTGGCAGACCTTCCGGCGGATCACCCTGCCGCTGGTGCTCCCCGGCATCGTGGCCGCCGCGCTGCTCGCCTTCTCGCTCAGCTTCGACGACTTCATCATCACGAACTTCAACGCGGGCACCACCGTCACCTTCCCGATGTACGTCTGGGGTGCCGCGCAGCGCGGCATCCCGCCGCAGGTGAACGTCATCGGCACAGCGATGTTCGTGATCGCGCTGCTGCTGGTCGGAGTCAGCTCGCTGCGCGGCCGGCGGGCGAAGCGCCGGTCATGAACCTCCCGCATACCGGCCGGGCGTTGGCCGACGCGGCGCCCGTGCCGTACTGGCTCGACCGTCCGGAACGCCCCGACCCGCTGCCGCCGCTCACCGGTACGCACACCGCCGACCTGCTGATCGTCGGCGGCGGGTACGCCGGGCTCTGGACCGCCCTGCTCGCCAAGCGGGCCGACCCGGGCCGCGACGTGCTCCTGGTCGATGCCGGAACCTGCGGCTGGGCGGCGTCCGGGCGCAACGGCGGATTCTGCGCCGCCTCGCTCACCCACGGGCTGGCCAACGGCGTCGACCGCTTCCCCGGCGAGATCGACGAGCTGGAACGGCTCGGCCGGGAGAACCTGGACGGCATCGCTGCCGCGGTCGCCGAGCACGGCATCGACTGCGAGTTCGAACGCACCGGTGAGCTGGCGGTGGCCGTCGAGCCGTACCAGCTCGCCGGGCTCGCCTCCGACGCCGAGCTGGCCCGCCGGTACGGCCACGACGTCCGCCTGCTCGACCGCGACGAGGTACGCGCCGAGGTGGACTCGCCGACGTACCTCGGTGGGATGTGGGACCGGGACCGGGTGGCCATGCTCGACCCGGCGAAGCTGGCCTGGGGGCTGCGCCGGGCCTGCCTCGACCTCGGTGTGCGGATCCACGAGCACACCCGGGTCACCGGCCTGCGCCGCGACGGCGGGGCGCTGCGGCTCGCGACCGCCGGCGGTGCCGACGCCGCCCCGGGCAGCGTCCGCGCCCGGCAGGTCGCGCTCGCCACCAACGCGTTCCCGCCGCTGCTGCGCCGGCTGCGGGCCTGGCTGGTCCCGGTGTACGACTACGCGCTGATGACCGAGCCGCTCACGCCCGGGCAGCGGAAGGCGATCGGCTGGACCAACCGGCAGGGGCTCGCCGACACCGGCAACCAGTTCCACTACTACCGGATCACCGCCGACGGCCGGATCCTCTTCGGCGGGTACGACGCGGTCTACCACTACGGCAACCGGATCGCGCCCGAGCTGGAACAGCGAACGGTCACCTTCACCGCCCTCGCCGAGCACTTCTTCACCACCTTCCCGCAGCTCTCCGACGTGCGGTTCAGCCACCGCTGGGGCGGGGTCATCGACACCTGCACCCGGTTCTGCCCGTTCTTCGGCACCGCCTACCAGGGCCGGCTGGCGTACACCGCCGGGTTCACCGGGCTCGGCGTCGGGGCGACCCGGTTCGGCGCCCGGGTGATGCTCGACCTGCTCGGCGGCGAGGAGACCCCGCTGACCCGGCTCGACCTGGTGCGCAGCAAACCACTGCCGTTCCCGCCGGAGCCGTTCCGGGCCACCGGCATCAATCTCACCCGCTGGTCGCTGGCCCGCGCCGACGCGCGCGAGGGGCGGCGCAACCTCTGGCTCCGTACGCTCGATCGTCTTGGTTTGGGGTTCGATTCCTGATGCGCATCCTGCTCGTCGGCGCCGGCGGCGTCGGCTCCGCCGCCGTCGCCATCGCCGCCCGCCGCTCCTTCTTCGAGACCATGGTGGTCGCCGACTACGACCTGGGCCGTGCGTCCCGGGCGATCGCCGAGCACGACGGCCGCTTCGTCGCCGCCCACGTCGACGCCGCCTCGGCGGACGCGGTCGCCGCGCTCTGCCGGGAGCACCGGATCACCCACGTGCTCAACGCGGTCGACCCGCGCTTCGTCATGCCGATCTTCGACGGCGCGTTCGCCGCCGGCGCCGACTACCTCGACATGGCGATGTCCCTGTCCCACCCGCACCCGACCCGCCCCCACGCCGAGACCGGGGTGAAGCTCGGCGACGAGCAGTTCGCGGCCTCCTCGGCCTGGTCCGAGGCCGGGCGGCTCGCGCTCTGCGGCATCGGCATCGAGCCGGGACTGTCGGACGTCTTCGCCCGCTACGCCGCCGACGAGCTGTTCAGCGAGATCGACGAGATCGGGGTCCGCGACGGCGCCAACCTCACCGTCGACGGGTACGACTTCGCGCCGTCGTTCTCCATCTGGACCACCATCGAGGAGTGCCTCAACCCGCCGGTCATCTGGGAGGCCGACCGGGGCTGGTACACCACCCCGCCGTTCAGCGAGCCGGAGGTCTTCGACTTCCCGGCGGGGATCGGTCCCGTCGAGTGCGTCAACGTGGAACACGAGGAGGTGCTGCTCGTCCCGCGGTGGGTCAAGGCGAAGCGGGTCACCTTCAAGTACGGCCTCGGCGACGAGTTCATCGAGGTGCTGAAGACCCTGCACAAGCTGGGCCTGGACTCGACCCGCCCGGTGTCGGTGCGGGGCGCCCAGGTCTCCCCGCGGGACGTCGTCGCCGCCTGCCTGCCCGACCCCGCCACCCTCGGCGACCGGATGCGCGGCAAGACCTGCGCCGGGACGTACGTCACCGGCACCGGGGTCGACGGCCGGCCCCGGAAGGTCTACCTCTACCACGTCGTCGACAACGAGTGGTCGATGAAGGAGTACGGCCACCAGGCGGTGGTCTGGCAGACCGCCGTCAACCCGGTCGTCGCCCTGGAACTGCTCGCCACCGGCGCCTGGTCCGGCGCCGGCGTGCTCGGCCCGGAGGCGCTGCCGCCGGTACCCTTCCTGGACCTGCTGACCGGCTACGGTTCGCCGTGGGGGATGGAGGAGCGGTGACCCGTTACGGCCCGATGTTCGGCCCCGACATCACCTTCCTCGGCGTGCCGCCCTGCACTCTTTCCGAGCCTGTCACCTATGTGGACGCGGACGTCGTCATCCTCGGCGCGCCCTTCGACGGGGGCACCTCGCACCGGCCCGGCACCCGGTTCGGCCCGTCCGCCATCCGCCAGGCCTGCTACCTGCCGCACGACGGCTCCCGCCCGTCCCTGGCGTTCCGCGTCGACGCCCTGAAGGACCTCCGGGTGTACGACGCCGGTGACGTCGAGATGTTCTCCGGCGACATCGAGCGGTCCCTGTCGGCCCTGGAAGAGGCCGTTCATGCGGTGGCCCGGGCCGGTGCCATCCCGATCGTGCTCGGCGGCGACCACTCCATCGCCCTGCCCGACGCCACCGGGGTGGCCCGGCAGCACGGGCTCGGCCGGGTGTCGCTGGTGCACTTCGACGCGCACGCCGACACCGGGGACATCGAGTTCGGCTCGCTGCACGGGCACGGCCAGCCGATGCGCCGGCTCATCGAGTCCGGCGCGGTGCGCGGCGACCGCTTCCTCCAGATCGGGCTGCGCGGCTACTGGCCCGGCCCGGAGACGCTGTCCTGGATGGCCGAGCAGCGGATGCGCTCGTACGAGATGACCGAGGTGGTCGCCCGGGGGCTCGACGAGTGCCTGTCGGAGGCCTTCGCGATCGCCACCGACGAGTGCGAGGGCGTCTTCCTCTCCGTCGACGTGGACGTGGTCGACCCCGGCATGGCCCCCGGCACCGGCACCCCCGAGCCCGGCGGCCTGACCTCCCGCCAGCTCCTCGACGCGGTCCGCCGGGTCTGCTACGAACTGCCGGTGGTCGGCGTCGACGTGGTCGAGGTGGCCCCGCCGTACGACCACGCCGACATCACCGCCTACCTCGGCAACCGCGTGGTCCTGGAGGCCCTGTCGGCGATCGCCCGCCGCCGCCGCGACGCCGCCGGCGGCCCACCCTGGAACCCCACCCAGCCCCTCCTCGACGCCCGCTGACCCCCGTTCGCTCGCCGGGTTGTTTAGCTCGGGCTATAGTTGTGCCATGGGTGCTGCCACCGGGGGACGCTGGTCGTTCGGATCACCAAAGAGGTCCGCCAATGGCTTCGGGATCTTCGACGAGAAGATCCGGAGACCTACGAGAGTGTCAGGGTGGCCGTGGACATGCTGGCCGAGATCGGGCCGGGTCTGGGGCGACCTCTCGTGGACACACTCCCCCGGGAGCAGCATCGGCAACCTCAAGGAGCTTCGGCCGAGATCGGGACGAGACGTGGCGATCCGCCTGCTCTTCGTCTTCGATCCCTGGTCACAGGCCGTTCTCCTGGTGGCGGGCAACAAGGCGCGCAGCTGGACGCGGTGGTACGAGGACAACATCCCGCTGGCGGAGGTTGCCTACAAGGCCTGGCTCGACAATGAGCGTGAGCGAAGGGGGAGTCGTGACCGAGTTCTACGACTGGGACGACGTGCGTCAGGAGCTTGGCGGTGACGACGCGTCCTACGAGCGCGAGCGGGCCCGGACCGAAGCGTGGGTGAGCGCCTTCCACCTCGCGGAGGAGCGCAAGCGGCTGGGGCTCACGCAGCGGCAGGTCGCCGATCTCATGGGGGTCACACCCGGACGGGTCAGCCAGATCGAGAACGGCGACCTCGACGTCAACGAGGTAGCAACGCTGAGCCGGTACGCCACCGCCCTCGGTGCCCGGCTGCGGATCATCTTCGACTACGGCAACGACCTTCGCCAGATCGCCTGAGGGGCGACGACGTCCTCGCGTTCCGGGTGTGGTTGGTCGGCGAGGACGTCGTCGATACGGCGCTCGGCGGGGAGCTGACCGGGTCAGGGGGCGAGGTGGGAGCGGATCAGGAATCTCACGCCGTCGGGGGCCTCCAGGGAGAAGCCGCTGCCTCGGCCGGGGACCACGTCGACGGTGAGCCTGGTGTGCTTCCAGAGGTCCCACTGGGACTTCGACATCCAGAACTCGACCGGCTCGGGGACGCCGTCCACGGCGAGCGCCGCGAGGAGGATGTCCGAGCCGCCGGTGCGGAACTCGCCGGCCGGGTAGCACATCGGGGCGCTGCCGTCGCAGCAGCCGCCGGACTGGTGGAACATCAGCGGCCCGTGCCGTCCCCGCAGTGACCGGATCAGTTCGGCCGCCGCGGGCGTGACCGTCACGGGCGGCGGCGCCGCGGCACCCGGCGAACCGGGCACCGCAGCCCCGTCGGACACGGCACTCAGTGGCACCGCGGTCCCGTCGGAGACGGCGTCCATCAGAAGAAGCCGAGCTTCTTGGTGGAGTAGCTGACCAGCAGGTTCTTGGTCTGCTGGTAGTGCTCCAGCATCATCTTGTGGTTCTCCCGGCCGATGCCGGACTGCTTGTACCCGCCGAACGCGGCGTGCGCCGGGTAGGCGTGGTAGCAGTTGGTCCAGACCCGCCCGGCCTGGATGGCCCGGCCGGCCCGGTACGCGGTGTTCATGTCCCGGGTCCACACGCCCGCCCCGAGGCCGTACAGCGTGTCGTTGGCGATCTTCACCGCGTCGTCGAGGTCGGCGAAGGAGGTCACCGAGACGACCGGGCCGAAGATCTCCTCCTGGAAGATCCGCATCGAGTTGTCGCCCTCGAAGACGGTCGGCTCGACGTAGTACCCGCCGGACAGCTCGCCGCCAAGGTCCGCCCGTGAACCGCCGGTGAGCACCCGGGCGCCCTCCTGCCGGCCGATGTCCAGGTAGGACAGGATCTTCTCCAGCTGGTCGTTGGAGGCCTGCGCGCCGATCATCGTGTCGGTGTCCAGCGGGTGGCCCTGCTTGACCGCCTTGGTCCGGTCCACCGCCGCCGCCAGGAAGTCCGAGTAGTGGCCCTGCTGGATCAGCGCCCGGGACGGGCAGGTGCAGACCTCACCCTGGTTGAGGGCGAACATGGTGAAGCCCTCGAGCGCCTTGTCCAAGAACTCGTCGGAGCGAGCACTGACGTCGTCGAAGAAGATGTTCGGGCTCTTGCCGCCCAGTTCCAGGGTGACCGGTTTGATGTTCTCGCTGGCGTACTGCATGATCAGCCGCCCGGTGGTGGTCTCGCCGGTGAACGCGACCTTCGCCACCCGCGGTGAGGAAGCCAGCGGCTTGCCCGCCTCCACGCCGAAGCCGTTGACGATGTTCACCACGCCCGGCGGCAGCAGGTCGGCGACCAGCGAGAGCCAGTAGTGGATCGACGCCGGGGTCTGCTCGGCGGGCTTGAGCACCACCGCGTTGCCGGCGGCCAGCGCCGGGGCGAGCTTCCAGGTGGCCATCAGGATCGGGAAGTTCCACGGGATGATCTGCCCGACCACGCCGAGCGGCTCGTGGAAGTGGTACGCCACGGTGTCGTCGTCGATCTCGCCGAGGCTGCCCTCCTGGGCCCGGATCGCCCCGGCGAAGTAGCGGAAGTGGTCGATGGCCAGGGGGATGTCGGCGGCCAGGGTCTCGCGTACCGGCTTGCCGTTCTCCCAGGTCTCGGCGACGGCGAGGGACTCCAGGTTGTCCTGCATCCGGTCGGCGATCTTGTTGAGGATCAGGGCGCGTTCGGCGACCGAGGTGCGCCCCCAGGCGTCGGCGGCGCCGTGCGCGGCGTCGAGGGCCTTCTCGACGTCGTCGGCGGTGCCGCGGGCGACCTCACAGAAGGTCTGGCCGGTGACCGGGGTGGGGTTCTCGAAGTACTGGCCGCCGTGCGGCTTGACGTACTCGCCGCCGATGAAGTGGTCGTAGCGGGACTGCCAGTGGGTGGGAGCGTCGTAGCGCGCCATGGGTACCTCCGCCGTCCGTCTGGGGTGACGGCGGGGACGTTAGTTTCGCGGACGTTGCAGCAACGTTGCGCGCGGCAGGTCGTACTCCCGGGAGAGCTGGTGGACGCGCGCCACCGCGAGGGGCCGACGCGGCGCACCCGGCGGCAAGGCCCGGGCCAGGGCCTGCCAGGCGGTGAGGTCGTCGGCCCCGGCGGGCGTCGCGGTCCAGGCCGCGAGCAGCGCCGGGTCAGCGGTCGCCAGCACGGCCGCGCGGAGCTGCCCGTCGATGAGCCGGCGCAGTCGCGTCACTCCCGGCGCGTCCGACCCGGGCAGCAACGGCCCGCCGTACGCCTGGAGCGCCCCCGCCGGGTCGCCCCGGTCGAGCAGCTCGGTGACGGTACGGAAGTCGGCGTGCACGGTCCCGCGCAGCCGGTACGGCCGGGAGTCGAGCAGTTCCGGGCCGAGCGCCCGGCGCAGCCGGGACAGTTCGGCGCGCAGGGTGACCGGGTGCAGCCGGTCGTCGCCGTACAGGTCGAGGCCGAGCTGTTCGCCGGTGCGCCCCTCGGGGTGGTCGAGGAGCAGCACCAGCAGTTCACTGTGCCGGCGGCCGAGCCGGATCCGCCGACCGCCGACGCGCAGCTCCGCCTCGTCGCGGCCGAGCGCGCTGACGGTGACCACGGCCGGGTCGAGGGGTTGGGCGAGGAACGCATCGGCGGCCCGGGCGGTGGCCCGGACCAGGGCGAGACTCTGCGGGTTGGCCAGGTGGTCGCCGCCGGTGATGTCGACCGCGCCGAGCAGCCGCCCGGTGGCCGGGTCGTGGATGGGCGCGGCGGCGCAGGTCCAGCGTTGCACCGGCCGGACGAAGTGTTCGGTGGCGAAGATCTGCACGCTGTGGTCGACGGCGAGGGCGGTGCCGGGGGCGTTGGTGCCGGCGTGCGCCTCGTCCCAGCGGGCGCCGGGGATGAAGTTCATCCGCTCGGCGTGCCGGAGCACCCCCGGATGTCCCTCCACCCAGAGCAGCCGCCCGTAGGCGTCGCAGACCGCCATCAGGTGCGCGCCGTCCTGGGCGATGCCGCCGAGCAGGTCACGGAAGAGCGGCAGCACCTGAGCGAGGGGATGGGCGGCGCGGTAGCTCTCCAGCGCGTCGTCGCTGAGGTCCACCGGGGCGGTGGCCTCCGGGTCGAGGAGCGCCTGGGCGGAGCGGCGCCACGAGTGCCGGACCACCTCGCGTACCAGTTGTGGTTCGGCGTCGCCGGTGAGGAAGGCTTCGTGGGCGGCGCCGACCTGCGCGATCCGCTCGGCCGGATCGGCGCCGAATTCCAGGGCGAGCCACGGGTCAGCCATCGGCGACCTCCTCGCGCCCATGGTGACCCACCTCACCCACGATCGCCAATACCGGTTGCCCGATCGATCGACGCCCCTTCATGCTGTGTCCCGCCCCCGCAGGGCGCGGCGGCGTGGTGGCACGGGAAGGGTGGTCGTGATGGTCGGGGCGCGGGAACGGATGATGGTGCAGCTCCAACTGGTCAGCGACGACCGCCATCTGGTGGCCTGGGTACGCGACGACCGCCGGGTGCGGGTCGGCGCCGAGCTCTCGCTGCGCGACCACGCCGAGCCGGACCGCTTCTGGCGGGTGGTGGCCAAGGGCGAGCCGCGGCCCGCCGGTGAGATCAGCCGCGGCTGGCACAACGACATCTGATCTCTCCACGTGGGCCTGGTTCACGCCGGGCCCATGTCTCTTCCTCAAACTTTACATTGACAAGTTCGCGTCCTCGGGACAAACTTGACGATGACAAGATGAGGTTGATCGGGGAGGTCCGAATGGAACCCACCATGGTGCGGCAGCTGTGGCAGCTGATCGAGCCGGTGCACGCGCTGGTCTACTACGCGCCGGAGCTCACCGAGGAGGCCGCGACCCTCGGCCTGGCCACGGACGAGCGCTGGCCGGGCTACTTCGCCCTGCGCTCCGCCCCGCTCGGCGCGGCCGGGCCCGAGCTGGTCACGGCCACCTACTACAGCTTCAGCCCCCGCATGGTCGCCGAGTACGTCCCGGCGGTCTGGTCCGTCGCCGACCCGGCGAAGGTGCTCGACGCGCGACTGTCCGGGATGGACCGGACGCTACGTGCCCTGCTCGGCGACCGGGTCGACTCGCCCGAGCTGACCGAGGCCGCCGCGCTGGCCCGCCGCGCCGCCCAGGCCGCCGACCTGGCCGGGCGTCCGCTGGCCGCCGCCAACGCCGACCTGCCCTGGCCGGACGCCCCGCACCTGGCGCTCTGGCAGGCCGCCACCATCCTCCGCGAGCACCGCGGCGACGGGCACGTGGCCGCGCTGCTCACCGCCGGCCTCGACCCGACCGAGGCGCTGGTCTCCTTCGCCGCCGTGGGCGCCGCACCGGTCGAGGTCTTCGCCAGCCGGCGCTGGACCGACGAGGAGTGGGCCGCCGCCCGGGACCGGCTCGCCGCGCGGGGCCTGGTGGACGCCGCCGGGCTGGCGACCGACGCCGGCCACCGGCTGCGCGACGAGGTGGAACGGCGTACGGACGACCTGGCGGCGGCACCCTGGCGGGCGCTCGGCCCGGCGGTCGGCCGGTTCGCGCAGCTCGTGGCCCCGCTGACCGGAGCGGTGGTGGCGTCCGGGTTGCTGCCGATGCAAAGCACGCTGGGCATCCGTCGGCCACAGTGATTCAGGTAACTTTCCGGCCGGTGTCGCTGATCCCGGCAGCGCTCCCAGCCCGTACCGGCAGTCGTCAGAGGACATCGGACGACGGGAGATGCGGTGAGGGTGCAGCGGAAGCACGTACTGGCGGCCGGGGTGGCGGCGGTCGCGGCGGCGGCGGTGGCGGTCGGGACCGGGTTCGGCTTCGCCGACACCACTCCCGCCGGACAGAGCGCCTGCCAGGGGTCGGTCACCTTCTCGGCCGAGGGCGGGGCGCCCGCGGCGACCAGCGACCGGTTCCCGGTCGGCACCCGGCTGCGGGTGACGAACCTGGACAACGGCAAGGCGGCGACGGTGTCGGTTACCGGCCCGTCGGGCAGTTGTGTGCTGCTCAACGCGGCGGCGATGGACCTGGTCCGGGAGCCGGGCAAGAACGTCATCCGGCGCAACCTGGTGGAGCGCCTGGACGGTGGCGGCGGGGCGGCGCAGCCGGGTGGCGGCGGGCCGGCCGGTGGCCAGACCCGGCCGGGTGACGCGCAGCCCGGTGCCGCCGGGCCCGGCGGCGGGGTGAGCGCACCGGCCGGGCAGAGCGTCTGCACCGGAGCGATCACGTTCTCCGCCGAGGGTGGCGCGCCCGCTGCGACCAGCGGACAGTTCCCGGTCGGCACCCGGCTGCGAGTGACCAACCTGGACAACGGCAAGGTCGTGACGGTGCCGGTGACCGGCCCGTCGGGCAGTTGTGTGCTGCTCAACGCCGCCGCGATGGAGCTGATCCGCGAGCCGGGCAAGAACCTGGTCCGCCGCAACGCGGTGGAGCTGCTCCGCTGATCACGCCGCCCCGCGGTTGCCGCCTGGTGCCGGGGTGCCCGCCGGCGCGGCGGCGCCCCGGCCCGGCGGCCGGTGGAACACCATGGGTGTCTCCGAGGTGCCGTGGCACCCATGGTGTTCCACCGAGGAGCGCCGGCGGTCGTCAGGCGATGCGACGGATGCGGCGGACGGCCAGGTAGAGCAGGAGCGCCGCGAGCGCGACGAAGATGCCGGTCTCGATGCCCTGGAACAGCCAGAACCGGCCCGCCGGCTGGTAGAGCTGCCAGTTGTAGGCGCCGGGCCCCAGGCCCAGCTCGGCACCGCAGGCCCGGCCGTCCGGTCCCTTCCCGCCCGGCGGGCACATGATCTGGGTGTCCGCCGCCACCATCGTCCCGTCGGCGTCGCGGATGCCCTGGGAGAGGATCCAGTCGCCGCGCTCCGTCAACGGCTCCCCGGTCCCCTCGATCGGGAAGGTGAGGGTCCGGGCGGGCTGGTAGTGCGGCCGGGCCAGGATCGCCACCACCGCCCGTACGCCGATGAACCCGGCCAGGGTAATGCCCATGGCGGGCAGCATCTGCTTCCACACCGTGCCGGTGAAGATGCCGAGCGCCACGGCGAAGAGGGTGTAGCCGATCGGGACCACGCCTTGCAGGTCGAAGACGATCAGGCCGAGCCGGCCCTCCCGGGCGGCGTGGGTCAGCGGGTCGACCCACCAGGACATGCCCAGCCCGTAGCAGACCGCGAGGGCCACCACGGCCGCGCCGACCAGCCCGAACTTCACCAGCGCCCAGCGGGTCCGGCCGACGCCCTGGGTCCAGATGAAGCGGTGCGTGCCGTGCTCCACCTCCCGGGCGACCAGCGGGGCGCCCCAGAACAGACCGACCAGCACCGGCAGGGTGAGCAGCAGTACGGCCACCAGGTTGAGGCTGCCGTACTGGTTGGTGAAGCGGCGGAAACCCGCCTCGCAGCTGTCTCGGGTCGCCGCGGTCACGTCCGGGTCGCTCAGTTGGCCTACGCACTCCGCCAGCCCGAGGTCGGCGAAGGTGTGCCGCATCGACAGGCCGATCGGCACCATCAGGGCGGCGAGCGCCGCGAACCCCAGCAGAGTGAAGAACGCCTGCTTGCGGTGTTGCCGCCAGGTCAGCCAGATCATGCCGGCACCCCCCACTCGCTGTGCCTGGTCTGCGTGGCGCCGTCGGCCAGGTAGGCCAGGACGACGTCCTCCAAGCCGACGTCGCGCACCGTCCAGGCGGGATCGGTGACCGGGCCGTCGGTGCGGACCAGCAGCGTGGACTGCCGGTCGGTGTGGCTGGCCCGGACCACCCCGTTGACGCCGCCGATCGGGCCGCCGTCGTGCCGCGGGCCGACCAGCTGCCGATGCGAGGCGACCAGGTCGTCGACCGCGCCGGCGAGCTGCACCTGGGCGGCGTTGAGCACGATCAGGTAGTCGCAGACCCGTTCCAGGTCGGCGAGCAGGTGCGAGGAGAGCAGCACGGTGGTCTCGGACTCGGCGACGCTGCCCATCAGCGACTGCAGGAACTCCCTGCGGGCCAACGGGTCCAGGCTGGCGACCGGCTCGTCGAGCAGCAGCACCCGGGGCCGCTTCGCCAGCGCGAGGGCCAGCGCAACCTGGGCGCGCTGACCGCCGGAGAGCTTGCCGACCGGCAGCTTGGGCGGGATGCCGAGCTGGGCCAGCCGGTTACGGGCGAGCGCCGCGTCCCAGCGCTTGTTCAGCCGGCCGCCGAGCTGGACCAGCTCCGCCGCGGTGAAGTCCCGGTAGAGCGGGGTGTCCTGGGCCACGAAGCCGATCTCGGGCAGGACCGCCGGGTTGTCGTACGGCGCCTCGCCGAAGATCCGCACCGCGCCGGCGTCGGGCCGGAGCAGGCCCACCGCCAGGTGCAGCAGGGTGCTCTTGCCGGCGCCGTTCGGGCCGACGAGTGCGGCGATCCGCCCGGCGGGAAGGCGCAGCGAGCAGTCCCGCAGCGCCCAGGTTCTCCCGTACCGCTTGCCGAGCTGGTCGGCCTCCAGCGCGATGTCCATTCGGTGTCCTCTCATCCTGCTGAGGCGGGCTCGGCGCGCGGTGCCTCGGCGGCCAGCGCGGCCCGCATGGTGGTCTCGACCAGGGCGGTGACGTCTTCGGGGGTCAGCCCGGCGCCGCGGGCACGGTGCAGCCAGGCCACCAGTTCTTCGCGCAGCTCGGCCTGGTGGGGCAGCGACGAGCCGGCGAGGGTGCGGCGGACGAACGTGCCCACGCCGGGACGCCCCTCCACGAGGCCCTCGATCTCCAACTCGCGGTATGCCTTCAGCACCGTGTTCGGGTTGATGGCCAGCGACTGCGCCACGTCGCGGACCTTCGGCAGCTGGTCGCCCGGCGTCAGCAGCCCCACCCGCAGGGCCTGCTTGACCTGCTGGATCAGCTGCACGTAGGTGTTCACCTTGGACCGGCCGTCCAGCACGAACTCGATCACCCGATGGCCTTCCTGTTGTACTACGACAGTAAGACTATAAGACAGGATGCGCGCCAGCGGAACGACGAAACCCGCCCCTCTGTCGAGGGACGGGTTCCGGTGGCGGCGGCGGGCCGGATCAGCCGAAGGCGGCGTCCAGGATGTCCAGGCCCCGGGCCAGCTCGTCGTCGGAGATGACCAGCGGGGGCAGGAAGCGCAGCACGTTGCCGTACGTGCCACAGGTGAGGGTGAGCAGGCCGGCGGCGTGGCAGGCCGCCGACACCGCCGCCGTGGCGGCCGGATCGGGGGTCAGGGTGCCGGGCCGCACCAGCTCCATGGCGAGCATCGCGCCCCGGCCGCGTACCTCGGCGACCCGCGGGTCGCGGGCGGCGATGGCGCGCAACCGGTCGCCCATCACCCGCTCGATCCGTCGCGCGGCGGCGGCCAGGTCCAGCTCGTGCATGGTCTCGATGGCGGCCACCGCGGCGGCGCAGGCGATCGGGTTGCCGCCGTACGTGCCGCCGAGGCCGCCGACGTGCACCGCGTCCATCAGCTCCGCCCGCCCGGTCACCGCGGCCAGGGGCAGGCCGCCGGCGATGCCCTTGGCCAGCGTGATCAGGTCCGGCTCGACGCCCTCGTGCTGGCAGGCGAACCAGTCCCCGGTCCGGCAGAACCCGGTCTGGATCTCGTCGGCGACGAAGACCACCCCGGTGGACGTCGCCCACTCGCGCAGCGCCGGCAGGAAACCTTCCGCCGGTACGACGAAGCCGCCCTCGCCCTGGATCGGCTCGATCAGCAGCGCGGCCACGTTCTCCGCCCCGACCTGCTTCTCGATCATCTCCACGGCTCGGGCTGCCGCCTCCGCCCCGGACAGGCCGCCGTCACGCAGTGGGTACGACATCGGCACCCGGTAGATCTCCCCGGCGAACGGCCCGAACCGGTGCTTGTACGGCATGTTCTTCGCGGTCAGCGCCATGGTCAGGTTGGTCCGACCGTGATACGCGTGGTCGAAGACCACCACCGCCGGCCGCCCGGTGGCGTGCCGGGCGATCTTGACGGCGTTCTCCACCGCCTCGGCGCCGGAGTTGAACAGCGCCGAGCGCTTCTCGAAGTCCCCCGGGGTCAGCGCGTTGAGCTGCTCGCAGACCGCCACGTACGACTCGTACGGCGCGACCATGAAACAGGTGTGGGTGAAGCGCTCGACCTGCGCCCGGACCGCCTCGACCACCTTCGGCGCGGCGTTGCCCACGTTGGCGACGGCGATGCCGGCGGCGAAGTCGATCCACTCCCGCCCGTCGACGTCGGTGATGGTGCCGCCGCCCGCCCGGTCCACGTAGGACGAGACGGTGCTGCCGACGCCGCGCGCCACCGCCGCCCCGCGCCGCTTGTGCAGCTCGTCAGAAGAAGTCATGCTGCGCCTTCCTTCGTCCGCGGCTGCGGGGCTCGCAACCCCGGCTCGCTCCTCGCGCTCACAGGTCAGCCCTCGATGTTGTGCATGACGTGCTTGATCCGGGTGTAGTCCTCCAGGCTGTAGACCGACAGGTCCTTGCCGTGCCCGGAGTGCTTGAAGCCGCCGTGCGGCATCTCGGAGACGAACGGGATGTGGGTGTTCACCCAGACGCAGCCGAAGTCGAGCCGGCGGGTCATCCGCATCGCCCGGCCGTGGTCCTTGGTCCAGACCGAGGCGGACAGGCCGTAGTCGACGCCGTTGGCCCAGCGCACCGCCTCGTCCTCGTCGGAGAAGCGCTGCACCGTGATGACCGGGCCGAACACCTCGTCCTGGATGATCTCGTCCTGCTGGCGCACTCCGCTGACCACCGTGGGGGCGTAGAAGTAACCCCGCGTGCCCTGCCGGGATCCCCCGGTCTCGACGTTCGCGTGGTCCGGCAGCCGGTCCAAAAAGCCGCGTACCCGGGCGAGCTGGTTGGCGTTGTTCAGCGGGCCGTAGAGCACGTCCTCGTCGTCCGGCGCGCCGGTCCTGGTGTTCCGGGCCTGCTCGGCGAGGGCGGCCACGAAGTCGTCGTACACGCCGGGGCCGGCGAGCACCCGGGTCGCGGCGGTGCAGTCCTGGCCGGCGTTGAAGTAGCCGCCCACCGCGATCGCCTCGGCCGCCGCCGCGATGTCCGCGTCGTCGAAGACCACCACCGGGGCCTTGCCGCCCAGCTCCAGGTGGGTTCGCTTGAGGTCGGGGGCCGCGGCGGAGGCGACCTCCATGCCCGCGCGGGTCGAGCCGGTGATCGACACCAGCTGCGGGGTCGGGTGGGAGACGAGGGTACGACCGGTGTCCCGGTCGCCGCAGACCACGTTGAACACGCCCGGCGGGAAGAACTCCGACGCGATCTCGGCCAGCAGCAGCGTCGACACCGGCGTGGTGTCCGACGGCTTCAGTACCACCGTGTTGCCGGCGGCCAGGGCCGGGGCGATCTTCCAGACCGCCATCATCAGCGGGTAGTTCCACGGCGTCACCTGGGCGCAGACGCCGATCGGCTCGCGCCGCACGTACGAGGTGTGGCCGGCCAGGTACTCGCCGGCCGAACGGCCTTCGAGCAGGCGGGCGGCGCCGGCGAAGAAGCGGAACTGGTCCACCGCCGGGGGCAGCTCCTCGTCGGCGGTGAGCTGGCGGGGCTTGCCGGTGTTGCGTACCTCGGCGTCGACCAGTTCGGCGGCGCGGGCCTCCACCGCGTCGGCGAGCCTCAGCATGGCCTTCTGCCGCTCGCCGGGGGTGGCGTCCCGCCAGCTCTCGAAGGCGGTCGCGGCGGCCTTCATCGCCGCGTCTACGTCCGCCGCCCCGGAGACCGGCGCCTGGGCGAAGACCTCGCCCGTGCAGGGGTCGATGAGGTCGGCGTAGCCGCCGTCCACCGGGTCGACGTACTCGCCGTTGACGAAGTTGCGCAGCTGCTGCTGGTCGCTCATCAGAAGTCTCCGAGGGGTGGCCGGGGGTGAGGTCAGCGGAGGTTATCGCAATCTGACTGCCATCTTCGCTACTGAATTCGCGGCAGACAAGGCCCTGGGCAACTGTTTCCGCGCGGCTCTGCGTCGTCTAGGCTGCCGAGGTGTGGAGCCCAGAGCCTTCTACGTCGCCGGCCGCCCCGCCCACGGCGAGGGCGAGCTGACCGTCACCCACCCGTACGACGGCCGGACGGTGGGGCGTACCACCCTCGCCACGGCCGACCAGGTCGAAGCCGCCGTCGCGGCAGCGGCCGGGGTGGCCGCGAAGGCCGCGGCCCTGCCCGCGCACGCGCGGGCGGTGGCCCTGGACCACGTCTCCCGGCGGCTCGCCGAGCGGGCCGAGGAGGTCGCGGAGCTGATCACCGCCGAGAACGGCAAGCCGGTGAAGTGGGCGCGGGCCGAGGTGAGCCGCGCGGTGTCGACGTTCCGGTGGGCGGCCGAGGAGGCCCGGCGCTTCTCCGGCGAGCTGCAGCGCCTCGACACCGACCCGGCCGCCACCGGGCGGATCGCGCTGGTCCGGCGGGTGCCGAAGGGGCCGGTGCTGGGCATCGCGCCGTTCAACTTCCCGCTGAACCTGGTCGCCCACAAGGTCGCGCCGGCCATCGCCGTCGGCGCACCGATCATCGTCAAGCCCGCCCCGGCCACCCCGCTGTCGGCGCTGCTGCTCGGCGAGATCCTGGCCGAGACCGAGCTGCCCGAGGGGATGTTCTCGGTGCTCCCGCTGCCCAACGAGCGCGCCGCCGAACTGGTCACCGACCCGCGGCTGCCGGTGGTGTCGTTCACCGGCTCCGGCCCGGTCGGGGCGGCCATCCGCCGGCAGGTGCCGGAGAAGCACGTCACCCTGGAGCTGGGCGGCAACGCGGCGGCGGTGATCTGCGAGGACTGGAACTCCGACGAGGACCTGACCTTCGCCGCGCACCGGATCGCGACCTTCTCCAACTACCAGGCCGGGCAGTCGTGCATCGCGGTGCAGCGGGTGTACGTGCACGAGTGGATCTACGACGGCTTCCTGCCCCGGCTGATCGCCTCGATCGAGGAGCTGCGGACGGGCGACCCGGCCGACCCGCTGACCGACGTCGGTCCGCTGGTCTCCGAGGACGCCGCGCGGCGGGTCGAGGCGTGGGTCGACGAGGCCGTCACCGCCGGGGCCACCATCGAGGTGGGCGGGCGGCGCGACGGCGCCACCTATCCGCCGACCGTGCTGTCCGGGGTGCCGGCGGACGCGAAGGTGTGCGCGGAGGAGGTGTTCGGGCCGGTGCTGGTGGTCGGCCCGGTCGAGAACGACCAGGCCGCGTTCGCCGCCGTCAACGACTCGGCGTACGGATTGCAGGCGGGCGTGTTCACGCACAACCTGCAGACCGCCTTCGCCGCCGCGCGCAGCCTGGAGGTCGGCGGGGTGATCGTCGGGGACGTGCCGTCGTACCGGGCCGACCAGATGCCGTACGGCGGGGTGAAGGGGAGCGGGGTCGGACGCGAGGGGCTGCGCAGCGCGATGGACGACTACACCGAGCCGCGCGTCATGGTCCTGACCGGAGTGGCGCTGTAGTGCTCACCGGCTGAGTCCGTCGCGCTCCGGCCGGGGCGGATCTGGGCGGCGGCCTGGGCGTCGGGGTAGCGGCAGGCGGCCCGGGCGGCGGTGGCGCGATCGGTGACGCTCGGTCCCGGCGCGGACAGGCCGGTGAAGTGCTTCGTCACCAGGTGCCGTCGTCGCGTACGCGGGCAGGGGCCCGGCCGAGCAGCAGGGTGGTCAGGGCGGCGTCGATGTCCGGGCCGAGGAACCACTCGCCGGCCTGGTCGAGCGCGAAGATCCGGCCGTGCTCGTCGACGGCGATGATGCTGTCACCGCGCTCCGTGCCCAACGGAAAGAGCCGAGCACCGAGGACGGCTCCGAAGTCGGCAAGCGTGTCGGCGGTGTGGCCCATCTCCCAAGGGTGAATGTCGAACCTGGAGATCCATACCTGTTCACCGGGGCCGCGGCGCGGGCTCTCCAGGCCGGGGAAGGCGGTGATCGTCGGCAGGACCGCCGGGAACACGGCGTGCGCGTGCCTGGTGCCGGTCACCGCGGTGACGTCGCGAACCGCCGCCTGCGCCAGGACCTCGTCGCCGAAATGGGGACGCCAGCCAGCGGCCACCAGCGCGCTCGCGACCTCCGGCGCGAACCGCCCCGGCTCGGGGTCGGTCTGGGGTTCGGTCTGCCGCTCGGTGGTGTAGGCGAGGTTGGACCACGGCAGCGCGTTGAAGCGCACCAGGAAGTTGATGCACGAGTCGCAGGGGGTCTCGGTGGCCCCGCCGGTCGGGTCGCCGGCCTCGCGGATCCGGAAGATCTCGATCTGGGCGCTGCCCAGCAGCGTCGCTGCCTCTTCCCATGTCAGCGGAGCAAGGCCCTCGGCTGCCCGGCTGTGGTCGTACTCGTGCAGGACGTCGGAGACGACGATCATCTCGGCGTGCCGCTCGCCGCCGCGTACCAGGTGCCCGGGTGGCAACTCGTCGAGGTACGCCCGCACCAACCGGTGGTGCCGCAGCTCGACTTCGCCCTTGGCGCCGAAGGCCCGGTGGACGCGACCGTCGAGGGTGAGGTGGGCCGCGGCGCCCGGCGTGGGCAGTCGCGTGATCTCGCGGAGCAGTTGGTTGGTCGGGTCCACCGTGCGGGGAGCGCGGGGTTCGATCGGTCGCCGCTGCCGGTACATCTGCTCGACGGCAGGGAAGGGCAGGCGCGGCCAGGTGGAGATGTCTCCGGTCTCCTTGTCCACGACGGTGGTCGGCGGGTCGCCGGGGAGCGCGCGCGCCTCGACGGCGACCCGGGAGGTGATGAGGTAGCCGAGGTCGAACTCCTCGACCACCGGCGTGCACGGGAACCCCAGTCGTTCGGAGTCCCGCTGTGCCCAGACGGCGGCCAGTTGCTCGGCTTGCTGACGCTCGATCACACCCTGAAATTACCGGACCCCACGGATTCCGTGGCACCCGGTATGGTCGGCCCTACCGACCGTGACGGAGAGGGGCGGCGTTGACCGAGAGTGTGGACCGGGACGCGAACCGCGCGCTGCGGGCGCGGTTCGACGAGGTGTACGGCCAGTACCGGCGACTTCGGTCCGGATTGGACGAACTCCAGGTCAAGCTCGCTGAGCTGCGGGTGACCGAGCGCTCCGACGACGGGCAGGTGATCGCGACCGTCGGCGCGCGAGGCGAACTGATCAGTGTGGACGTCGAGCCCTCGGTCTTTCACGATCGCGATGCCAGGGCGTTGAGCCGAAAGATCACCACCACCATCCATCGGGCGTCCGCCGCTGCGGTCCACGCGACCCAGGAACTGGTCGCCGGCTATCTGCCGGCCGGCTCGCCGTCGGTGGAGTTCTTGCGTACCAACGATTTCAATGCCCTCCTGAGCCGCGCGGACACCGTCCTTCGGCATGGAGAGTGACCGCCGTGACCGACGGACGGCTCTGGCTGGACCCTGACCGCGCCCGGCGCGGCGGAACGGGCCTGACGCTCGCGGGTGAGGCGGTCACCACTTCCCGGCGACGGGTGGGTGGGGCGATCGCCGGCGCGAGCGCCGAGCGGCCCTGGGGTCGGGACGACATCGGCGCGGCCTTCGAGAAGCAGTATCGCCGCTACGAGGAGACGCTGCTGCGCGCCTGGGAGGTGGTCGGCCGCTCGCTGGAGGGGCTCGGCGCCGACGTGGCCCGATCCGTCGCCGCGACCGTGGAGAGCGACGAGGCGACCGGTCGCCAGCTCGACCGCATTCCCGACCAGCACCAGTTCCCGCAGCGACACCGGCGCTGACCTCCGGAGGATCCGCGCGTGAGCATCCTGCCCAGCCCGATCCCGCACCCGCTCGACTACTCCCCCTGGGACCTGCCCGGCTGGATCTACGAGGCCCTGGACTGGGTCGTCGGGGTGGAATGGCCCGAGGGGAACGAGCGTGCCGTCTGGGACCTTGCCGACCAGTGGTACGGCGTCGCCGCCGTCCTGGCCGGTCCGCGTGACGACGCGACCTCGGCGGCGTCCGAGGTGCGCAGCGGCTACGGCGGCATCGGCGCGGTGGCCGAAGCCTTCGACACCGCGTGGCGGCGGGTGGCCGAGGGCGACGAGGCGCCGCTGCCCGTCCTGCTCGCGGTCACCGGCGAGCTCGGACGGTTGGTCGAGTCGTGCGGCTGCGACATCGAGGGTGCCAAGCTCGAAGTCTGGATCGAGCTGGGCATCCTGGTCGTCGAGTTGCTCTCGCTGGCGGTCGCGACGGTTCTCACCGCCGGCGCGGCCTCGCCCGCGGCGGGCGTGGCGATCACCACCACCCGGATGGTGGTGCAGCAGATCTTCAAGCGGCTCATGACGCAGCTCGCCCGCAAGGCTCTGAAGGAGGGCCTGGAGGAGGCCAGCGAGCGGGCCGCGAAGGAGGTCGTCAAGAGCGGGGTACGCGGATTCGCCCGCCGTGCCGTCCTCGGCGGGCTCGTCGAGGCGGGACAGGAGGCGGGCGTCAGTCTCGCCACCCAGGCCTACCAGAACTCCAACGGGCGTCGGCACGGCCTGGATGTCGCCGACGTCGGCACGTCGGCGATGGGTGGTCTCGCTGGTGGCGCGGTGGCACCTCTCGCCGGGCTGGGTCGGCACCCGAACGGGCGGCTCGCCGTGGTCGGCGAGCACCTCGGCCGGGAGTTGACCGGCGAGACCCTCGCCGAGGGCGCCGCCGGCCTGGTCACCGGACAGGGAGCCTCGCTGGAGGACCTGGCCCGGGCGGCCGTCTCGGGCGTGAGTGGCGCGGCCACCGGCCAGGTGGACAACGCGCTGCACCAACGACTCGACGGGCGGATGGCCGCCCTCGACGGCATCACGCCGCCGACGGGCCTCAGCGGTGCGGCTGACCTCGCCCCCGGCGCGGACACATCAGCGCCGGACACCCTCGGTGCGAGCGCGCCGGAACCAGCCGCGGCCGGGACACATGTGGCCGGCAGCGGGCCTGGCAGCGAAGCGACCTCCTCCCAGATGTCCGGCCCTCAGTCCGGACCGATTGCCGCCGCGTCGGTCGGGGCGCCGTCGGTCGACGGGCCGGTCGTCCAGGACGCCCCGTCACCTGCTGTCCCGTATCCGGCGTCGGCCACGTCCGCCTCGGTCGCCGTCGACCCGGTCTCGTCCCCGCACTCGTCCGCCCCGCCGGACGCGGGGGTGACGCCGACGCTCTCCTCGACCGCCGTCGAGCCGCGGCTTGCGTCGCCGCTCCCGGCGTCCGTCGAGGAGGGTCCGGCGCATGCGGCGGCAAGTGTCGACACCCCACCGCGATCCGCAGTGCTGCCGGAGCCGTTGGTGGCTGCGAATCGGGCACCCGTCACCGCCGCCCTTTCACCCCTGGGGTCGCAGGCGCCAGCGCCCCAAGCCGCGGCGGGCGGAGCCGCGCCAGTGAGCACTGAGTCGCCGCGCACCGGCGGCAGTGATCCCGTTACCGCCCGCTCCGTGGCCGGCACCCTTCCCCCGCCGGCCGTGCCGACCACGGCGTCCC
>NZ_QGKS01000230.1 GCF_003172935.1 Micromonospora sicca | reverse complement strand
GCTCGGCACCGCCGGGCGGCGGACCGGTTCGGCCCCCCGCCCGGCGGTGCCGAGCCCGGCCCCCGCACGGCGGCCGGGCAGCCGGCGGTGGCCCGGGCGGCCGCACCGGTGGCCCGCCCCGGCGGAACCGACGAGCCGTCGGCCGGCCGGTCGACCGCACCGCAGCGGGAGCCGGGCCACCCGGAACCACGCGGCGCGGCCTCCGTACCGCCGCCCGGTCGCCCCGGGAACGCGCCCGCGGTGGCGCGGGCGGCCGCGGTCGTACCGCAGGGGGAGCCGGTCGGTGCGCGACCGCAACCGGCGGACCAGGCCGGCCCGGCGCTGCGGCGGGCCGGTTCGGAGCCGCCGGAGGACGACCCGACGCCGGCCGGTGGCCTGCGCGGCGCCCGGTCCGAGCTGCGCCGGCAGATGCGCGAGCGGCGTCGCCTGCGGATGGGCATCCTCGCGCTGGTCAGCCTGCTGCTGCTCGGCGCGGTGCCGCTCTACTTCGGCCTCCGCACGCTCAGCCGGGACCCGGTCTTCGACTCCCTCGACGCGCTCGACGTGCCGAGCTGGGCGACCGTGAAGACCGTCGACAACGTCAGCGGCAGCCGCTGGTGCCTGCAGGACTGCCGGCTGCGGGAGCGGACCGTGGAGTCCGAGCGGGCGCCGAAGGAGACGGCCCAGGCCTACGAGGCGGCGCTGGCCCGGGACGGCTGGCGGCGGTGGAAGGTGACCCGCTGCCCGGAGCAGCCGGCCAAGGGCAGCTACACCTGCTGGCGCCGGGACGAACTCACCCTCGACCTCTGGGTACGCGAGCCCACCTGCGCCCTGCCGCCGGTCAACGGTCAACCGGCGCCGTCTTCGGCGCCCTCGCCCGCAGCGGGGAAGTGTGCCGGCTCGTTGGTGTCGGTGAAGGTGCGCAACGCGATCGACGACGAGCGGACCCGACCACAACCCAGCACTGACCCGTCACTCACCGGTGAGGATCCGTTCCCCACCCTCACCGACGATCCACTGGGCGAACTCACACCCTCACCGTCCTGAGCCGGTTTCCATCACGGACGGTAGGGTCTGGGGCTGGCGGGCCCGCGGGCGCCCGTCGACCGGTGGTGGGTCGACGTGGGGCGAGTGGGCGGGACGGTCGCGCGTTCCGGGAGTCGGATCCCGGAACGCCTGCTTGAGGAGGACATGCGCGTGGATGGTGGACAGATCGCTGCGCTGATCGCGGCCGGCGCGTTCCTGATGCTGGTGCTCGTGCTGGCGGTGCCGATCCTGCGGCTGCGGCACACCGTGGACGCGACGACCCGCATGATCAACGACCTGAACGAGCGCACCACGCCGCTGCTCGGCGACGTCAACACCACCGTGAAGAACGTCAACGTCGCCCTGGAGCAGGTGCAGACCTCCCTCGACGGGGTCAACCTCCAGCTCGCCAAGGTGGACACCATGACCACCCACGCGCAGAACGTCACCGCCAACGTGGCGAACCTGGCCACCGTGGTGTCCGCCGCCGCCGCGAACCCGCTGGTGAAGGTGGCCGCGTTCGGCTACGGCGTGCGCCGGGCGGCCTCGGCGCGCCGGCACGCGGAGACCGAGCGCGAGGTACGCGACACCATCAAGCAGCAGCGCCGGGCCGCCAAGCGCGGCAACCGCTGACCAGGAGGATGAGAGCATGAGGCGGTTGTTCTGGCTGGGCGTCGGGCTGGCCGTGGGCGTGCTGGTGGTGCGCAAGGCGACCCGCACCGCGCAGGCGTACACGCCGGCCGGCATCGCCAGCGGCCTGTCGGAATCCGCTGGCGGCCTCGTCGAGTCGGTGCGTAGCTTCGTGGAGGACGTCCGGGTCGGGATGGCCGAGCGCGAGCAGGAGATCCACGAGGCGTTCGCCCGCGGCGAGACGTTCGACGATCAGTTCGCCGAGCTGCGGGAGGACCCGCGCATCGGCGACCGAGAGATTTTCCCGGAGGAGCACCAGCGATGAAGACGGCGGAGATCAAGCGGCGGTACCTCGCCCACTTCGAGGCGAACGGCCACGTCGTGGTGCCGTCCGCTCCGCTGCCCGCCATCAGCGACCCGAACCTGCTGTTCGTCAACGCCGGCATGGTGCAGTTCGTCCCCTACTTCCTGGGTCAGCAGAGCCCGCCGTACCCCCGCGCGGTCAGCGTCCAGAAGTGCATCCGGACGCCGGACATCGACGAGGTCGGCAAGACCAGCCGGCACGGCACGTTCTTCCAGATGAACGGCAACTTCTCCTTCGGCGACTACTTCAAGGACGGGGCCATCCCGCTCGCCTGGGACCTGGTCACCAAGCCGCTGGACCAGGGCGGGTTCGGGCTGGACCCGGAGCGGGTCTGGCCGACGGTCTACCTGGACGACGACGAGGCGTACCAGATCTGGCGGTCCGTCGGGGTGCCCGCCGAGCGGATCGTCCGCCGCGGCAGGGCGGACAACTTCTGGTCGATGGGCATCCCCGGCCCCTGCGGCCCGTGCTCCGAACTGTTCTACGACCGGGGCCCCGAGTACGGCCGCGAGGGCGGCCCGGCGGTCGACGAGGACCGCTACATGGAGTTCTGGAACCTCGTCTTCATGCAGTTCGAGCGCGGTCCGGGCACCGGCAAGGAGGACTACCCGATCCTCGGCGAGCTGCCGGCGAAGAACATCGACACCGGCATGGGCCTGGAGCGGATGGCCTCCATCCTCCAGGGCGTCGACAACCTCTACGAGATCGACGAGGTCCGGCCGATCCTGGACCGGGCCGCCGAGCTGACCGGCAAGCGGTACGGCGCGCGCTCCGGCCATGTGGCCAGCGAGTCGCACCCCGACGACGTCCGGCTGCGGGTGATCGCCGACCATGTGCGCACCGCGTTGATGCTGATCGGCGACGGGGTGACCCCGTCGAACGAGGGCCGGGGCTACGTGCTGCGCCGGATCATGCGCCGGGCGATCCGTGCGGTCCGGCTGCTCGGCTACCAGGACCGGGCGCTGCCCGAGCTGCTGCCGGTGGCCCGGGACTGCATGTCCCCGTCGTACCCGGAGCTGGCCGCCGAGTTCGGCCGGATTTCCCAGTACGCGTACGCCGAGGAGGACGCGTTCCTCGCCACGCTGCGCGCGGGCACCACGATCCTGGACACCGCGATCGCGGAGACGAAGTCGGCGGGCAAGCCGGCCATCTCCGGCGACAAGGCGTTCCAGCTGCACGACACGTACGGCTTCCCGATCGACCTGACCCTGGAGATCGCGGCCGAGCAGGGGCTGCAGGTCGACGCGGAGGGTTTCCGCCGGCTGATGGCCGACCAGCGGAGCCGGGCGAAGGCGGACGCGCAGGCGCGCAAGACCGGGCACACGGACGTGTCGGCGTACCGGTCGGTGCTCGACGGTGGTGGTCCGGTGGAGTTCACCGGCTACACCGAGCTGAACCGGGAGTCGCGGGTGCGGGCGCTGCTCGCCGGCGGCGCCGAGGTGGGCGCGGCGGTCGAGGGCGACACCATCGAGCTGGTGCTCGACACCACGCCGTTCTACGCCGAGGGCGGCGGCCAGCAGCCCGACCAGGGCCTGATCACGGTCGGCGGTGGCCAGCTCGAGGTCTTCGACGTGCAGCAGCCGGTGCCGGGGCTGATCGTGCACCGGGCCCGGGTGCTCCGGGGTGAGGTGCGCGCCGGGGAGACCGGGTACGCCGAGATCGACGTGTCCCGGCGGCGGGCGATCTCCCGGTCGCACACCGCAACCCACCTGGTGCACCAGACCATGCGCAACTTCCTCGGCGAGTCGGCCACCCAGGCGGGTTCGCTGAACGCGCCGGGCCGGCTGCGGTTCGACTTCAACACCCCCACCGGCGTGGCGCCGAGCGTGCTGCACGACGTGGAGCAGCAGGTCAACGAGGTGCTTTTGGCCGACCTGGAGGTGCACGCCTTCATCACCACCCAGGAGGAGGCCCGCCGGATCGGCGCGATGGCACTGTTCGGCGAGAAGTACGGCGAGCGGGTCCGGGTCGTCGAGGTCGGCGACTACGCCCGGGAGCTGTGCGGCGGCACGCACGTGGCCCGGTCGGCGCAGCTCGGCCTGGTGAAGATCCTCTCCGAGGCCTCGGTCGGCTCCGGCGTGCGCCGGATCGAGGCCCTCGTCGGCATGGATGCGTTCGGCTTCCTGGCCCGCGAGCACCTGCTGGTCTCCCGGCTGGCCGAGCTGTTCCGGGTCCCCGGCGACCAGGTCGCCGACCGGGTGGAGCAGACCGTCACCCAGCTGCGGGACGCGGAGAAGGAGCTGGAGAAGCTGCGCGCCCAGCTGGTGCTCGGCGGCGCGGCGGCGCTCGCCGCGCAGGCGAAGGACGTGCGCGGGGTGGCGTACGTCGGCACCGAGGCGCCCGAGGGGGCGGCCGGCAACGATGTGCGGACGCTGGCCCAGGAGATCCGTGGCCGGATCGACCCGGCCCGGCCGGCGGTGGTCGCCGTGGCGGCCCGGGCCAACGGCAAGTCGTCCCTGGTGGTGGCGGTCAACCAGGCCGCGCGTGGGCGCGGCCTGACCGCGAAGGACCTGGTCAAGGCGGCGTTCTCCGGCCGTGGTGGCGGCAGCGACGACCTCGCCCAGGGTGGCGGCCTGCCCGCGGCCGAGGCGCCGAACCTGCTGGCCACCGTGGAGAAGGCGATCGCCGAGGCGTGATGACGCACCGACTGCGGCCAGGGCGGACCATTCCGGTCCGCCCTGAGCCGTCCTGAGGGGTGTCCGATTATGGGTGAGCTGTCCCGTGGGGTCCGGCTCGGGGTGGACGTCGGGCAGGTTCGGGTCGGCGTCGCCCGCTCCGACCCGCACGGCATCCTGGCCACCCCGTTGGTCACCCTCGCCCGGGACCTGACCGCCGCCGCCGACGCGGTGCCCGCTGACATGGCGGCGCTGGTCGACCTCATCGCGGAACATGAGGCCGTCGAGGTGATCGTCGGTCTTCCGGTCAATCTTTCCGGCAAACACGGTCCGGCGGCGACGAACGTCTCGGCGTACGCTGCCCGTCTGGCCGATGTAATAGCGCCGGTTCCGGTGGCGCTGACGGACGAGAGGATGTCGACCGTCGTGGCGAGTCGTAGGCTGGCCGAACGTGGCGTCCGGGGAAAACGCCAACGGGCGGTGGTCGACCAGGCCGCCGCGGTGGAGATTCTGCAGAGCTGGCTGGACGCGCAGCGGAGGCGGACGTAATGATCGACGATCTGGATCTGGGGTTCGACGAGGCGGAGAGGGGGGAGAAGGGCCGGCACCGGCGCGGCGCCGTGGCCAAGCGCAACGGCAAGTCGGGCGGTCGGGGCAAGACGGTCTTCGCCCTGCTGATGGCCCTCGTGCTGCTCGGCGGCATCGGCGGCGGCGCGTACGTCGGCTTCGACCGGATCCGCAACCACTTCGTCACCCCGGACTACGACGGCCCCGGCTCCGGTGAGGCGCTGGTCGAGGTGAAGGCCGGCGACACCCTCACCGACATCGGTGACTCCCTCTACGACGCCGGGGTGGTGAAGAGCACCAAGGCGTTCATCGAGGCCGCGGATGCCAACTCCCGCAGCAAGAACATCCAGGTCGGCCGGTACAAGGTCAGGAAGCAGATGAAGGCCGCCGACGCGGTGAACCTGCTGCTCGACCCGAAGAGCCGGGTGGTGAACGGGGTGACCATCCCCGAGGGCACCATCAGCCTGGCGATCTACGACATTCTCTCCAAGCAGACCAAGATCCCGGTCGCCGACTTCAAGGCCGCCGCGAAGGATCCGGTCAAGCTGGGCGTGCCGGCCTACTGGTTCACGCGTGGCGACGGCAAGAAGGGCCCGAAGAGCATCGAGGGCTTCCTCTTCCCGGCGACCTACGAGATCCCGCCGAAGGCCACCGCCGAGCAGATCCTGTCGATGATGGTGGACCAGTTCCTCACCGTCACCCAGGAGCTGAACTTCGTCGAGAAGGCGCAGCAGGAGCGGAAGATCTCCCCGTACGAGGCGCTGATCACCGCGTCCATCGCGCAGGCCGAGTCGGTCAACCACGTGGACCTGCCGAAGGTGGCCCGGGTGATCTACAACCGGGTCTACACCGACAAGTACCACTGCAAGTGCCTGGAGATCGACAGCGCGATCAACTACTGGCTGCGACTGCAGGGCAAGGACCCGAAGGACTCCGACGTCCTCAAGCAGTCCGAGCTCAACGACCCGAAGAACCCGTACCGCACGCACGGCGTCGACGGGCTGACGATCACCCCGATCAGCAACCCGGGCGAGGACGCGCTCAAGGGCGCGGTGAACCCGCCGCCCGGTGACTGGATCTACTTCATGACCATCGACCAGAAGGGCACGATGGGCTACGGCTCCAACGACGCGGACTTCCGGAAGCTGATCCGGACCATGTGCGACAACAAGGTGCTGACCGGATCGAACTGCACGTCGTGAGGGCCGCCGTCGTCGGCAGGCCGATCGCGCACTCGCTCTCCCCGGTGATCCACAACGCCGGGTACGCGGCGGCCGGGCTGACCGGGTGGTCGTACACCCGGATCGAGTGCGGGGCCGAGGAGCTGCCCGGGCTGGTCGCCGGGCTCGGCCCGGAGTGGGCCGGGCTGTCGGTGACCATGCCGGGCAAGGAGGCGGCGCTCGCGCTGGCCGACCAGGTCTCGCCGGTCGCCGCCGCCGTCGGGGCCGCCAACACGCTGGTACGCCGACCTGACGGCGCCTGGTACGCCGACAACACCGACGTCACCGGCATGGTCGACGTGCTCGCCGGGGTGGCGGTGGGGGCGACGGTCACCGTGCTGGGCGCGGGTGGCACCGCCCGGGCGGCCCTCGCCGCGGCGGCCCGGCTCGGCGCGGCCGAGGTGACCGTGGTGGCGCGCCGCCCGGAGGCCGTCCACGAGCTGCGGCCGGTGGCCGGCGCGGTGGGCGTGCCGCTGACCGGTGCGGCCTGGGACGGGGCGCCGAGCCACGCCCGGGCCGACGTGGTGATCTCCACCGTGCCGAAGGGCGTGGCCGACCCCCTGGCGGAGAACTTCGACTGGCGGCCGGGGACGGTCTTCTTCGACGCCCTCTACGACCCCTGGCCCACCCCGCTCGCCGCCGCCGCGCTCGCCGCCGGCTGCCGGGTGGTCTCCGGGCTGGACCTGCTGCTGGCCCAGGCGGTCGGCCAGTTCGAGCAGTTCACCGGCGTCCCGGCGCCGGTCGACGCGATGCGCGCCGCGCTCACCACGGCGCGCGCCTGAACCACCGCCGGCCGGGGCCGACGGACCACCCTCCCGCGCCGACCGTTCCGGGGCCGCTCCGGCGGTCCGCGCCGGTCGGACCGGAGCCTTGCCGACGGCACGGACGGCCGGACCCGGGTCGGGTGCGTCCGTAAGGCGGGACGCGGTGGGCACGGCGTTGGCGCGGCCACCTGGCGTGACAGACTGACCGCTGTGTTGCGCTGGCTGACTGCAGGTGAATCGCACGGACCCGCCCTCGTCGCGATGCTGGAGGG
The DNA here is from genome assembly GCF_003172935.1 of Micromonospora sicca. Lineage (GTDB taxonomy): Bacteria > Actinomycetota > Actinomycetes > Mycobacteriales > Micromonosporaceae > Micromonospora > Micromonospora sicca. Next base: position 21,672 of record NZ_QGKS01000230.1, on the reverse strand, counting down.
GGTGCCCGCCGGGATCGAGCTGACCACCGGGGAGATCGCCGGTGAGCTGGCCCGGCGCCGGCTCGGCTACGGCCGGGGCGCCCGGATGTCGTTCGAGCAGGACGAGGTCGAGATCATCGGTGGGCTCCGGCACGGGGTCACCATCGGCAGTCCGGTGGCGATCCGGGTGGGCAACTCGGAGTGGCCGAAGTGGCGGACCGTGATGGCCGCCGACCCGGTCGACCCGGAGGAACTGGCCGCGCAGGCCCGCAACGCGCCGCTCACCCGGCCGCGGCCCGGACACGCCGACCTGGCCGGCATGCAGAAGTACGGCCACGCCGACGCCCGGCCGATCCTGGAACGGGCCAGCGCCCGGGAGACCGCCGCCCGGGTCGCCGTCGGCACCGTCGCCAAGGCCCTGGTGAAGCAGGCGCTCGGCATCGAGATCGTCTCCCACGTGGTGGAGCTGGGCCCGGTCGCCGCCAAGCCGGGGCTGCGGCCCACCCCCGCAGACGCCGAGCGGATCGACGCCGACCCGCTGCGCTGCCTCGACCCGGAGGCGAGCGCCCGGATGGTCGCCGAGGTCGACGCCGCGAAGAAGGCCGCCGACACCCTCGGCGGCGTAGTCGAGGTGCTGGCGTACGGGGTGCCGCCGGGTCTGGGCAGCCACGTGCAGTGGGACCGCAAGCTCGATGCCCGGCTCGCCACCGCGCTGATGTCCATCCAGGCGATCAAGGGTGTGGAGATCGGCGACGGCTGGCAGCAGGCCCGCTCCCGGGGTTCCGAGGCGCACGACGAGATCATTCCGACCGCCACCGGGGTGCGTCGGGTCACCGACCGGGCCGGCGGCCTGGAGGGCGGCATCACCACCGGCGAGCCGGTGCGGGTGAAGGCGGCAATGAAGCCGATCTCGTCGCTGAACCGGGCGCTGTCCACCGTCGACGTGACCACCGGCGAGCCGGCCACCGCGATCAACCAGCGCTCGGACGTCTGCGCGGTGCCCGCCGCGGCGGTGGTCGCCGAGGCGATGGTCGCCCTGGTGCTCGCCGAGGCGGCGGTGGAGAAGTTCGGCGGCGACTCGATCGCGGAGATGCGCCGCAACCTGGCCGGCTACCTCGACGCGCTGGTGATCCGGTGACCGCGGGGAGCGTGACCCGGTGAACCGGCCGGTCTGCGTGCTGGTCGGGGCGCCCGGCTCCGGCAAGACCACCATCGGTCAGGCCCTCGCCGCCGCGCTGGCCGTCGAGTTCCGGGACACCGACCTCGACATCGAGCAGCTCGCCGGCAAGCCGATCCCGGAGATCTTCGTCGACGAGGGGGAGGACCACTTCCGTACCCTCGAACGGGCGGCGGTGGCGGCGGCGCTGGCCTCGCACGGCGGGGTGCTCGCCCTCGGCGGCGGCGCGATCCTCGCCGAGGAGAACCGCGCCGCGCTGATCGGCCACACCGTGGTGCACCTGTCGGTGGAGCTGCCCGACGCGGTGAAGCGGATCGGCCTGGGCGCCGGGCGACCACTGCTGGCGATCAACCCGCGGGCCACCCTCAAGCACCTGATGGACCAGCGCCGCCCGCTCTACGCCGAGGTGGCCACCGCGACGGTGGTGACCGACGGGCGGACCCCGGAGGAGATCGCCGCCGAGATCGCCGCGCTGCTCAAGCCCTGACCGGCGCGGGCTTGGCGGCACGCTCGGGACGCCAGGAAACCAGGAGCGCAAGGGCGAGCAGGATCTCGGCGAGGTCGCCGCCGTAGTACATGACGGTGGCGGCGTCGCGTAGCTCGTCGCCGGCCGCCGGAACGTCGACGAGCAGGTCGGCGTAGAGGAGCTGGGCGATTGCGGCATGCGCGGCCACGGCAACGCCGAGCACGAGCAGGCGCACGGGAACGCGAGGGCGGTGCGGACCGGGATCGGGGCCGGCTATCGACCAGGCGAAGAGGTAGCCGGCGAGCACGAAGTGCAGGTGCACCAGACCGTGCAGTGCGGGGCTCGTCAGCGTGGCCCGGTAGAGCGGGGTCAGGTACAGCAGGTACAGGCCGCCGGCGGTGAGCAGCAGGCCGGTCACCGGGTGTGCGGCTACCCGGGCAACCGGGTGCCGCAGCAGCCGGACCGCCGCCCGGCCGGCGCGCCGGTCCAGCGTGCGCAGCGCGAGGGTGCCCGGCGCGCCGAGCACCAGGGCCAGTGGTGCCAGCATGCCGAGCAGCAGGTGCTGCCACATGTGCCCGGGCGGGTCGCCCGCGGGCCAGGCCAGCCCGGCCGCGAGCAGCGCCGCGCCGAGACCGAAGCTCGCCGTCCGCCGGTGGTTCCACCCGGGCCGGCCCGCGTCGCCCTGGCGCAGGGCCGCGGCCAGGTAGAGCCAGAACATCCCCAGCGGTACGAGAGCGACGGGCGGGAAGCCGCCGGCGGTGTGTCCGGCGTGGGCCGGGGTCACCGTCGGTCAGCGGCGCAGACGTCGACCGTCCCGGCCCGCCGCTGCACCAGCCAGCCGACCGCGACCAACGCCGCCCCGAGGGCGAGGAAGCCGACATCCCAGGCGGTCTGGTGCGGCCCGGTCCGGACGTGGTGGATGCCGAGCAGGTGGTGGTCCACGATCCCCTCCACCAGGTTGAACAGTCCCCAACCCGTCAGCGCCCAGCCCCACAGCGCGGGGGAGCGCCAGAGCCGGCCCCGGGACCGGGTCACCCGCCCGTAGAGCAACGCCAGTCCGGCCAGCACCGCGACCCAGGTCACCACGTGGAAAAGCCCGTCCCACAGGGTGTTCATCCGCAGCCCCGGCACGGTGTCCACCGGGTACGTCCGGATCCCGACGTGGTCGGTGTCGGTGCTGCTGAGCATGTGGTGCCACTGGAGGACCTGATGCAGCAGGATGCCGTCGACGAACCCGCCCAGCCCGACCCCGAGGATCGTCGCGGCGACCCGGATGTCCGTCCCGTCGATGGTGTGTCGGGCCATCGCCACTACCTCCGCGGTCGGGTCCCTGGCTCGGTGCCCCGGACCTCACCGGTCAAACGTCGCAGCGCCGTGGCGGTCACGGAGTGGACACTCGCCGCCCCGAGACCCCCGGCTCGGCTAGGCTGCCGGCGATGGACGAGGTGACCCGAATCCCGGTCGGCGGCGAACGGCCGTACGACGTGCTGGTGGGACGCGACCTGCTCGACCCGCCGCCGCGACTGCTGCCCGGCGCGAACCGGGTCGCGGTGCTGCACGCCGTACCGCTCAAGGCGCTGGCGGAGTCGCTGGCTGCGCGGGTCCGCGCGGTCGGGGTCGAACCGCTGCTGATCGAGGTGCCCGACGCCGAGGCGGGCAAGCAGATCGACGTCGCCGCCGCCTGTTGGGATCGGCTCGGCGAGGCCGGGTTCACCCGTACCGACGCGGTGGTGGGGGTGGGCGGCGGCGCGGTCACCGACCTGGCCGGCTTCGTGGCGGCCTGCTGGCTGCGCGGGGTGCGCTGGGTGCCGGTCGCGACCTCGCTGCTCGCCATGGTCGACGCGGCGGTGGGCGGCAAGACCGGGGTCAACACCGCCGCCGGCAAGAACCTGGTCGGCGCCTTCCACCCGCCGGCCGGGGTGATCTGCGATCTCGCCACCCTGGACGGCCTGCCCGCGGCCGACCTGGCCGCCGGGATGGCCGAGGTGGTCAAATGCGGTTTCATCGCTGACCCGGTGATCCTCGACCTGGTCGAGCGCGATCCCGCCGCCGCGCTCGACCAGACCGGGCCGGTGACCCGCGAGCTGATCGAGCGGGCGATCCGGGTGAAGGCCGACGTGGTCTCCGGCGACCTGCGCGAGTCCGGGGTACGGGAGGTGCTGAACTACGGGCACACCCTGGCTCACGCGATCGAGAAGGTGGAGGGCTACCGGTGGCGGCACGGGCACGCCGTCGCCGTGGGCCTGGTCTACGCCGCCGCGCTGGCCCGGCTCGCCGGTCGGCTGGACGCGGCGACCGCCGAGCGGCACCGCGCCGTGGTGGCCGCGCTGGGCCTGCCGACCAGCTATCCGGCCGACGCGTGGCCGCGGCTGCTCGCCGCGATGCGGGTCGACAAGAAGGCCCGGGGCAGCACGTTGCGCTTCGTGGTGCTCGACGGGCTGGCCCGGCCGGCGATCCTGGAGGGCCCCGACGACGAGCTGCTGCACGCCGCGTACCGGGAGATCGCCTCGTGAGGGTGTACGTGCTCAACGGCCCGAACCTGGGCCGGCTCGGCACCCGGCAGGTCGACGTCTACGGGGTGACCAGCTACGCCGACCTGGTCGACATGTGCGTGGACGTCGGTCGCGAGCTGGGCCTGGACGTGGTGGTCCGGCAGACCGACGCCGAGCACGAGCTGCTCGGCTGGCTGCACGCGGCGGCCGACGAGGGCGCGCCGGTGGTGCTCAATCCCGCCGCCTGGTCGCACTACTCCCTCGCCGTACGCGACGCCTGTGCGATGCTGCGGGGGCCGCTGGTGGAGGTGCACATCTCCAACATCCACGCCCGCGAGGAGTTCCGGCACCACTCGGTGGTCTCCGCGGTGGCCACCGGGGTGATCTGCGGGCTGGGCGTGGACGGCTACCGCCTCGCCCTGCGGCACGTCGCCACCCGGCTGGCGGCCGCCGACTGAACCGGTAGCGGGGGCGGTCGACGCCGGGTACCCGGGGTGACGTTCGGGCGGGCGGGACCGCGCCGGCGCTGTCGGTTCGACACAGCTAGTAGACTTGCCAGGTCTGTCCGCCAATTGATGATCAAGGCAGGAAATGGCCACCACCAACGAGCTCAAGAACGGCCTCGTACTCAACCTCGACGGGGAGCTCTGGGCCGTCGTCGAGTTCCAGCACGTCAAGCCCGGTAAGGGTGGCGCCTTCGTGCGCACCACGCTGAAGAACGTGCTGTCCGGCAAGGTCGTCGACAAGACCTTCAACGCGGGCACCAAGGTCGAGACCGCGACCGTCGACAAGCGCACCATGCAGTACCTGTACGCCGACGGCGAGGACTACGTCTTCATGGATCTGGAGACGTTCGACCAGATCACCGTCCCCGGCGGCACCGTCGGCGAGGCGGCCAACTACCTCCTGCCGGAGGCCGAGGCGACCGTCGCGACGCACGAGAGTGTCCCGCTCTACATCGAGCTGCCGACCTCCGTCGTGCTCGAGGTCACCTACACCGAGCCGGGTCTGCAGGGCGACCGGTCGACCGGCGGCAACAAGCCGGCCACCGTCGAGACCGGCGCGACCGTGCAGGTGCCGCTCTTCATCACCACCGGCGAGAAGATCAAGGTCGACACCCGCGACGGCCGTTACCTCGGCCGCGCCTGATGGCCGAGGGTCCCAAGCAGCAGATGCCGGCGCGCCGCAAGGCGCGCAAGCGGGCGCTGGACGTGCTCTTCGAGGCGGACCTGCGCGATCGGCCCCCGGTCGAGGTCCTCGCCGGCTACCTCGAGCGGATCGAGAAGCCCCGGCCGGAGCACCTGGGGTACGCGGTCAGCCTGGTCGAAGGGGTCGCCGACCACCTCGACCGGATCGACGAGCTGATCGCCAGCTACGCCGAGGGCTGGACGCTCGACCGGATGCCCGTGGTCGACCGCAACCTCGCCCGGATCGCCGTCTACGAGCTGCTCTACGTCGACGAGATCGACGACGCGGTGGCGATCAGCGAGGCCGTCGAGCTGGCCCGGCAGATGTCGACCGACGACTCGCCGCGCTTCCTCAACGGGGTGCTCGGCCGGATCGCCGAGTACGCCACCCGCTGAGTCGCGGCCGGCGCGCCGCGGCGACCGCACTGATACGACGAAAAGGGCCCGTGCCGGACGGCACGGGCCCTTTCGGTTGCTGCTGCGGGTCAGGACGCGAAGAACGCCCGCGGGTCGGCGACCAGCACACCGTGCTCGGTGAGCCGCTCGATCAGGCCCGACGGCGAGGCGTCGTAGACGATGGCGAGGGCGCGCAGGTCGTCGGCGCGGATGGAGAGCACCCGGCCGTTGTAGTCACCGCGCTGCTGCTGGATGGCTCGGGCGTACCGGGCGACGTAGGCGAGGTCCTCGGAGGCCTCGTCGTAGAGCCGCTCCAGGTCCAGGACGATCTTGCTGGTCGGCTCGTGGCGCACCCCGCTGCCGTCGGGCAGCAGCTCCGCGACGGGAACGCGGTAGAAGTCGGCCAGCTCCGCCAGGCGGGACACGGTGACGGCCCGGTCGCCGCGCTCGTACGAGCCGACCACCACGGCCTTCCACCGCCCGTTCGACTTCTCCTCCACACCCTGCAGGGACAGGCCCTGCTGCTGGCGGATGGAGCGCAGGCGGGCGCCCAGCGACTTGGCGTATTCAGAGGGCATTCGGACACTCCCAGTGCTGCTCGGGGTTCTCCCAGCTATCGCTACGGAGCGTGACGGTACGGGGATTGCGACACCTGGTCAAGTGGTCGTGACATTGCCGTTGGGGGGCACGGGGGGAGTTATCCCCATTTCGCCACCCTGATCCTCGGGTCAGTACCGGCCGCGATCGGCCCGGTGACCGCTGGTAACGTGGCGTGAAGCCCCGGTCCGGGCCGTTCGCGGCCGGGCCGGCAACCCAGACATCCTTTAACGACCCGTCCCGTGAGGCGGGGAAGGAGGTCCGCCGTGGCCTACCCACCGGCTGCCCAGTCGTCGCCGCCGCGACAACCCTCGGTGAAGGTGATCCTCGCCGCCGCCGACGTGTCGCGGGTGGTCGACCGCATCGCCCACCAGATCCTCGAGAAGACCCAGGGCGCCGCCGAGACCGTGCTGCTCGGCATCCCCACCCGGGGGGTACCGCTCGCCCGGCGTCTCGCCGCCCGGATCAGCACCTTCGAGGACGTGACCGTCCCGGTCGGCGTGCTCGACATCACCCTCTACCGCGACGACCTGCGCCGGCACGCCACCCGCGCGGTCGGCCCGACCGAACTGCCGCCCGGCGGGATCGACGGCAAGCGGGTGATCCTCGTCGACGACGTGCTCTTCTCCGGCCGCACCGTGCGGGCCGCCCTGGACGCGCTCAGCGACGTCGGCCGCCCCGCCTCCGTGCAGCTCGCCGTCCTGGTCGACCGCGGCCACCGCGAGCTGCCGATCCGCGCCGACTACGTCGGCAAGAACATCCCCACCGCGCTCGCCGAGAGCGTGAAGGTCACCCTCGCCGAGACCGACGGCGCCGACGAGGTCAAGCTGTACGGAGGTGCGCCCGCATGATCCGGCACCTGCTCTCCGGGGCCGACCTGGACGCGGCCACCGCCACCCAGATCCTGGACACCGCCGCCGAGATGGCCACGGTCGCCGGCCGCGAGGTCAAGAAGCTCCCCGCGCTGCGCGGCCGGACCGTGGTGAACCTCTTCTACGAGGACTCCACCCGGACCCGGATCTCCTTCGAGGCGGCCGCCAAGCGGCTCAGCGCCGACGTGATCAACTTCTCCGCCAAGGGCTCCAGCGTGACCAAGGGCGAGAGCCTGAAGGACACCGCGCTCACCCTCCAGGCGATGGGCGCGGACGCGGTGGTCGTTCGGCACCCCGCCTCCGGAGCCCCGCACCGGCTGGCCAACTGGGTGGACGGGTCGGTGGTCAACGCCGGCGACGGCACCCACGAGCACCCGACCCAGGCGCTGCTCGACGCGTACACCATGCGCTCCCGGCTGGGCCGGCTCGCCGGCCTGCACGTGGCGATCGTCGGCGACGTGCTGCACTCCCGGGTGGCCCGCTCCAACGTGCTGCTGCTCTCCACCCTCGGCGCCAAGGTCACCCTGGTCGGCCCGCCCACCCTCATCCCCGTCGACATTTCGGGGGCGCTCGCGCCGGGCACCGACGTCTCGTACGACCTCGACGCCGTTCTTCCCGGTGTGGACGTGGTGATGATGCTGCGGGTGCAGCGGGAACGGATGAACGACTCCTACTTCCCCTCCGCCCGCGAGTACGCTCGCCGCTACGGGCTGGACGGTCCGCGGATGCGCCGGCTGCCCGGGCACGCGATCGTCATGCACCCCGGCCCGATGAACCGGGGCATGGAGATCACGCCCGAGGTCGCCGACTCGCCCCGCTCCACCATCGTCGAACAGGTCGCCAACGGGGTCTCCGTGCGGATGGCCGTCCTCTACCTGCTGCTCGGAGGGAACAACCGGTGACCGCGTACCTGATCAAGAGCGTGAGCGTGGTCGGCGCGGCGCCGACTGACCTGCTGATTCGCGACGGCGTCGTGGCCGAGACCGGCGCCGGACTGACCGCGCCGGACGCCACGGTGCTGGACGGCACCGGGCTGGTGGCCCTGCCCGGCCTGGTCGACCTGCACACCCACCTGCGCGAGCCGGGCCGGGAGGACGCCGAGACCGTGGAGTCCGGCTCCCGGGCGGCGGCCCTCGGCGGGTACACCGCGGTCTGCGCGATGGCCAACACCTCCCCGGTCGCCGACACCGCCGGCGTGGTCGAGCAGGTCTGGCGGCTCGGCCGGGAGGCCGGCCTGGTCGACGTGCAGCCGATCGGCGCGGTCACCGTCGGCCTGGCCGGCGGGCAGCTCGCCGAGCTGGGCGCGATGGCCGACTCGGCGGCCCGGGTGCGGATCTTCTCCGACGACGGGCACTGCGTCGCCGACCCGAAGCTGATGCGCCGGGCGCTGGAGTACGTCAAGGCGTTTGACGGGGTGATCGCCCAGCACGCGGAGGAGCCGCGGCTCACCGAGGGCGCGCAGATGCACGAGGGCGAGGTCTCCACCCGGCTCGGGCTGACCGGCTGGCCGGCGGTCGCCGAGGAGGCGATCATCGCCCGGGACGTGCTGCTCGCCGAGCACGTCGGCAGCCGGCTGCACGTGTGCCACGTCTCCACCGCCGGCAGCGTGGAGGTGCTCCGGCACGCCAAGGCGCGCGGGGTGAAGGTCACCGCCGAGGTGACCCCGCACCACCTGCTGCTCACCGACGCCAAGGCCGAGACGTACGACCCGGTCTACAAGGTGAACCCGCCGCTGCGTACCGCCACCGACGTCGCCGCGCTCCGCGCCGCGCTGGCCGAGGGCGTGATCGACATCATCGCCACCGACCACGCCCCGCACGCCGTGGAGGACAAGGAGTGCGAGTGGGCGTACGCCCGGCCGGGCATGCTCGGCCTGGAGACGGCCCTCTCCATCGCCCTCGACGTGCTCGGCCCGCAGTGGGACCTGATCGCCGAGCGGATGTCCCGCGCCCCGGCCCGGATCGCGGGCCTGGACGGGCACGGCGCCGACGCGGCCCCCGGCGTGCCGGCCAACCTGACCCTGGTCGACCCGGCCGCCCGCCGCACCATCGAACCGGCGGAGCTGGCCAGTCGCAGTCGCAACACCCCGTACGCCCGGATGACGCTGCCGGGTCGCATCGTGGCGACCTTCCTGCGCGGCGAGCCGACGGTCCTGGACGGAAAGGCAACCAAGTGACCCGCAGACCTTCCGCGATCCTCGTGCTCGAGGACGGCCGGACCTTCCACGGCGAGGCGTACGGCAGCGTCGGGGAGACCTTCGGCGAGGCGGTCTTCAACACCGGCATGACCGGCTACCAGGAGACCCTGACCGACCCGTCCTACCACCGGCAGGTGGTGGTGCAGACCGCCCCGCACATCGGCAACACCGGCGTGAACGACGAGGACGACGAGTCGGGCCGGATCTGGGTCGCCGGCTACGTGGTCCGCGACCCGGTCCGGATCGGCTCCAACTGGCGGGCCACCGGTGGGCTGGAGGACCGGCTGGCCGCCGAGGGCGTGGTCGGCATCAGCGGCGTCGACACCCGGGCGCTGACCCGGCACCTGCGCGAGCGGGGCGCCATGCGGGTGGGCATCTCCAGCGTCGACGACGACCCGCGCGCCCTGCTGGCCCGGGTCCGCCAGTCCCCGCAGATGGTCGGCGCGGACCTCTCCGCCGAGGTGACCACCGAGAAGCCGTACGTGGTCGAGGCGGTCGGCGAGCACCGGTTCACGGTCGCCGCGCTGGACCTGGGCATCAAGCGCAACGTGCCGCGCCGGCTCGCCGCCCGCGGCGTCACCACCCACGTGCTGCCCGCCGGCTCCAGCATCGACGACCTGCTGGCCACCGGCGCCGACGCGGTCTTCTTCTCGCCCGGCCCGGGCGACCCGGCCACCGCCCACGGCCCGGTCGCCCTCGCCAGAGAGGTGCTGCGCCGGCAGGTGCCGCTGTTCGGCATCTGCTTCGGCAGCCAGATCCTCGGCCGGGCGCTCGGCTTCGGCACCTACAAGCTCGGCTACGGCCACCGGGGCATCAACCAGCCGGTGCTCGACCGGGCCACCGGCAAGGTCGAGGTGACCAGCCACAACCACGGCTTCGCCGTCCAGGTCCCGGGCGCGCAGGCCGGGGTGGTGGTCCCCGACGAGGTGATCGAGACCGAGTTCGGCGGCGTCCAGGTGTCGCACGTCTGCCTCAATGACAACGTGGTCGAGGGGCTGCGGGCCAGGGACGTGCCCGCCTTCACCGTCCAGTACCACCCCGAGGCGGCGGCCGGCCCGCACGACGCGGACTACCTCTTCGACCGCTTCGCCGAACTGATCGAGGGTCGCGGCCTCGACCGGAAGCGCAGCGAGGGCCGCGGCCTCGACCGACAGCAGAGTGAAGGCGGCAAGAATGCCTAAGCGGACCGATCTCAAGCACATCCTGGTGATCGGCTCCGGGCCGATCGTGATCGGACAGGCCTGCGAGTTCGACTACTCCGGCACCCAGGCCTGCCGGGTGCTGCGCAGCGAGGGGATCCGGGTCAGCCTGGTCAACTCCAACCCGGCGACGATCATGACCGACCCGGAGTTCGCCGACGCCACCTACATCGAGCCGATCACCCCGGAGTTCGTCGAGCTGGTCATCGCCAAGGAGCGCCCCGACGCGCTGCTGCCCACCCTGGGCGGGCAGACCGCGCTGAACACCGCGGTCGCCCTGCACGAGGCCGGCGTGCTGGAGAAGTACGGCGTGGAGCTGATCGGCGCGAACATCGAGGCGATCAACCGCGGCGAGGACCGGCAGCTGTTCAAGGACATCGTCGCCAAGGCGGGCGTACGGCTCGGTCTGGACGACCCGACCGGCCTGGTGCCCCGCTCGCGGGTCTGCCACTCGATGGCCGAGGTCGAGGCCACCGTCGGCGAGCTGGGCCTGCCGGTGGTCATCCGGCCGTCGTTCACCATGGGCGGCCTGGGGTCCGGCATGGCGCACACGCCCGAGGACCTGGCCCGGATCGCCGGCGCCGGTCTGGCCGCCAGCCCGGTGCACGAGGTGCTCATCGAGGAGAGCGTGCTCGGCTGGAAGGAGTACGAGCTCGAACTGATGCGCGACCGCCATGACAACGTGGTGGTGGTCTGCTCGATCGAGAACGTCGACCCGATGGGCGTGCACACCGGCGACAGCGTCACCGTGGCCCCGGCCATGACGCTCACCGACCGGGAGTACCAGCGCCTGCGCGACCTCGGCATCGCGGTGCTGCGCGAGGTCGGGGTGGACACCGGCGGGTGCAACATCCAGTTCGCGGTCAACCCGGCCGACGGCCGGATCGTCGTGATCGAGATGAACCCCCGGGTGTCCCGTTCCTCGGCGCTCGCCTCGAAGGCCACCGGCTTCCCGATCGCCAAGATCGCCGCGAAGCTGGCCATCGGCTACACCCTCGACGAGATCCCCAACGACATCACCCTGAAGACCCCGGCGGCCTTCGAGCCGACCCTCGACTACGTGGTGGTGAAGATCCCCCGGTTCGCGTTCGAGAAGTTCCCCGGCGCGGACCCGGAGCTGACCACCACGATGAAGTCGGTCGGCGAGGCGATGAGCCTCGGGCGCAACTTCACCGAGGCGCTCAACAAGGCGATGCGGTCGATGGAGACCAAGGGCGCCGGGTTCTGGACCCAGCCCGACCCGGACGGGGCGACGAGGGAGAACACCCTCGCCGCGCTGCGGATGCCGCACGACGGCCGGCTCTACACGGTGGAGCGGGCGCTGCGGCTGGGCGCCTCCGTCGCCGAGGTCGCCGCGGCCTCCGGCGGGATGGACCCCTGGTTCCTGGACCAGATCGCCGGCCTGGTCGAGCTGCGGGCGGAGATCGTGGACGCCCCGGTGCTCGACGCGGAGCTGCTGCGCCGGGCCAAGCGGGCCGGCCTGTCCGACCGGCAGCTCGCCGCGCTCCGCCCGGAGCTGGCCGCCGAGGACGGCGTCCGCACCCTGCGGCACCGGCTCGACGTCCGCCCGGTCTACAAGACGGTGGACACCTGCGCCGCCGAGTTCGAGGCGAGCACGCCGTACCACTACTCGACCTATGACCAGGAGACCGAGGTCGCGCCCTCGGGCCGGCCCAAGGTGCTCATCCTGGGCTCCGGGCCGAACCGGATCGGCCAGGGCATCGAGTTCGACTACTCGTGCGTGCACGCGGTGATGGCGCTGCGCGAGGTGGGCTACGAGACCGTGATGGTCAACTGCAACCCGGAGACCGTCTCCACCGACTACGACACCGCCGACCGGCTCTACTTCGAGCCGCTGACCTTCGAGGACGTGCTGGAGGTCTGGCACGCCGAGGACTCCTCCGGCAGGGCGGCCGGGGGTCCCGGCGTGGTCGGGGTGATCGTGCAGCTCGGCGGGCAGACGCCGCTCGGCCTGGCCCAGCGGCTCAAGGACGCCGGGGTGCCGGTGGTCGGCACCTCCCCGGAGTCGATCCACCTGGCCGAGGAGCGCGGCGCGTTCGGCGCGGTGCTCGCCCGGGCCGGGCTGCGCGCCCCGGCGCACGGCATGGCCACCTCGTACGACGAGGCGAAGGCGATCGCCGACGAGATCGGCTACCCGGTGCTGGTGCGGCCGTCGTACGTGCTCGGCGGGCGGGGCATGGAGATCGTCTACGACGACGCCACGCTGCGCGACTACATCGGCCGGGCCACCGACATCTCCCCGGACCACCCGGTGCTGGTCGACCGGTTCCTCGACGACGCCATCGAGATCGACGTGGACGCGCTGGTCGACGCCGACGGCGAGGTCTACCTCGGCGGCGTGATGGAGCACATCGAGGAGGCCGGCATCCACTCCGGCGACTCGTCCTGCGCGCTGCCGCCGATCACCCTGGCCGGCTCCCACCTGGCCCAGGTGCGCCGCTACACCGAGGCGATCGCCCGGGGCGTGGGCGTGCGCGGCCTGCTCAACGTGCAGTACGCCCTCAAGGACGACATGCTCTACGTGCTGGAGGCGAACCCGCGGGCGTCCCGGACGGTCCCGTTCGTCTCCAAGGCGACCGCCGTGCCGTTGGCGAAGGCGGCGGCCCGGATCGCGCTCGGCGCCACCATCGCCGAGCTGCGCGCCGAGGGCCTGCTCCCGCCGAGCGGGGACGGCGGCGCGATGCCGGCCGACGCCCCGATCGCGGTGAAGGAGGCGGTGCTGCCGTTCAAGCGGTTCCGCACCCCGGCCGGCAAGGGGATCGACTCGCTGCTCGGCCCGGAGATGAAGTCCACCGGCGAGGTGATGGGCATCGACACCAACTTCGGGCATGCCTTCGCCAAGTCGCAGTCCGCCGCGTACGGCTCGCTGCCGACCGCGGGGAAGATCTTCGTCTCGGTGGCCAACCGGGACAAGCGCGGCATGATCTTCCCGATCAAGCGGCTGGCCGACCTGGGCTTCGAGATCGTCGCGACCACCGGCACCGCCGAGGTGCTGCGCCGGCACGGCATCGCCTGCGAGCAGATCCGCAAGCACTACGAGGCCGGCGAGGGCGAGGACGCGGTCTCGATGATCCTCGGCGGCGACGTGGCCCTGGTGGTCAACACGCCGCAGGGCTCCGGCGCCAGCGCCCGCTCCGACGGTTACGAGATCCGCAGCGCCGCGGTGACCGCGGACATCCCCTGCATCACCACGGTCCCCGGCGCGGCGGCGGCGGTGATGGGCATCGAGGCCCGGATCCGGGGCGACATGCGGGTCCGCCCTCTCCAGGAGCTGCACGCCGCCCTGCGGGCCCGGCAGTGATCTTCGAGCGGGTGGTGCGCCCGCAGCTGTTCCGGATCGGCGGCGGCGACGCGGAGCGGGCGCACGAGTGGACGCTGCACCGGCTGGCGGGGCTGTCCCGCCGACCGGCGGCCCTCGCGGCGCTGCGCGCGCGGTACGCCGTGGCCGCGCCGCGGACGGTGTTCGGGGTGGACTTCCCGAACCCGGTCGGGTTGGCCGCGGGGATGGACAAGGATGGCCGGGCGCTGCCGGCCTGGCCGGCGCTCGGCTTCGGCTTCGTCGAGGTCGGCACGGTCACCGCGCACGCCCAGCCGGGCAACCCCCGGCCCCGGCTGTTCCGGCTCCGGGACAGCGAGGCGGTGGTGAACCGGATGGGGTTCAACAACGCCGGCGCCGCGGCCCTGGCCGACCGGCTGGCCGCGTTGCCCCGCCCGATCGGCGTACCGCTGGGCATCTCGCTCGGTAAGTCCAAGGTGACGCCGCTGGACGCGGCGGTCGAGGACTACCTGGCCTCGTACCGGGCGCTGCGGGAGCACGGCGACTACTTCGCCGTCAACGTCTCCTCGCCGAACACCCCAGGGCTGCGGGCGCTCCAGGACAGATCCCACCTGGACGCGCTGCTGGCGGCGCTGGTGGGGGAGAAGCCGGTGCTGGTGAAGATCGCGCCGGACCTCACGGAGCCGGCCATCGCGGAGCTGCTGGAGGTCTGCCTGGACCGGGGCGCGGCCGGGGTGATCGCCACCAACACCACCCTGGCCCGGGACGGGCTCGCTCCGGCCGACCGGGAGCGCGGCGCGGAGACCGGGGGCCTCTCCGGCCGTCCGCTGGCCGGACGCGCCCGCGAGGTGGTCGCCTTCGTGCACCGGGAGACCGGCGGCTGGCTGCCGGTGATCGGCGTCGGCGGCATCGTCGACCCGGACGACGCGGCCCGGATGTTCGACGCCGGAGCCAGCCTCGTCCAGCTCTACACCGGATTCATCTACCGCGGCCCCGCCCTGGTCCGCCGTGCCGCCCGCGTGGCGTCCGGCACGGCGGCGGCACCGGCCGGCCACTCGTGAACCAGGGCCGGGCGACGTTCCCCGGCACTCCCTTTGCTCTGCTTCACCCGGCGCAACGGCCAACGTCCGATATCCGGACAACCGGTGTTGCCGTCGCTGCAGCAGAGCAAAGCGGGTGCGGGAGCATGGTCCGTCCGGTGCGCACCCGCGCGAGGAGATGAAGGAGACCCCATGACGCCTGAGGAGATCCTCGCGGCCGATCGGGCCCACGTCTGGCACCCGTACGCGGCGCTGCCGCCGGCCAGCCCGCCCCACCTGGTGGCGAGCGCGGCGGGCGTCCGGCTGCGGCTGGCCGACGGCCGGGAGCTGGTCGACGGGATGTCGTCGTGGTGGGCGGCGATCCACGGCTACCGCCACCCGGTGCTCGACGCGGCGGTCACCGACCAGCTCGGCCGGATGAGCCACGTGATGTTCGGCGGGCTCACCCACGAGCCCGCGGTGCGGCTGGCCGGCACCCTGGTCGAGCTGGCCCCCGAGGGCCTGGAACACGTCTTCCTGGCCGACTCCGGCTCGGTCAGCGTCGAGGTCGCGGTGAAGATGTGCCTGCAGTACCAGCGGGCCACCGGCCGGCCGGAACGCCGCCGGCTGGGCACCTGGCGGGGCGGTTACCACGGCGACACGTTCCACCCGATGAGCGTCTGCGACCCCGAGGGCGGCATGCACCACCTGTGGGGGGACGTGCTGCCCCGGCAGGTCTTCGCGCCGGTGCCGCCGGGTGGCTTCGACACCCCGCCGGACCCGGCGTACGAGCAGGCCCTGGTCGACGCGGTGGAACGGCACGCCGACGAGCTGGCGGCGGTGATCGTGGAGCCGGTGGTCCAGGGCGCCGGCGGGATGCGCTTCCACCACCCGCACTACCTGCGGGTGCTGCGCGAGGTGACCCGGGCGCACGGCATCCTGCTCATCTTCGACGAGATCGCCACCGGCTTCGGCCGCACCGGCACGATGTTCGCCGCCGAGCACGCCGGCGTCGCCCCGGACGTGCTCTGCGTCGGCAAGGCGCTCACCGGCGGTTACCTGACCCTGGCCGCCGCCCTCTGCACGCCCGAGATCGCCCGGGGCATCTCGGCGGGCGGGGTGCTGGCGCACGGTCCCACCTTCATGGGCAACCCCCTCGCCTGCGCGGTCGCCAACGCCTCGCTGGACCTGCTGCGGGCCGGGGACTGGGCCGCGCGGGTGGCGGGAATCCAGGACGGGCTGCGGGCCGGGCTGGAGCCGCTGCGCGACGCGCCGGGGGTGGCGGACGTGCGGGTGCTGGGGGCGATCGGCGTGGTCCAGCTCGACCACGAGGTGGACCTGACCCGGGCGACCGCGGCCGCGGTGGCGCAGGGGGTGTGGCTGCGCCCGTTCCGCGACCTGGTCTACACCATGCCGCCGTACGTCACCGACGACGCGGACGTGGCGCGGATCGTCAGCGGCGTCGAGGCGGCGGTCAAGGCCGGCTGAGGCGGCCCGGGGGAGCGGGCCTACGCCCGCCCCGCCGCCCGGCCGGAGGCCGGCCGGCGACGAGGAGCGGCGGACTTCCGCCGCCGTACGACCACCGCGGCGTGGCGCCGCGCGAGGGAGAGGGAGAGTGGCGATGGAGAGCTTCGGCGCCCGCCTGCACCGGGCCGTGGCCGAGCGGGGACCGCTCTGCGTGGGGATCGACCCGCATCCGGGTCTGCTGGCGCGCTGGGGGCTGTCCGACGACGTCGACGGGCTCGACCGGTTCGCCCGGACCGCGGTCGAGGCGCTCGGTGACCGGATTGCGGTGGTCAAGCCCCAGTCGGCCTTCTTCGAGCGGTTCGGCGCCCGGGGTGTCGAAATTCTTGAGTCAACTATCCGACAGTTGCGCGATGCGGGCTCGCTCGTTCTGCTCGACGTCAAGCGTGGCGACATCGGCTCGACGGTCAGCGCGTACGCCTCGGCCTACCTCGATCCGTCAAGCCCGCTGTGTGTCGACGCGCTCACGGCCAGCCCCTATCTCGGGGTCGGATCGCTCGCGCCGATGTTCGAGCTGGCCGCCGCGCACGGGGGCGGCGTATTCGTCCTGGCGCTCACCTCCAACCCGGAGGGCGCGGCGGTGCAACGCGCCGTCACGGCCGACGGGCGGACCGTCGCGCAGACCGTGATCGACGAGATTTCCCAGCTCAACAGGGGTGCCGAGCCGCTCGGCAGCTTCGGTCTGGTGGTCGGCGCGACGATCGGCGACACCGGCCACGACCTCTCCGGGGTGAACGGTCCGCTGCTCGCGCCGGGGCTCGGCGCCCAGGGTGGCACCGCGGCCGACCTGCGGACCGTGTTCGGCGCCAGCCTGCCGTCGGTGCTGCCCTCGTACTCCCGTGAGGTCCTGTCCGCGGGACCGGACGTGGCCGCCCTGCGGGCCGCCGCGGACCGGGTCCTGGCCGACTGCCGGGCCGCGCTGGCCACCTCCTGACTGACTGACGGCTCGGTCACTTTGCGCTGATCCTGGCGCGCCCACGTTGCCGAAAACGCCGTTGACCGCTAGTTTTCCCCGCGCTGGGAACCACGGACCCCTTTGGTTGCCAGCGACACCACGTTTCACAGATGCGGCGGTGCGCCCCGCCCGTCGCGATAGGGACCTGAGGAGAACTGGTGCCGCTCCCGTCACTGACCCCCGAGCAGCGCGCTGCCGCGCTGGAGAAGGCCGCGGAGATCCGCAAGGCCCGTGCTGAGCTGAAGGAGCAGCTCAAGCAGGGCAAGACCACCCTCGCCACCGTCCTCGAGCGGGCTGAGTCCGACGACGTCGTGGGCAAGCTCAAGGTTTCGGCCGTCCTGCAGGCGATGCCGGGCATCGGCAAGATCCGGGCCACCCAGATCATGGAGAAGCTCAAGATCGCCGACAGCCGCCGACTGCGTGGCCTGGGCGAGCAGCAGCGCAAGGCTCTGCTTGGAGAGTTCGCCGCCAACTGAACGCCGCAACGTGTAGAAACAAGCGGTGAGCACGGATGACGAGGCGCGCCCGGCGGCTCGGCTCACTGTCCTGGCCGGACCTTCGGGGGCCGGCACGGAGAGTGTCGTCGAGCTGGTCCGGGCGCGTTTCCCGTCCGCCTGGGTGCCCGTGGTGGCCACCACCCGGCCGCCCGGCGCGGGCGAGCTGGACGGCGTCGACCGGCTCTTCCTCGCCCCGGCCGAGTTCGAGCGGATGATCGCCGGGGACGAACTGCTGGAGTGGAGCCGGATCGGGCCCTACCGGCGCGGGGTCCCGCGCGCGGGGATCCGCTCCCGGCTGGCCGCCGGCCTCCCCGTGCTGCTCCCGCTGGACCTGCCCGGCGCGCTCGCCGTCCGGGCCGTCGCGTCGGACGCGCAGCTGGTGCTCCTCGCCCCGCCCGGGTACCGGCCGGACCCCGCCGTGACGGCGGCCTTCCCGCACGCCGTGACGCACGACCGTACTGAGCGCGCGGCCGACGAGCTGGTAGGCTTGCTCGGTTCTTCCTTCCTGGCTCCGGCCCAACCGCGCCCGAGCGGTTGAGAGACCACCGCTTCCGTGCGGTGCTTAAGACGCAGAGGTTAATTCGTGGGATCCATCGCCAACCCCGAAGGCATCACCAACCCGCCGATCGACGAGCTCCTCGAGAAGACGACCTCGAAGTACGCGCTGGTGATCTTCGCCGCCAAGCGCGCGCGCCAGGTCAACGCCTACTACAGCCAACTCGGTGAGGGCCTGCTGGAGTACGTCGGCCCGCTCGTGGAGACCACCCCGCAGGAGAAGCCGCTGTCGATCGCCATGCGCGAGATCAACGCGGGCCTGCTCACCGCCGAGCCGACCGACCAGCCGTAAGCCCGCCCGCGTCGATGTCCGCCGAGATCGTCCTCGGGGTCGGCGGTGGCATCGCCGCCTACAAGGCGTGTGAGCTGCTCCGGCTCTTCACCGAGTCGGGTCATCACGTCCGGGTCGTGCCGACCGCGTCGGCGCTCCGCTTCGTCGGGGCGCCGACCTGGGCCGCGCTCTCCGGTCGGCCGGTCGCCGACGACGTCTGGTCCGACGTGCACGAGGTGCCGCACGTCCGCCTCGGTCAGCACGCCGACCTGGTCGTGGTCGCGCCCGCCACGGCCGACCTGCTCGCCAAGGCCGCCCACGGGCTCGCCGACGACCTGCTCACCAACACCCTGCTGACCGCCCGCTGCCCGGTCCTGCTCGCCCCGGCGATGCACACCGAGATGTGGGAACACCCCGCCACCGTCGCCAACGTCGCGACCCTGCGGTCCCGGGGCGTCCGGGTGATCGAGCCCGCCGTCGGGCGGCTCACCGGCGTCGACACCGGCAAGGGCCGGCTGCCCGACCCGGCGGAGATCTTCGCCGTCGCCCGCCGCGCCCTCGCCCGAGGGGTCTCCGCCCCGGCCGACCTGGCCGGCCGGCACGTGGTGGTCACCGCCGGCGGCACCCGCGAGCCGCTCGACCCGGTCCGGTTCCTCGGCAACCGCTCCTCCGGCAAGCAGGGGTACGCCTTCGCCCGCGCGGCGGTGGCCCGCGGCGCCCGGGTCACCCTGATCTCGGCCAACGTCTCGCTCGCCGACCCGGCCGGCGCCGACCTGGTCCGGGTGGGCACCACCGAGGAGCTGCGCAAGGCGACCCTGGAGGCCGCGGCCGGCGCGGACGCCGTGGTGATGGCCGCCGCTCCCGCCGATTTCCGTCCCGCGACGTACGCGCCTGGCAAAATCAAGAAGACGGACGACGGCAGCGCGCCGACGATCGAGCTGGTCACCAACCCGGACATCGCCGCCGAGCTGGGTCGTCGCCGTCGACCCGAACAGGTGCTGGTGGTGTTCGCCGCCGAGACCGGCGACGCCGAGGCCAACGGCCGGGCCAAGCTGGCCCGCAAGCGGGCGGACCTTATCGTCATCAACGAGGTCGGCCCGGACAAGGTCTTCGGCGCCGAGACCAACGCGGCGACCGTCATCGGCGCGGACGGCTCGGTGGCCCGGCTGCCCGAGCGGTCCAAGGAGGACCTGGCCGACGACGTCTGGGATCTGGTGGTGGCCCGACTGCCCCGTCGGTCCTGAACACTGGTCACCTTCGCATTGCCTGAGTCACCCTCGAGGCACGGTGACTAAACTGCCGCGGAGCGACCGTTCAAGAGTTTTCACATGCTTAGGAGTGCCGTGACACGTCTCTTCACGTCCGAATCGGTCACGGAAGGCCACCCGGACAAGATCGCCGACCAGATCAGCGACGGCATTCTGGACGCCCTGCTCGGCCAGGACCCGCACAGCCGGGTCGCGGTCGAGACCATGATCACCACCGGCCAGGTGCACGTCGCCGGTGAGGTCACCACCAAGGCGTACGCCGACATCCCGACCATCGTGCGGGACACCATCCTGGAGATCGGCTACGACTCGTCGAAGAAGGGCTTCGACGGTGCCTCCTGCGGCGTGAGCGTGTCCATCGGCGCCCAGTCGCCGGACATCGCCCAGGGCGTCGACAACGCCTTCGAGCTGCGTACCGGCTCGTCGGAGAGCGCGCTGGACGCGCAGGGCGCCGGCGACCAGGGCATGATGTTCGGCTTCGCCTGCTCGGAGACGCCCGAGCTGATGCCCCTGCCGATCGCGCTCGCGCACCGGCTGGCCCGCCGGCTCGCCGCGGTCCGCAAGGACGGCACCATCCCGTACCTGCGGCCGGACGGCAAGACCCAGGTGACCATCGAGTACGACGGACTGCGCCCGGTCCGGCTGGACACCGTGGTGGTCTCCAGCCAGCACGCCGCCGACATCTCGCTGGAGTCGCTGCTCACCCCCGACGTGCGCGACCACGTCATCGCCCCCGAGCTGGAGAGCCTCGGGCTGGACACCGAGGGCTACCGGCTGCTGGTCAACCCGACGGGGCGGTTCGAGATCGGCGGCCCGATGGGCGACGCCGGCCTCACCGGCCGGAAGATCATCGTCGACACCTACGGCGGGTACGCCCGGCACGGCGGCGGCGCCTTCTCCGGCAAGGACCCGTCCAAGGTGGACCGCTCGGCCGCGTACGCCATGCGGTGGGTGGCCAAGAACGTGGTCGCCGCCGGCCTGGCCGAGCGCTGCGAGGCGCAGGTCGCGTACGCGATCGGCAAGGCCCACCCGGTCAGCCTCTTCATCGAGACCTTCGGCACCGAGACCGTGCCGGTCGCCTCGATCGAGAAGGCCGTCGCCGAGGTCTTCGACCTGCGCCCGGCCGCGATCATCCGGGACCTCAACCTGCTCCGCCCGATCTACCAGCAGACCGCCGCGTACGGCCACTTCGGCCGCGAGTTGCCGGACCTGACCTGGGAGAGCACCGACCGGGCCGCCGACCTCAAGTCGGCCGCGGGAGCCTGACCGGCACCAGGCGCAGCGACCGGCGACCCGCGCAGCGGTCGCCGGTCGCTCGTGTCTGCGTGGACGTGCCCCTGGCCCACCTGGACCGCCCCTTCGACTACCTGGTCCCGGCCGAGCTGGACGCCGAGGCGGTCCCCGGCGTCCGGGTCAAGGTGCGCTTCGCCGGCCAGCTCGTCGACGGCTGGCTGCTGGAGCGGGCCGACGCCTCCGACCACCCCCGGTTGGCGTACCTGGAGAAGGTCGTCTCACCGGTGCCGGTGCTCGCGCCGGAGGTCGCCCGGCTGGCCCGGGCGGTGGCCGACCGGTACGCCGGCAGCCTCGCCGACGTGCTCCGCCTCGCCGTGCCGCCCCGGCACGCCCGCGTCGAGAAGGAATCCGAGCCGGCACCGCCGTCGGCCGACCCGGTCCCGCCCGCTGACCCGGCCCCGCCCGGCGACCCCGCCCCGGCCGGTGCGAC
>NZ_QGKS01000235.1 GCF_003172935.1 Micromonospora sicca | reverse complement strand
GTCGGGCGCCGCCCTCCCCGCCCCCGCGGCGTGGCGGCTGCGCCCGTTCGCCCTCGCCGACGTGTCCCTCGGGTCCGGCGTCTTCGCCGACAAGCGCGCGCTGATGCTCGACTACGCGCGCGGTTACGACGTCAACCGGCTGCTCCAGGTGTTCCGGGCCAACGCGGGGCTTTCCACGCTCGGGGCCGTCGCGCCCGGCGGTTGGGAGGGCCTGGACGGCGAGGCGAACGGCAACCTGCGCGGGCACTACAGCGGCCACTTCCTGTCGATGCTGAGCCAGGCGTACGCGAGCACCGGCGAGCAGACCTTCGCCGACAGGATCTCGACGATGGTCGGTGCGCTCGTGGAGTGCCGGGAGGCGCTCAACCGCCCACCGTCGGTAGGGAGCGTCCCGGGGCGGTTCGGGACGGCGGTCGAGAGCCAGCGCGGCTCCTACCAGTTCCTTCAGCTGCCCCCGACGGTTCTGGGGGCGGCGGCGCAACTGACCTTCGCCGCCTGGGTGAAGCCGAGCCACGACGCCGCCTGGGCGCGGATCTTCGACTTCGGCAACGACACCACGCGGTACATGTACCTGGCGGCGCGGAACCAGAACCGCATGCCCCGGTTCGCGATCACGACCGGGGGCGCCGGCCGGGAGCAGGGCATCAACGGCAACGTCGCCCTGCCGGTCGGCGAGTGGAGTCACGTCGCGCTCACCCTGACCGGCACCGTCGGCACGCTCTACGTCAACGGCGCGGTCTTCGGGCGCAACACCGCGATGACGCTGGGCCCCGCCCAGCTCGGGCAGCTCAGGAACTACTGGCTCGGCCGGTCGCTCTACCCCGACCCGGTCTACGCCGGCGCGTTCGACGAGGTCAACCTCTGGTCCCGCGCCCTCACCGACGCCGAGGTGGCCGCGCTGTCGACGCAGCCCGCCTCCGCCTCGCCCGCCGGTCGGGGCGACCTGGCCTCGTACGACCTGGACGAGACCGACGGGCAGGTGCTGCAGGACTCCTCGGGACGCGGCCAACACGCCGGCTGGCTGCGCACCTGGGGCGGCCCGAGCCACCCGGGCTTCCTGGCGGCGTACCCGGAGACGCAGTTCATCACCCTGGAGACCATGACGGCGTCCAACTACACCGTCGTCTGGGCGCCCTACTACACCGCGCACAAGATCCTGCGCGGACTGCTCGACGCACACCTGGCCACCGGCGACCCGCGGGCGCTCGACCTGGCCGAGGGCATGTGCGACTGGATGTACTCGCGGCTGTCGAAACTGCCCGCCACGACCCTGCAAGGGATGTGGGGCATCTTCTCCAGCGGCGAGTACGGCGGGATCGTCGAGGCGATCTGCGACCTGCACGCGCTCACCGGCAAGGCCGAGCACGTCGCGCTGGCCAAGCTCTTCGACCTCAACCGGCTCATCGACAGCTGCGCCGGTGCGCAGGACATCCTCGACGGGCTGCACGCGAACCAGCACATCCCGATCCTCACCGGGCTGGTGCGGCTGCACGACGAGACCGGCGAGGACCGTTACCTGGCCGCCGCCAAGGGCTTCTGGAACATGGTGGTCCCGGCCCGGATGTACGCCATCGGCGGCACGAGCACCGGCGAGTTCTGGCGGGCGAGCGGCCGCATCGCGGGCACGATCAGCGAGACCAACGCCGAGACCTGCTGCGCGCACAACATGCTCAAGCTGAGCCGGGTGCTCTTCTTCCACGAACAGAACCCGAAGTACATGGAGTACTACGAGCGGGCGCTGTTCAACCAGGTGCTGGGGTCGAAGCAGGACAAGGCCGACGCCGAGAAGCCACTCGCCACGTACTTCATCGGGCTCACGCCCGGCCACGTCCGCGACTACACCCCGAAGCAGGGCACGACCTGCTGCGAAGGCACGGGGATGGAGAGCGCGACCAAGTACCAGGACTCGGTCTTCTTCGCCGCCGCGGACGGGTCGGCGCTCTACCTCAACCTCTTCGTCGCCAGCACTCTCCGCTGGGCCGCCAAGGGTGTGACGGTGGAGCAGTCCACCGCCTTCCCGGTGGAGCAGGGCACCCGGCTGACGATCCGCGGCAACGCCACCTTCGACCTCATGGTGCGGGTGCCGTCGTGGGTCGGCCCAGGGTTCGCGGTAGCGGTCAACGGCAAGGCACTCAAGGTGGACGCCGTGCCGGGGACGTACCTGCGCATCGCCCGGTCGTGGCGCAGCGGTGACATGGTGACGCTGTCGCTGCCCTTCACCCTGCGTACGGAGGCCGCCCTCGACGATCGGTCGCTCCAGTCGCTCTTCTACGGCCCGGTCAACCTCGTGACCCGCGACGCCAGCCGCTCGTACCTGTCGCTCGGGCTGTACCGCAACGCCGCGCTCTCGGGTGACCTGTTGCCGAGCCTCGAGCCGGTCGAGGGCAGGCCGCTGCACTTCACCCTCGACGGCCGCGAGGTCGCGCCGTTCCATGAGGGCACGGAGGACCCGACCCATGTGTACTTCCGGCGCGCCGAGCCCACCGTGGTGCTGGGAGGGCGGGAAACCGGCGTGGCGAACCCGGTACGCGCCAACGGTGTCTCGCTGCTGGACGAGCTGTGGTCGGCCGCGCCCTACCGCAACAAGACCGAACTCCTCAAGGCGTTGGAGAGCCTGACCAGCTCCTGGGTGCGGGACGGCCTGTTGACGGCCGACGAAAGGAGCACGATCCTCGCCACCGCCCGGGCGCGTCGTTCGTCGACTGACCGCCCGGCCCGGCACGAGCCGGGCCGGGCTGACCGGGGACCCTCCGCTCGTCGATCGGCGCGGTGAGCGCGTTCCGTCCGGGCCCGAGATCGACCGGCTCCGTGTCCCCCGGTACGAGCGCTCGCTCGGAGGAGGACGAACTGCAGCAGGTAGACCTGTGCTGCGGAGCAGGTCGTGACGCAGCAGAACGGCCACACTGCGAGCGAGCCGTAGCGGGCTCGGGCAGCGCCCTGATGGCGCTGCCCGAGCCTCCCGGAGCCGCCGTTCGCCTTCACGTGACAGGGCTGCTGCCGGCTGTGTGCTTGCGGACCGCCGGCGACAATTCGTGCGGAACCATCACCGGCGGCCCGGGTCACCGGTCCAGGGCCCGATCCACCGCCACGGCTACCGCCGGATCGTCACGACGGACAGCGAGTTCGCCGGGACCTGGTAGCTGAACTGCCCGTCCGAGCCGCGCAGGTCGACGATGCGGGGGATGACCCTGGTCGGGTCGGCGAGCGTGTTGCTCGCTTCGGGACCCGGGTCACTGAGTACCTGCACTCGTGCCGTGCTGGCCCGGCTGCCGGCGAAGTCGAGCCGTACGCTCTGCGGACTGTTGCCGGTGTTGACGATCTTGGTGTGGACCTCGCCCGTCGCGGTCTGAATCGTGCTGGAGCAGAACAGGCCCGTGCCGTCGGACGTGACCGGCAGCACCTGGTCGCCGACATTGCGAGCGAACATCTGCTGCACGTAGTACGACGCCCCCCCGTAGGACGTCAGCGGATCGAAGCCGATCATGTTGAAGCCCCACTGCGTCTGCCCCACGAAGGAGAACAGCGGCGCGTAGGAGGCCATCGTGACGATGTCGGAGTTGCGCTCCAGGCCGGTCATGAAGGCAGCTTCGCCCAGCGAGTAGCCGAGCGGGCCGGTCGAGATGTCCTGGGAGTTGCCCCGACGCGCGGCGTACTCACCGACGAAGATGTTGGGGCCGTTGCGGTCGTAGGTGTCGTAGCGGTGCGCCTGAACCGCCAACGACGTCGGCGAGCTGTAGAGGTGCTCGTCGAGGACCTCCATCGGTCGGCTGGTGACGGCCGTCGTGGCGATGGTGGTGATCTGCGGGTACGCCGCCTTGATGGCGTCGTGGAACCTCGCGTAGCGGTAGGCGTTGTAGCTGCTCGATCCGCCGCGGGCATTGTCCTCGTTGCCGATCTCGATCAGCGGGGTGGCGAACGGTTCAGGATGTCCGTCGGCGGCCCGCCGTGCTCTCCAGGGCGACGTCACCGGGCCGATCACGTACTCGATCAGGTCGAGCGCGTCCTCAACGTACGGGCCGAGGTCCGCCTCGGGAACGATCTCGCGCCCGTTGCCGATCCGCTGTCGGTCGATGCTGAACCCGGCGAAAACCCCGATCACCGGCGTCGCGTCCAGGTCCTCGGCGAGCCGCAGGTACTCGTAGAGGCCGAGGCCATCGTCTGACCAGTAGGACCAGGATGCGTTGTAATGCCCGGGCCGCGTCCAGATCGGTCCGATCGACTTCTTCCAGTCGAAGCGCGTGCCCCACGGATCGCTCGGGTCGTAGAGGCCCTGGACGTAGTTGCCGCCGGGGAAGCGAAGGAACCGCGGGTTCAGCGCCTTGAGCTTCTCCACCATGTCGGGCCGCAGCCCGTTGGGTTCGTCGTTGTAGGTCGGTGGGAACAGCGACACCACCTGGAGCCACACGGATGTGCCGGGGGCTACCTCGGACGGCTTGCCGCCCTGCTGGTCGATGCCGATGACAAACCGGTTGTTGGTCGACGGCTTCCCGCCGGGCGGTACCCGCAGGGTGGCGGTGAACCGCTGCCACGTCGAGGTCAGCCCGCTCACGCGGGCGGTCGAATGCACCCGCCGTCCGCCGGCATCCTCGATGCTGACGGTGAGCGGCCCGGTGAACCCGTTGCTGGCCTTGGCGAAGAACGACGCCTGATACGTGCGCCCCGGCACCACCGGGAGGCCGAAGTACCCGCCGTTGGCGATGCCGACGCGCTGCCCGGACTCAACGGAGTTCACCCGCAGCCGCAGCGAGCGGGTCAGCACCGCGTTGAGCGCCTGTTCGCCGTCCAGCGATGCCGTCGCCGATCCGCCGCGATCCTGCACGATCGCCCACCACGCCGGAGCCGTGGCACTCTCCATGAAGGCCCGGTTGCGGATCAGTTCGGCATACATGCCGCCCACGCCAGCGTGGTTGATCTCCTCGAAGAACAGGCCGTACAGCGTCGGACTGACGGCGTGAGCGGGGCTCAACGTGTCGACGGTCAGCGTCTGGGGGTCGGTCGCCGCCGCGTCGGCTGCTGTGGCTGCGCTATCGGCAATCCGGCAGCTGCAACGACGCCGCCGCCCAGGCGCAGCACATCTCGTCGGGACAGTTCCTTTCTCACGAGCTCGCCTCCTCTGGGGGAATAATTCACAAGCCAGGTGAGCGTTAACTTGCGCGCAAGTGAGCGTTAACATATCAGCGCTGGTAAAGAC
The DNA here is from genome assembly GCF_003172935.1 of Micromonospora sicca. Taxonomy (GTDB): domain Bacteria; phylum Actinomycetota; class Actinomycetes; order Mycobacteriales; family Micromonosporaceae; genus Micromonospora; species Micromonospora sicca. Next base: position 77,908 of record NZ_QGKS01000235.1, on the reverse strand, counting down.
GTCAACCCTCCTGCCTGCTGCGGCACCCCGAGTGCAGATAATCCACATCGGCAGGTTATGTCCGGCGGTGTTAACGTTCACCCTCGTCAGTGGGCCGCCGCGCGAGGAGGCCCTGCGGCGTCTCTCCTCCTCTAACTCGACCCCGGCGCCGACCGGCACCCGGGCGTCCTGCTGGTCGGTTTCGCCGGCGACGTCGTCGCCGGTCTCCTGCTCGGCCTGGAGCTCGCGCCGGGCCTCCTTGATCCGGTTCCGGCCCCACCACTCGCTCCGCTTGAAGCGGTCGCCGAGCGCCTTGCCGGTCAGCGGCTCCCCGGCCGCCGCGGAATCCCGCCACGCCTTCCGCGCCGCCGCGTTCTCGTCGGCACCGTCCGGCGGCGCCGGGTCCGGGTCCGGCGGCACCACCACGTCCATCCGCGGCAACGGCACAGGCTCAGGCTCCGGCTCCGCCACGGCGGCCGGCGGCACCGGCTCGGGCTGGGTAGCAGGTCGCCTAAGATCATCCAACGCAACGGGGGCAGCTCCCTTGCTGGCGAGGAGCAGCAGACCCACGCCCCCAAGCGCAACTACAAGTGCGGGTCCGACGCCAAGAACGCGCCGCTCGCGTCCTGCCAGCCCCATTTGTCCACCTTTGGCGCGTCAGGCGATGGGGATCAAGGTTGCCATGGGCTACCAGCTCGACCACGCACAGGACTTCCGTGTTCACGATTGGATCAAGGCATGGCGCGCCCTGAACCGTGAGCTCAACAGGATCAAGGAGCTGGCCTTCGGCCCCCTGGTCGAGCCCACCCCGCTCATCGACATGACCCAGAACTCGTTCACGCGCCGGCCTTTCAGCCGGAGACAGATCAACTGGAGGGCGAAAACCAAATTGCGGGTGGCGCCCGGGGTTGCGTCCCGCTGGTTGGTGTAGAAGCTGACCTGCTTCGGCGTGCCTCGGGCATAGAGGTGGGTCATCGCGTGAGTCTCTGTGTGAACGACCAAGAACACGCAGAGGACGGAGTACGCGATGACCCTGGACCAGTCTGCCTTGTTGGAGGTGCTGGATGCACTCAAGGCAGCGGATGTGAATGATCGTGTCCGGCAGGCGGCCGAGACGATCTATCAGGCGTTGATCGAGGCGGAGTTGACCGCGGTGATCGGCGCCGCCCCCCATCAGCGCAGCGAGACGCGGGTGGCGCAACGCAACGGCCACCAGACTCGCATCCTGACCACCACCGCCGGCGACCTCGACTTGCGGATCCCGAAGCTGCGCACCGGATCGTTCTTCCCCAGCCTGCTCGAGCGGCGCCGGCGGGTGGACCAGGCGCTGTTCGCAGTGGTGATGGAGGCCTACCTGCACGGCGTGTCCACGCGCAAGGTCGACGACCTGGTCAAAGCCCTCGGCGCCGATACGGGGATCTCCAAGTCCGAGGTGTCCCGCATCTGCGCCGACCTCGACGAGGAAGTGGGTGCCTTCCGCGACCGGTCCCTGGCCACGACGGCGTTCCCGTATGTGTTCCTCGACGCGACCTACTGCAAGGCGAGGGTCAACCGGCGAGTCGTCTCCCAAGCGATCGTGGTCGCCACCGGAGTCCGCGCCGACGGCTGGCGGGAAGTACTCGGCTTCGCCGTCGGTGACAGCGAGGACGGCGCGTTCTGGACCGCCTTCCTACGCTCACTCAAGGCCCGCGGCCTGGGCGGGGTGCAGCTGGTCATCTCCGACGCCCACACCGGCCTCAAACAAGCCATCGCCGCGGTGTTGCTCGGCGCGGCCTGGCAGCGATGTCGCGTGCATTTCCTGCGCAACGTCCTGGCCCAGGTGCCCAAGGGCAACGCAGAGATGGCCGCCGCCGCGATCTGAGCTTCCCCCGGTTTCCCGGACACCTGAGCTGAGGCGACACTGGTCGCCGAGGGAGGAGTTCGGATGCCCGCACCACACCCGCCGGAGTTTCGTCAGCGCGCGGTCGAGTTGGCTCGGCTGCGGGACAAGCCGATCCGGGAGATCGCCAAGGATCTGGGGATTTCGGAGTCGTGTCTGCGTAACTGGCTGGCCCAGGCTGACACCGACGACGGTAGGCGCGAGGGCCTGACCAGCGACGAGCGTAAAGAGTTGGCGGCGCTGCGCAAGGAGAAGCGGCGCTTGGAGGTGGAGAACGAGATCCTGCGCCGGGCCGCGGCGTATTTCGCGCGGGAGAACGTCCTCCCAAAATGATGTACCCGGTCGTCGCCGATCTCGCCGCCGGCGGGATCGCGGTGGCGGTGGCGTGCCGGGTCCTCGGGGTGTCGACGTCGGGCTACTACGACTGGCGCGGCCGGCCCGTGTCGCGGCGACAGGCGGCCGATCAGGCGCTCGGTGAGCTGATCCACGAGGTAAATCAGATGTCGCGGGGCACCTACGGATCCCCCGCGGGTGCACGCCGAGCTGCGGCTGGCCGCGGGGGTGCGGTGCGGCCGTAAACGGGTGGAGCGGCTCATGCGGCATGCCGGTCTGCAGGGCGTGTATCGGCGCCGCCGCAAGGGCTGCACGGTGCGGGACCCGCACGCGTCGCCGTCGGCGGATTTGGTCAACCGGCGGTTCGTCGCCGAGCGGCCGGACGCGTTGTGGGTCACCGACATCACCCAGCACCGCACCAGCCAGGGCTGGGTGTACTGCGCGGTCGTGCTGGACGTGTTCGCCCGCCGAGTCGTGGGCTGGTCGATCGCCGACCACCTGCGCTCCGAACTGGTCATCGACGCCCTGGACATGGCCCGCTGGCGACGGCACCCCGCCGAGGGGCAGACCGTGGTCCATTCCGAGCTTTGCCGGTGTCCTCGTCGCGCAGAACCGGGATCAGCTTCCGGGGTGTCTTCGGCTGCCGAACCCGTTCCATCGGCGAGCGGTCGATGGCCTGCTCGTCGACGAGCAGCCACTTGAAGAACTGCTGCAGCCCCTTGTGTTTGTTCAGCGCGGTCGACGCCGACCTGGTGTCGATCATCCAGGCCTGGAACGCCTCCACGTGCGCCCGGGTCACCGCGCACGGGTCGTCAGCCGCACCGTCGGCGTCCGGATCCGGGGAAGACTCCCCCAGATACCGACCCAACTGAGGGGCAGCAAGGAGGTAGCTGTAACGGGTGGTCTGCGGGTAGTTCCCGCCCGCAGCGACCGGTCCCAGTCACGCAGGAACCCGGCCCAGGTTTGGGACAGTCCGACGGTGAGCTTCTGAAGATCCAGCAGTGGCATGACAACCTGCCCGACTCAAGGAGTCCAACAGCGGCGTGCTAGACCAGGCATCCATACCAAGCAATGAAAAGAGGGGCTCCCGCAAGTCGCTGAGCTGCGGAAACCCCTTTGCTGTCGGGACGGCCGGATTCGAACCGACGACCCCTTGACCCCCAGGACGTGGGGTCAAGCGTTACTGCACGTCACGCGCGTTTCGAGTTGTCGTAGACCATTCAAGGGCTCGCAGTCAGTGCACCCGCGCTGATGGCGTGTGGTCCCCGCGTGGTCCCCATGCGTCACGCTGCCGCGTTTGCCGGCCCGGCGACGGCCCAGACGGCCCAGAGACGGCCCCCGTCGATTCTCCTCCGGCGCTGAGCGAAGCCGGTCCGCTGCGCGCCGATCACCGCAGGCGTCCGCTCGGCTGTTGCTCTTAAGATGATCAGTGGCCGGTCGCATGGCCGGCCGGGCATCGGCGGGGGTGTGGCGTGGGCCGGCGATCACGTATCGAGTGGCACGACAACGGCGCGCTCGTCTGGGACCTGGCGGCTGACGCTGATCGTGTCGAGCGTCGGACTGCTGCTGCTCGGCGTCACGGCGGTCCTCTGGGCGGCCCGTACCCCGGCCGAGGCCGCCGCTGGAGACGACGGATTCATGTTCCCGGCGATGTTCGGTGCCGTCGCGCTTTTTGTAGCGGTGTCTGGACGAATCACCACAGCCAGCGCCCTGCGCCATGCGGACTTGCGCCTGCCGCAGGTCCCCCACCAGCTCGGGGTGGCACCCCGCATCGGGAGGCAGCGGCGCTCGCTACGACGTCGCAGCGGCATTGCCTACCTGTACATGGCGGTCACCGCTGGCGGACTTGCCGGCGCCGCGCTGGTGAACTGGGGTGAGCAGCCCCGCCTTGGCGGCCTGCTCGAACTGGCGCTCGCCGCCAGCGGCGGTGCCGGCTGCTACCTGGCCGGGCCGGCCGCCCGGTTCGTCGTCACACCGGAATATCTCCGGATCGAGACGGCGCTGCGGCGCATATCGGTACCCCGGCACCTGCTCGGCGAGTTCTCCCGGCGCGGCGTGGAGCTACCCGCCAGGCGAAGCTGCCCCGAAGGGGCCACTGATGTTGGGCGAAGTCCCAAGATCAGCGTAGGTTTCTGGCTTGTCGAAGGTCAGGAACCGAAGATCGGAACACGGCGTGCGTTTGACCAGGGTATTTCATCGGCCGGTGGGGTTCGATCGGGCGGTCGTCGAGGACGTGTGCCTCGATGAGGACGCCGACGGTGAGGTCCTCGTCGTTGCGGCCGGCCACGTAAGGGCGTCATGCGCCGGTGCGGGCGCTGCTCGGATGAGGGGCAACAGCGCTCTGGGCGCGGTCGGCGTCAGCGTGATCAGTCGGCGGAGGGCGGGACGCGGAACGAAGCGGGATTGACGGGACGGCTCTGCTTCGGCAGGCCGGCGACGACGAGGAGGTACGACTCGGTCACGAGATTGTCGACAAGCGCGGGCTCGACGTCCGCACCCGCCCGCACCGTGATCCAGTGCTTCTTGTTCATGTGGTAGCCGGGCGAGATGCTCGCGTGAGCTGCGCGGAGCGCCTCCGCGTCGGATGGATCCGCTTTCAGGATCACGACGGGCTCGCCGGGCATGGACGTCTGCAGCATGAACACCTTGCCGCCGACCTTCCATACCTCCCAGTCGCCGGTGAACTGGTGTGTGTGCTCGGAGCCGGGAAGCTCGGCGGCGCGGGCCGCGGCTCGATCCTGCACTGCCTTATCAATCTGCATCTTGACCTCCTCGAAGTCCTTAGGGGGTCGATTGCCCGGCGTCCGTCGAGGTGGTGCGGACGCCGGGTAACCGAGTCGAAGTGAACGGGGCCGGCACCGCGGTCCGATGTCCGCCCCGTCCGTCACATGTGCGTGAAGATCTTCTCCGCGTCGAACCGCGAGACCGGCTGGCGGGAGACCCGAGCCTCGTCGGGGTAGCCGAGCACCAGAAGCAGCGTGGTCGTGTAGTCGGTGTCGGTCAGGTCGAAGGCCGCGTCCACGGTCGTGCGGTCGAAGCCCTCCATCGGCGTCGCGTCCACCCCGAGGGATGCCGCGGCCATCATCGTGGCGCCGACGACGAGGTAGGTGTTCTTCTCAAGCCAGTGGAGCACGTCCCCGCCATAGTTCTTTGTCTGGATCTCCACGAAGTTGGAGGCGCCCGCCTCCCATCCCTTCTGGATCTCCGGGTCGGCGAAGCGCCCGTCGGCGCGCTCCTTCTCGAAGATCTCCTGCAGGTGCGTGTCGGGGATGTCCTTGCGCGTCGTGAAGACGATGGCGTGCGACGCGTTGCGCACCTTCTCCGCGTTGTCCGCGAAGCGGCCGACCAGTGCGTCCGCGAGCTTGTCCTTGCCATCCTGCGTCTCCAGCACGTGGAAACGGTTCGGCTGGATGTTGATCGTCGTCGGCGAGGTGCGCAGGTAACGCAGCAGCTGCTGGAACGTCTCCTCCGGGATCCTCTTGCTCGGGTCGAAGTAGCGGGTGAGGTGCTTCGTGATCAGCTTGTCGAGATTCAACATCGTGCTTTCTTTTCGTTTGAACGGCGGGTGGAGAGGAAAGTCAGGCCGACTGGTGGTCGGCGCCGGGGACGTCGACGACGGCGTCGCTGACGTTGTTGAGGTAGTTCGTGAGCAGGGTGACGACCACGATCGCGACGATCGCCTGGATCTCCGGGTCGATATACCCGACCTCGCGGATCGCTGCGAGGTCCTCGTCGCTGACCTGGCCACGCGTCTCGATCACGTGCTGCGCGAACTTCGCGACGGCGGCGCGCTTCGGGTCGCTGGACGTGCCCGTGCGGGCGAGCTCAATCTCCTCCGCCGACATACCGCCGAGGTTCGACGAGATGAAACCGTGGAGTGCCTGGCAGTAGTGGCAGCCGTTCGACTGAGAGACCGCGAGGGCGATCGTGTGGCGCGTCTTCGCGTCCAGGAGCGTCGCGATGCTGCCCTGCAGGCCCATCACGATCTCGAGCACGGTCGGGTTCGCGGCGAGCGTGGTGAACATGCTGGGCGCGAAGCCGAACTGCTTCGCGATGGCGTCGAGGGCGCCCTGCGTCTTCGCGTCCATGTCGGCGCGCGCGGGAGCGGTCAGGCGGGACATGGTGATGAACCTCCGGGTGACGTTACTGGACGATTTCGTCCACTCGCTTGAGTGAACACCATCGAAAATGGGTCTTCAAGCCCAGTTTGTGTTACGTTGATTACATGCAGGTGAACAACGGGGCGGATGCAGCCCAGAAGCTCACTCCCAAAGGGCCAGGCCACGCGCGAGCGAATACTGGAGCACGCGGCCGCCGCGTGACGTTACTGGACGATTTCGTCCACTTGCTTGAGTGAACACCATCGAAAGTGGGTTCTCAAGCCCAGTTTGTGTTACGTTGATTACATGCAGGTGAACAACGGGGCGGATGCAGCCCAGAAGCTCACTCCCAAGGGCCAGGCCACGCGCGAGCGAATACTGGAGCACGCGGCGGCGTTGATCTACGGCAAAGGGGTCCACGCAACCAACAACGACCTCGTCCGCCGCGCCGCAGGCGTGAGTGGATCGCAGCTGAGTCACTACTTCCCCACCAAGGAGAGCCTCGTCCTGGCGGTCATCGACTGGCAGGCCGACAGCGTCCTCGGCTTCCATCGCAGCGAACGGTTTGCCAGCTTCGACACCGTCGAGGCGTTCCAGGACTGGACGGACTTCTACGTCCTCTCGGGGCGTCCGTTCGAGGCCGGCTGCAGCCTCGGCTCGCTCGCGAGCGAGATCGTCAAGACCGATCTCGACGTGCACGACCGGCTCGCGGAGGTGTTCGCGCAGTGGCGCGAGATCTTCCGCGTCGGGCTCGATCGCATGCGGCAACTCGGCCGCATCGACGCGTCCGCCGACCCCGCGCGGCTCGCCGACATGTTCCTCGCGGCGTATCAAGGCGGCATGCTCCTCGCTCAGGTCGCCCGGGACATCGGCCCCCTGCAGGACGCGCTCTCTGCGGCGGTTGACCATCTGCGGACGTTCGTGACGTCTGACGACCAGCACATGGGCTGACGCGGCGCATCCGAGCCTCGGGTGTCGGAGCGCGGAAGAAGGTCTGGCGAGCTGGTAAGACGACCACGTCGGGCGACGCGAAAGGGCGTCCGCTCTGACCAGCTCGTCACCACCCAGGTCTTCGGACCGTGCCCGGATGGACGAGCCGTCGCACAGCGTCCGCCCCGAATCTCTTGATCTCCGCAGCGCCGGCCGTGAAATCGACAGCCAAAGCGTCGTCCGCCGGGTCGTAGGTCAGCAGCTCCAACCCGAGCGGGAGTTCCTCGCCGACGCGGCCCTCTCGTCCTGAGCCAGCCGCCTGAAACGCGCCGAGGCGCGACCCGGTCGGCACCGGGCCGCGCCTCGGTGGAGGTACGGCGGATCGGGACGGTCAGCCGGCGCGGTACGCCCGGATGATTGTCTGCTCGATGCCGCTGCCGCCGTCGGCGGTGGCCTTCACCCGCAACGAGACCGCCTGCCCGCCCGTCACGGTCGGCAGCGCGGCGTGGTAGCCGTCCCGGTCCCGGTCGACCGTGGTCGGCTGCCAGGTCACGCCGTCGTCGGTCGAGGTCCAGACCTGGAACGTCGTCACCCGCTGGGCCGGCGCCCCCTGGGCCTGCCGGACCGTGAACGTGGCCGGACCACCGGTGGGATGGTTCGCCGCTTCCAGTGGCAGGGCGTAGTCGACCGACAGGAGCGGCAGGGCGCTGCGCGCCGTGCCGGCCGGTCCGGCCGACCGGAAGGTCCACGCGGTGTTGACGTGGGTCGAGAACGGCAGGATCCGGCTGGTGTCGACGTCGAAGGTGAGCCGGTAGTCCGCCGCCTTCGCCGGCACGCTGAAGTCGGTCCGGGCGGCGTTGCGCTCGTCGACGAGCTGGCCGTCCCGGTGCAGCGCCAGCGTTCGCGTGGCTGATCGCCAAGAGCGACCCCGACCACGACCGCATCTGCGCGGCGATCCGCGACCAGGTCGCCGCCCTGCCCGACGGATCCGTCGTGCTCGCCGAGGATGAGACCCACCTCGACCTGCTCGCCCGGATCCGGTCCTGCTGATGCCCACCGGCCTGCGCCATCGGGTGATAACCCCGGGCTCCAACATCCGCCGTACCATCCACGGCGCGGCCAACCTGGCCACCGGCGCCTGGCACTACCACGTATCGATACGCAACGTGTCGATGGTGTTCTGCTACTTCCTCAACCAACTGTTGGCCGCCCATCCCGACGCCCTGATCGTGGCGGCGATCCGCGGCAACGGCACCACCCACCACAGCGGCATCACGCGCAGACGGCTGGCCGAACACCCCCGACTCCTCCTTATCGAGCCCGTGCGGGCGCGTCGATCGACCGGGCTCGGACCGGTTTTGGGCCGCCCTTGAGCGCCCGGACCTGCGAGCTGTCGATCACCGCGCTCCACCAGATCAGCCGGTCGGGCGCCCGGCAGCTCGGCCAGCAGCAGTTCGTGCAGCCGCTGCCACACCCTGGCCCGGTTCCATTCCTCTAGGCGCCGCCAGCAGGTCATCCCTGACCCGAACCCCAGTTCCTGGGGCAGGAACTCCCAGGGAATCCCGGTGTGCAGCACGAACAGGATCCCGCACAACGCCTTGCGGTCATCCAGCCGTTTACGGCCGGAATACCGGTACCGGCGCTGATGGGGCGGGCAGGAGCGGTTCGATGCGCTGCCACAGCCCGTCCGGCAGAATCCACGGCGGCTGTTGGCCCTTCCTCATGACCGAGCCGACTACCCCGCGACCGCCTGCCAGCCTCATTGCGTTAGGGGTTCTCAGTCGAAGCGCAGGCTGCCCGTCCGTTCCCGCTTCAGCTCGAAGAAGCCCGGGTGTGCCGAGAGGGTCCGCACTGCGTCGAAGAGCCGCGCCGCCTCCTCGCCCCGCGGGATGCTGTTCATCACCGGGCCGAAGAAGGCCGTTCCGTCGATGTGCATCGTGGGCGTGCCCACATAACCGCCCCCCGCAGGATCCTTGCCCGCGTCGTGGCTGCGCTGGAGGGCGGCGTCGTACTCGGCCGAACGCGCTGCCTCCGCGAGGCTCGCGGGGAGCCCGAGCTCGGCCAGGGACTCGACAGCGACCGCGTCGAAGTCCTCCATTCCTTTATCGTGAATGCGGGTGCCGAAGGCGGTGTAGAGGCCGCGGAGTACGTCCTCGGAGTGGTGCTCGGCCGCGGCCGTGGCGACGCGGACCAGGCCGCGGGAGCGATCGACAAGATCGCGATACCAGCCGGGCAGCTCGTTGCCCTCGTTGTGCAGATACAGGCTCATGACGTGAAACCGGACGTCAAGGTCACGCAGCGGCTCCACCTCGAGGATCCACCGCGAGGTGATCCAGGAGAAAGGGCAGGCGGGGTCGAAGTAGAAGTCGACTCGGGTCTGCGGCGTGGGTGCTTCACCTGTCATGGCAGCGATGTTACGCACGGATTGGAATGCTTAAGGTCCAATACCATGACGAAATCCTGGTCCACTTCGGCAGCCCTGGGCGTGGATCTCCATCTGGACCCGGCCCCCGGCGAGCGGCCGCCGGTCCGGGCTCGAACAGGCACTCCGGGATGCCATCCGCACCGGGCGGCTCGCCCCGCACACCCGGATGCCCGCCACCCGCAAGCTGGACGCCGAACTCGGCCTGTCCCGGGGGACGGTGCAGGTGAGGTTCCCCCGGTAGGTCGGAGGCTTTCGATCCTGATCTGATAGAGCGGAAGGGAGTCCTCCGAGGTCGCCCAGAAGAAGTACCCCGACGAGCTGCCCTGTCTGTCAAACTGCCCCCATCCCCCGGACAGGTGCCAAGGACTGCGGCGCCCGGCCGCGGTCAAGGGTGGCCGCAGGCCGTCGGCGTGCCGACGCGCAGCGCCCTTGACGCCGACCGGGTGGCGTAGAGGATCGGGCACCCGGGGGAAGGGGCACGCCTGGTCCTCGTCGTCATCGAACCGCGGACAGCGCTGGCGCGACTCGGGGGCAAGTAGCTCTGCTGCGCGGCAGCGATCGCCCTGCTCTCGACAAAGAGCAGCCCCGACGGCGATCGTCCCGCCTCAGCCCTTCATTCCCTTGGTGCTCCGCCAGCGTGGCCGGCCGGCACGGCCGATGCCGGCCGAAGGTCGCCAGCAGGCCAGGGCCGGGTCGGCGCGGCCCGCTTTGCGGGTCGCCTTAAATGCCTCATTCGGCAGTGCGAACGGCCGCGGTGGCGTCCTCTGTGGACCGATGTGCGACACGCGTCCACCAACTGATCTGCGACACCTCAACGCGCTGATCGCGGCACGACCCAGCGCTCGGCCTGGCGACGCCTCGCCACGGAACGTGACGCCCGGTCGGCCTCGCCGCCGCCCTGGCCGACGCCGTCGTGCCGGAAGTCTTCTCCCGGCAGTCGCAGTTCGCGGGTCGCCTATCACAGACCTCTGGCCCCCGAGGGAAGAGCTGGGTTCCGGCAATCGGCATCCGTCATCCGTGGTTACCTGACATCGGGTCGCGCCCCACTTCACGAGCTGTTAACAGAAGTCCACTATCTGGGGGGGATTCAGTTGGCCAAACCATCATTCACCCGCCTCGCGGGGGCCACCATGCTGGCCGCCGTGATCAGTCTGGGCTTTGCCGCACCAGCGTCGGCTGGGGGTGGCACGACGATCAACATCGATCCGGCGGACACCGGCACGACGGCGGCCGCGTTCGGCACTCACGTGTGCGACCCGAACCTCGGTGGTGGCCCGTTCCAGGCCGAGGACGTTTGGGTCTTCGCCCTGCCGGCTGCGGCGCAGCAGGGCAGCTTCATCTCACTGACCATCGAGTTCGCCACGGAGGGTGGCCCCGTCACGGAGATCATCACGACCACGCCCGCCGCTGACCGTGCGATCGTCGGCGACAGGGCGTGGATCAGGACGCCAGCCGGCCTGTCGTCGACCGGCGAGCTGGTGAATCCGTTCGCCCTCACCAACGCCACGGCGTTGATCACCGGCACCGACGGAACATTCGACCTGGCGCAGACCTGCCCGGCGACCTGAGCTGGTCCATCCGTACGCAGGGGTGCTGCCCCGGCAGAGCCGGGTCTGCCGGGGCCCATGACTGGATCTGCCGCTGACCGGCACCCGAGCGAGAGTTCGGGTGCCGGCCAGGGACTGCCGTCAGGTCAATTCCTACCTCACCATCTCGCCCGACATCCGCAGGTCAGGCCGAGGGCATTCCTGGCTAACGATCTCGTGCGCAATGGGACGGTCGGTGGTGTCCATTCAACGTAGGTGATGATCTCCGGGTCGATCCGGTGGGCGCGTCGCGTGTTCATTCATCCCGCGCTCACCTGAATCTCCCGCCGTCATCTGCACCTGCTACGAACCGAACTGCGTGTGGTACCGCTGGCCGAGCGAGACGGCCTGCTGTATGCCCGTCGGGGTGGCCACCGGCGGCGGGCGGCTGGAACCGGGCGGCGTTGACGCTGCGGGTGACGCAACAGTCTGGATCATCGACGGCGCAGCCCTGCTCGGATATCCGCTTGTCGGCACCTCCGAACTTGTCGCACCTGTACGCGCATGGGGCGACGGATACCGGTAGTGACGGACGCGCCAGCGCCGCCGCGCGTTGCCTGCGGCAGATGCGGATGCCTTACCAGAGGCGTGCCAGAACCCGCGTCGGAATGGCCGTGAATGGCCGCTGAGGCTTGTAGAGCCGCCGAGGCCGTGCGGGCGGCGACCTATACGGCGCGCCGAGGCCGGCGAGCGGGCATGGGGTGTCGGGCGGTCAGCTGATCGTGATGGGCTGGCTTTCGGTGATCGGGCTGGCGAGGCCGGACGTGTTGACGGCTTGCACGCCGTAGATGTGGGTACCGGTGCCCGGGTTGCTGTCGACGTAGGTGTGTTGCGCGGGTGGGGTTCGTCCGACCGGTAGCCATTGGCCGTCCGGGTTGGCGCGCCGTAGGCATTGGTAATATGCGAGGTCTTCGCCGGTGGCCGGCCAGGTTAGACGGATCGTGGCGGCGTCGGTGACGGCCGTCAGCTGTGATGGCGCGAGTGGCGCGATTCGTGCCGCCTCCTGCGATGTGATACCGGCAGCGTTGGATGGCAGCGGTGGGGTCGCTGTGGGAGATTCCGAACCTGTGGCCGTGGCGGTGTTCGGCGGTGGCGGCGGTGTGCCGGTTGATGCGCACGCGGTCGCGGCGACGAGTACGGCGGCTACCAGGAGCAGTTGGCGGGTCATGTCGGCTGCCTCTTCGGTGTCCTGGCAGGGGCACCGTGTGGGCCCCTGCCAGGACGGGTTGGTCTACTTGAATTTGAAGTCGGCGGAGTGTTGGGTGCCGTCGTTGAAGGTCACGGTCAGGTGGTGGCAGGTGCCCGCCCACGACTTGGTGGTCTTCCACACGTAGGTGTACTGATCAGTGGCCGGGTCGTAGGTCAGTGTGGCATTCCCGGGGCTGACGGTCTGCTCGATGTCGTCAAGCGGGGCGCCGGAGTCGCAGGCCACCGGCTGAGAGGCGGGTGAGCCGGCGGCGAAGATGTCCAGGCCCTGGTCGCCGCCGAGGCTGAACTTGACCGGGATTGCGCTGCCGGCCTTCGCGAGGTTGGCAGTGGGCGGGTTGTCGACCGGGGAGAAGAAGCCGGTGAAGGTGTACCGCGACGTCGGCGGGCTCTTCTGCTCCTCCTCCGGTGTCATGGTCTCGTTGTTGTCGGTGATCATGGGCAGGTCCGGGGTGACCCCGGCCAGGCCGATCGCGCCGCCCTTGAGCTTCAGGTTGGCCCAGTCGTTGTAGCCGTTGAGCGTCCCGTTGGCGCCGTCATGGTTAATGTCGAACGACACGCCGGTCTCGGTGGAATTGCCGTTGCAGTTCCAGTCAATGGCACCGCCAGCGTTGTTGACCGCGACGTAGGCCCCCGGGGCGGGGGTCGGGCACCAGTGTCGGGTCCCGTAGCCGGCCGCCCCAATCCCCGCGGGCTCGTTCAGGCTGCTCTCGTTCAGGCTGCCCAGGGCGGAACGGGAGTAGTCGAAGGTGCCAGCGGCCCCACCCTTGATGACGCCGCTCATCTGGAAGCCGTAGCTCATGATGCTCAGGTAGTTCGGCTTGTAGTTGGTGTCGTCACCACCACCGTGGTGAAGCGAGAGGTTGTGGCCCAACTCGTGCATGAGCGTGCCGGCCTGCTCGCTGTCGCTGCCGGTACCTGCGGTGAACGAGCCGAGGCTGACGATCAGGTCGGAGGCGCCGATGCCCCGGGAGATGCCCGACGAGGTGGTCGAGTCGTAGTTGTGGGCGGCGACCACGTAGTGGAAGATCGGCGTACGCCCGGTCGGCGTGAAGTTGGCGTCCTTGAGCGTCTGGAATGCGCTCCAGTCGTAGCCGCCCCCGCCGGAGGTGCCCAGGTTGGCGACGTAGGCGAGCTGGTTGGCTTTGCTCATCGACCCCCACGTCGCGTTGGTCGCGTAGTTCATGATGCTCGACGAGCCCTCGTCGATGTGCAGGTTGATGCCCACTGATCCGGTCGGGCTGACGTACGGCGAGGCCGCGAACGCGTCGACGACCTTCTTGAGCGCGGCGGCGCTCAGCTTCTGGTTGTGGGTGGCGTCGGCCATCCAGTCGATCTGCAGGAAGATGTCCGGCTTGTTCTTGTCCGCGCCCATCGCTGGCAGGTCGGTGAACTGCGGCGCGAGTGGGCCGGCACCGTCTGGGTCGATGGTGATCCCGCTCGTCTCCCACTCGTCGAGCAGCCCGTCGCCGTCGCTGTCCACCCCGCCGCCGGTGGCGCAGGAGCCGGGCGGGATCTCGAACGCGATGGCCCGGCGCGGCTCGTATGCCTCCATCGACCACATCACCGTCTTCGGCGAGAACGTGACGCTGTCACATTCCAGGTCCTCGTCGCGTACCCCGCCGGCGCCGGTGGCGAAGTCGAAGGCGGGCGCGTGGGTGCTGCGCTGCACGACCCAGACGTGGTTGCAGCCGTCGGAGCCTTGGAACAGCAGCTGACCGCCGATGGCCAGGCCGCTGTTGTAGCAGCCGCTGCCGGACCAGCCGAAGCTGCCCAGGCTGGCGCCGGCGGTGGAGTAGTGGAAGATGGTCGTGGACGTGTCCGGGCTGATGAGCAGGCTGTCGTCCTGCGCGTCGTACGCCAGCCCGTCATCGAGCCCCTCGATGGCGCCGGCATCGGGCGCGTTGAACACCACCGCGCCGGTACCGGTCGCCGGGTCGATCAGCCGCACGTCGCCGTCGGCGCCCGCGCCGCCCCAGCCGGCCCAGATCTTTTTGCGATTGCCGTCCCAGGCCAGCGCGCCCAGCCCGCCCGCGACGGTGTAGGAGGCGAGCACCGCCCCGGTGATCGGATCCGCTTTGTACAGGTCCGGGCTGGACGCGTAGCAGCTGTACCACAGGTTCTTGCCGTCGAACGCGATGCCGACGCCGATGCCGCTGGAGCACGGCTGCGCGAAATTGGTCTGTTGAACCAAGTCCCCGTTCGCGGCGAACGCCGGTGATGGCCGAGCGGCCACCCCCAAGGCGAGCACCACGATGGCAGCTACCGTTGCGTGGAGCCATCGACGCCTGAATCTTCGTTGCATGCCACACCCCTTCCTTCACGTTCTGTGCTGACGAATTCGGCAACCGGTAATGAGCCGCCGCCGGCCATCACCCTTCGCTGGTGGGGCCATCACGGAGAATCACTGAGACCGTGATCCGACACTGGAACAAGCCAAAGGTCGCGGCTCACCCTCCACTGGTCCACGGCATTGCGATGAACCACCGTCGAAGGCACCCAGCCGTCGCCGGACACGGGCTGCCAGCATGTTGCGAACGCACATGCAGCCAGCGGCGGGACAGTTCGCCCGGGGCGGATCTACCGCCGCAGCCAGCCAAAATATCGGGCGCTTTCCCGCGGCCCAGGCCCCATGTGAGATCGCTCAAAGTGCTGCAGAGGGCAGGATTCGCGATCATAGACACGGAGATCTCGTTCGCCAACGGGCGGAATGCGGAGATCGAGGAAACGATCCTGCGCCTCGACGAGCCCGCTAAGACCGCGCCCTCCGATGTGTCGGGCGGAGAGTGGCAGACTTACTGATCTCGGCAGTTCAGGATGCCCGCTCGACTCAGAGGCTAGCTACCGAGCGTGATCGCCTCGGTCGGCGAGCACGCGCGGGTCGCGGCATGAGCGTGCAGCTATCAGCGTCGCCTCATAGCGCTGATCGGCGCACTCGTCAGACCTCGGTGGCGGCGGGTGGGATGCTCCACCGCAGTACGGCCTTGCTCGCCACGTGCTCCAGAGTCAGCGGGTACACCTGTCCAAACGACCTGCCTGCTCTGAATCGCTGAAGTTCACTCGGCGCCCAGCCGACACAAAGGACCGGGCAGCCGGCCACCTCGATCACTCCGGCGCCGAGGGGATCCTGCCAGCCCGCTCGCCATCCGAGATGGTGATGGCTGTGTAGGTCGACGGATGCCATATGCGCGAAATGACCCTGCGCGACCGCCCACCGGTTGATCGCCGCCGCCCTCTCGTGCGCGACTTCGACGGGTAAATCCAACCAGCCGTGCACGCGGTTGGCGTGGAACGCCGGAATAGGTTGCGCACCGAAGTGCGCCCAGGCCTCCTCATCGCCTTTGCCCCAGATTCGCAGGTCAGCTAACCCGTCAACAGTGCGTGCCGCCGGCAGGAAGCCAACCCATGAGTCAAGCGCAACCGCGTCACCGATGACCATCCCGGACGGGTCCACGGGCAGATCACCCAGCACCACCGGTTCCGCTTTGGCTGAAACCGCCGACCACGGCAGGTTCAGGTCGACGTCGAGCGTGGCTATGGTGTCGATTGCCTCGTACGTACCGGGCCGGGTCCGCGCAGACACCGTCAACGCTCCGGGTCCGGCCGGCACGGCGACCGCCTCGGCGAGCCAGTCCTGCAGGTGGGCGCCGCCCGTATCCGCCGCCCGCATCGCACGAACCGACAACGGCTCCCCAAGGTCGGCCCACTGATCGAGAAACCCGCCGCAGGCCAGCACGACAGTCCGCGACGGCGCCACCACCCGACCCAGTGCCACGGTCATCGACGCGGAATCGTCACTGCTGTTCATCGCTGCCGATCATCACACCCCATGGGCTTCTGGGGCATCCGCTCTCGGCAATACAGGATGTCCGCAGACGGACCGCCGCGAGCGCGCGACCAGCGGCAGATGTGGACGTCCAAGGGTCATATGTGGAGGATGTGGGCGACTAGTCACCGAACAATGTCCCGCGCATACTGCTTAGAGCCTGGTAAATAAGGGGTTCGGGGTGTCGGCGGATCGCGCAAGAGATTGATGATCGCGCTCGTTGCCGGCGTGGCGGCGTGACATGGTGAAGGGCCTTCGGTACGAGCAAAGGCGACTAAACCAGCACGACCGAAGGCCCAACCCTGTCTGTATACCTTGTCGCCGGCGTCGCCGCACCTACCACCCCGGCCACCGTTGACGATCACCTGCGCACCGCCCGGCCGCGGCACTATCCGTCCGACACCTCGGATGCCGAATGGCAGGTCCTGGCTCCGCACGTCCCGGCCGGGACCGGACGCGGACGGCCGATCACCTACCCCCGCCGCGACATCGTGGACGCGATCCGCTACCTCGACCGCACCGGCTGCCAGTGGAACGCGCTGCCCGCCGACTTCCCGCACCACAAGCTCGTCTACCACTACTTCACGACCTGGACCCGCGACGGAACCCTGAACCGCATGCACAACAGCCTGCGGGAACAGGTCCGCGAACAGGTCGAGGGTCGTAACCGGCAACCGACGGCTGCGCTGGTCGACTCCCAGTCGATACGGGGCGCGGAGACCGTCGGCCGGCCAGGGCGTGGCTTCGACGCGGGGAAGAAGGTCAACGGCCGGAAACGGCACATCGCCGTCGACACCTGCGGACTACTGCTCGCGATCCTGGTCACCGGCGCGAACGTGCAGGACCGCGACGCCGCCCGGCCGCTGCTGTGGGCGCTACGCGCCTGCTTTCCCACCATCGGCCTGACCTGGGCCGACAGCGGCTACGCCGGCCGGCTCGTCGGCTGGGCCGCCGCCCACCTCACCCTGACCGTGCAGATCGTCGCGAAGCTCGCCGGGCAGACCACGTTCGTCGTCCTGCACCGCAGATGGGCGGTCGAGCGCACGTTCTCCTGGATCAACCGGTGCCGACGCACGGTCCGAGACTACGAACGGCTACCCGACCACCACGCCGCGATGGTCCAATGGGCCATGATCATCGTCATGACCCGCCGCCTCGCCCGCCACCAACACACCTGAAACCCTTATTTACCAGGCTCTTAGGGACGTACAGCATGGGATTGCGGTCCCGTCCGCCGTACTCCAGCAGCAGGACCGAGACCGTCGGGTTCGCCGTAAGCCTGTTCGCCAGCACCGCGCCAGCAGCTCCGGCCCCGACGACGATGTAGTCAAACGCATCCTCAACCATGAGAGACGCTCCCTCGCGCGCTATTCGGCCCCACCGATCTGGTGCAGAGTCCGTTTCTCCCCGAGTATATCGGGACTCAGTCCCAAAACAAGGTGGCCGAGGCTCAGCTTCCGATCTGTTCCAGCCACGCTTGGAGAGGGTCGAGCGTCACATGCAGCTCCCGCTCGATCTCGTCCAGAACCGTCTCGGTGCGCATATCCCGTTCGGCCCTTCGGCGCATCATTGACCGAATCAGCGCTTGAGTTGCCCCGCCCAACATGGCGGCGGCGAGCTCGCCGCGCACTCCGGAAAGCCGCTTGGCGGCAAAGTCGGCCACCACGGCCGCCCACCGAGACCAGCGCACCGACTCCAGCTCCTGGAGGGCCTGCTCCTCTTGCGCGACGAATCTGCGGAGCCAGACGCCACGGGGGTCACCGCTCTCGCGCATCGCCTGCATGACTCCGCGAATGATCGCCGTCGTCAGCGGCTCGGCGAGCGGGCGCTCGGCAAGGCTGGCCGTCAGATGCTTGAGATGGTCGTCGAACGGCAGCCAGAGGATGTCGGCCTTTGTCCGAAAGTAGCGGAAGAAGGTGGATCGACCGATTCCGGCGGCGGCTGCAATGTCATCGACCGTGGTCTGCTCGAAGCCGTGCGCCAAGAAGAGCTCGACTGCGGCCGCTTCCACTTCTTGGCGCGACGACACCGGGGGCCGACCCGGTGGGCGTTTAGATGCCACGAGCTTCTCCTACGTCAAGCGGCAACCGCGGGTTCTGATCGCAATGTCGCTTGGTCAGTGTGCAAGGTCGCCGATGACGATACGACCAGCGCGCGCGGGTACGACGATCTACCTGATCTCCCTCAGTGAGGTGATCTCAACAAGGATGGTCGTCTGACCTGTACGACACGCGCGAATCCGTCCTTGCCGGACGGTGCTGGAAGAGGACGTGGGGCCCTCGGTAGGCAGTTCTCACCACAAGATCAGCCCAGCAAGTGAGGACCCCACGTGATCGCCTATCGTGCCATGCTCGACGTACCCAGGGAACTCGTCCAGCACGTGGCACGGCTGTTGCGAGCCGAGCGTCGGACAGTGGGCACCCGATCGGGCACGCGAGCCCTGACTTGCTTCTACCAGGCGCTTCTGGTGTTGGTGTGGTTCCGCAAGGGCGAGGACAAGACCACCCTCGGGGCGGGCTTCGGGGTGTCGCGGGCGACCGCCTACCGGTACGTCGCCGAGGCCGTGCGGGTCCTGGCGGCGCAGACACCCACCCTGCACGACGCCCTCACCCGGGTCGCTGCCGACGGCTGGTCGCACGTGATCCTGGACGGGAAGCTGTTCGACACCGACCGCCTCGCCGAGACCACCGTGAGCGTGAAAGGCGACACGATCGACGCGTGGTACTCCGGGAAACACCGCGACTTCGGCGCGAACATTCAGGCCGTGATGCGCCCCGACGGGCTACCGATCTGGACCTCCGAGGCGATGCCCGGACATCTGCACGACCTGACCTGCGCCCAACGGCTGGACGTCACCGGCGCCCTCTACTGGGCGGCCTCCGAACTACACCTGCCGACTCAGGCCGACTCAGGCTACGAAGGCGCCGGCCAGGGCATCCACACTCCGTACAAGCAGCCGGCTGACGGGCGCCGCCTCGCCGTCGACAACCGCGCCTACAACGCTGCCCTTCGATCGATGCGGTGCCTCGGAGAACGCGGCTTCGCGATCCTGACCGGCCGTTGGCGCACCCTGCGCCACACCACCGCCAGCCCACGAAAAACCGGCGACGTCGTCCGCGCCGCGCTCCATCTCACCCACTTCGAATACCGATACCTAACCAAATCTTGTTGAGATCACTTCAGTGATTGAATAGTCCGTTAGCAAGGCGGCGAAGCCGCGTCCTGAGATTGGCCACCTCCCGATCCAGGCCTTGCTGAGGCAGAGCGAACGGCGTTTGCTCGACAGAATAGGTGCCCCAGTTGAAGTGGTCCCATTTGCCGACACCTCAGCGCCCGTCGGGGATTCGTGCGTCGCGGCGGCGGTGTGCGCGGTCGTTGCCGGTTACCGCTCGTACGCAGCGATCGGTGAGTGGGTCGCTGATCTACCTGCTGAAACCGCGGCCGTGCTCGGGATCGACGCGGACCGGCGGCCGTCAGAGGCCATGATCCGCAGGCTGTTGGTTGCCGCCGTTACCGCCGGACGGATCGTGCCTGTCATACCAGGGTCCTCGCTCAGCTCCGCTTTTTGAGCCGTCTCCAGCATGTCCTGGTCAGCCTGGTCAACAGACCGCCCGGGCCGTGCCCCTGCCGAAAACCTGATCCGGCCTGGTGGGAGCCGGTGTACGGGGCGTCGGGAAGCTTGACCCGGGTCGCTTGCGCTGCGCTCTCGGCAGCTGGTGATCGCTGCGGCATGATGGTCCGCCGTGCTGCTCCGACTGGCTTACCTGGGTGTGACGAACACATTCGCCATGCTGCGCCTGCTGCCGATGAGCAATCGAGACAAGGACGTGGAGACCCTTGCGCTGCGCCATCAGATCACCGTGCTGGAGCGGCAAATCGGTAAGGAGAAGGTGCGGTTCACCCCGAGCGATCGGGCATTCCTGGCGGCGCTGCTACACCGGCTGCCGCGCGACGTGCTACGCAGAGTGCGGCTGCTGGTGCGCCCCGACACGGTGCTGCGCTGGCACCGCAACCTGGTCGCCCGCCGCCACGCGCACATGTCCCGGCCTAAGCGCCCGGGCCGGCCGCGGACCGTGCGTTCCGTCCGCGCCCTGGTGCTGCGCCTGGCGCGGGAAAATCCCAGCTGGGGGTACAGGCGCCTGCACGGCGAACTGCTGGTTCTAGGGGTGAAGGTGGCCGCGTCGACCGTGTGGGAGATCTTGAAGGAGGCCGGGATCAACCCGGCACCCGAGCGGCCTTCCAGCACCTGGGCCGACTTCCTGCGCTCCCAGGCCGACGCCCTGCTGGCCTGCGACTTCCTGGAAACGGTCACCCTGTCCGGGGCGCGGATGTACGTGTTCGCGGTGATCGAGCACGCCAACCGGCGGATCCGAATCCTGGGCGCCACCGCGCACCCGACCGCATCCTGGGTGGCGCAAGCCGCCAAGAACCTCGTCGTGGACCTCGAGGACGCCGGCTGCCGGGCGCGGTTCCTGATCCGAGACCGGGACGGGAAGTTCCCCGAGTTGTTCGACGCAATCCTCAAGGATGCGGGCATCGAAGTCGTGCTCAGGGCGTCCGGATGCCCCGCATGAACTCGATCACGGAGAGGTGGGTGCAGACCTGCCGCCGTGAGCTCCTGGACCGCACCTTGATCTGGAACCAGCACCATCTCCTCCACGCCCTACGGGAGTTCGAAGACTTCTACAACTTCCACCGGCCTCACCAGGGCATAGCCAACGCCCGCCCCCTACACCCCTTGCCGGAGCCGATCGTCGACCCGGACAAGATGGCCTACCTCAACATACGAAGACGCGAGCGCCTCGGCGGCATCCTCCACGAGTACGAGCATGCCGCGTGACCTGCGCGGACGAGGTTTTCGGCAAGGGCAGCGGGCTCTCACGCCCCCAAGGCGCACGAGTGCTGGAAGGACGCCGACGTTCTGTTCGAGCGCCACGAAGGCTGATGTCGTGCGGAAGGCGGTGACCGGCCGCGTGCCGATGGGAACAGCCCCGGGCGGAGTCAGACCAAGTCGTGGGACGCGTTCGTTGGCGCTCTACTCCACGTCTGCTGGGAAGGTATGGAAGAGCCGTCTTGCCGAATCGTTTCCAGTGCCTGCGCGTCGGCGGGCGGACCGATCCAAACCTCGCAGATGTGACCAGTCAGTTCCGCTGCCCGCGCCTCGATATCGCCATCGCTCCAAGCATCGGGATGTTCCTTGATCAAGTCCTTCGACAGCACCAGCAGGCTGTACTTCTCCAATAGGCTGCGCTTGCCCAAGCCAACCTCACCGCCGGAGGTCATGCCCGCAGCGGCTGTGTCAGTCCAAGGCCGATTCGACAGGGCGCCGTTAAGGCTCTTTGAAACCAGGGTGAGGTTGCCAAGGGTCTGAATGCGTCGGTCACGGTCCGCCGCCTGCTCGGGCGGCAGCCGCGGCTCAGGGTTCCAATGGGTCTGCCACGACTGCGGCATGACGTGTTCGATCTCGAGCTTGGCCGGAAGAGCGACGTTCTCGTGGAACTCGGTACGAAGCTTCCTTTCGATCGCCTCTAGGACGACGCGGAGACGCGTTTGGCGGAGGTATCCGTAGAGCTTCAGGGAGGGAAGCTCGGCCTTCATCGTGTCGTCCGTAGGCCACAAGCGCGCATCTGCCCGCTGAGCCGAGAGGAAGCTCCGGACCGTGTCGCCCGCCGTCTCGATTGGGGATCGCTCGAGAAGCTTGAGGATGGAGACCATGGTCTTGTTGACGTCCTTCATGGTCATCCGAAGCAGCGTCCGACGCATGACCCAGCTCTCCAGCGCCCCGAGGGCGGTCTCTATCTGCTTCTCGGGCACCTTGTGCTTGTCCGAAAGCAGCCACAGCAGCAGCGGGCTGGTCGCTGCGAGCCCCATCGTTTCGATGACTCGGGAGTAGAACGACCCTTGGGCCGTGTCCTCGGGCAGATTCGCCAAGGCCCGATAGGTGTCAGCGTCCCTGCGGAATTCACTCAGGAGCTGGTTCGCGCCTTCCAGGCTGCGCATGCAGGGCGCGGCGTACTCAGTGAAAACGCGGAAGACTTGCTCGGTCTTCACCTCGTCGCTCAAACGCATCGTGAGCCAGTACTGCACGAAGATATCGATGCGGGAGCGCTGGTGACGACCCTGGACAATCTCGGCGCGCCACCAGTCATCGTCGAAGTCGACCCAATGTGTCTCCGACCAGTCCTCGACGTCGGCGCTGACCTTCGCGCCCTGCTGGAACACCCAATTCTTGATCAAATCAGCCTTGAGAAGCGGTGTACCGCGGTCGTTAAGTGTCTCGAAAATGAGTTGAGAGTCGTCGTGGCCCGTCAGATTTATCGCGACGATGTAAAGCCCATCCCGCAACGCTGCCGAGAGCGCCGCCGCACGCGCCTTCTCGGTCCCCGGTGGGGCATTGCCATCAGCGTCAGGTGTTCCCGTGAGCCACGCGCGAGCCTCATTTGAGAAGAATTCGTGCGCAGAGACGATTCGGTGCTCTCCCACCCAATCGGGCTTGGGATCCATAGCCTGAGCAAATGCAGGCCGGTCGTGCTTGGACGGCGAAAGCTTGAATCGCTCCGGCTTGCCCCGGAAGGCCGACGAGCGGTTGAGGATGAGCTCTTCGAGGTCTTCAGCGAGTAGATCGTGCCCACGCTCGGCGACTGCCGCCTGGACGGCATCGATCATGAGTTGGAGCGTCGTCATGCGCTGCTGGCCGTCGATCACCATGTGTCGAGTGACATCCCCGACGACCGGGGGCTTCGACTCGTAGACGACCGCCCCCAAGAAGTGGTGTGGCACAGTCGGCTCAGCGCCAGCGGCGACTACACGACTCTCTGCAACCCGAACGACGTCGGCCCACAGAGGCGCCCACTGATCTTCTTCGTTCCAGACATACGGCCGCTGGAACGGCGGGATCTCGTAGTGCATCTTGCCGTCGAACAACTGACGAGGACTCAGCGCGTCTGCCTTCACCGGTGCCACTCCCACTCGACCACGAAGGGACTAGATGCCATCCTGCCAGAGGACACCGACAACGTGCCGCCTCATGTCGATGAGTGCGCACCGCAGGCTAGGTGTGTGACCAGCTCGGGCTTGTGCGATGCGGAAGATTGTAGGGGTGACGACGACGGACTTCGCCCACGACCACGCTTCAGGCGGCGCACCGAGCGTGGTAGGCGCGGTCGATCCGAAAGCGCACGACCATGGCGTGCCCGCTCAGTCGAGCCGATCACCAGTACGCGGCGTGAAGTCGTAGGCGCGGGGTGCCAACGCACCCGCATCCGGGTCCCAGGTGAACACCCGGAAGGTTCCGCTCGACGCGTCGACCTCGCCGTTCGGGAGGAGGGTGACGTCGGAGAGGATGCCGAGAACGCAGTCGCCGGGGTGCGCCCGGGCCCACGCGACCTCGTTGCGGGTGACGATGATGGAGGCGCCGCTGGTCTCCGTGCCCTTGGCTTCCAGCCAGAGCATCCGCCCGTCTTTGGTCGCGACGGCGTCGTAGGGGTTGCCGAAGCGCACATCCTGCACGGTCCAGCCGTCCTTGCGGAAGTGCTCCATGAGCAGCCTCTGCGCGGCGTCCTCGACCTCCTTGCGGCGCGCCGGGTCCATCTGCCAGCCCTGCCGGGGTGTGGTGCGCGGCGGCGAGGGCGTGGCGAGACCCAGGTGCTCGGCCCAAAGTGCCTCGAGCTTGGCGGCGGCAGCCGGGGGCGGTACCCAGCCGCTGGCCTGCGGACGCCACATGCCGCCCTCGGGGATACGGTCGACCAGCGCCTCGTGGGGCAGGCCGTCCTCCGGGAGTAGGAGCGTGTCCCAGTCGATCAACACGTAGTTGGCGATCCCGTCGGCCCGGTCGTCGTCCCAGTGGCCGTCGCTGAAGATGCGGCTGGTGGTGGTGCCGCTGCCGATGACGCCGCGCGACACCCTGCCTTGGCGCAGGAAGAAGACCCGGTCGCCCGGCTCGATCCCGCCTGTCCGGCCGCCGGTGGCCCACTGCCCGCGCAACAGCCCGCCGCCGGCGACGGCCCGGACCTCCTGCGGGTACGTCTGGTCTGCCCAGGTGCCGTCCGGGTTCCACTTCTCCGGGTTCCAGGTGACCACCATCGTGACGGGCTTCCGCCGCACGAATCCGGCCCGCTTCGCCGCGGACAGCGCGTCCAGATCCGAGGTGTCGAAGTAACCGACCGGGTTGCGGTGCCGTGGGACCGTCCTGCCCTTCAGCGCGTCGTGCACTGGGTCGCCCGGGCGCAGCACGGTGCCGGATAACCTCCACTTCACCCTGCCGTCATCGTCGCAACGATGCCGCCCGCTGATCTCCGCGACCACCTGAACAAGGCCGTCGAACGACAGTGTGGCAAAACGCTCGTTGTCGACGCGGTCGGCGAGGGCCCACCGTCCCCGGTTGAGTTCCCACAACTCGTCGTCCGTCGAGGTCTCCCGCCAGCCCACCCAGGCGCGCCCGAGCGGATCGTCCGCCGGCAGTTCACGGGCGCGGGAGAGCTGAAAATTCACGGCCATCCGCGCATCCTGCCGCCCGGTCCCCGCCACCGCCAGAACCGGTCAGCTAGCCGACACGGCAACGCCGGAATGACTCGAACTCCCGCTCACGTCATCAGCGCCTTCGACAGCGAACAGTGACACGTCCTGCGCGCGTGCGACGGCGGGCGCTGACCGGTTATGGCGCGAGCGCGGAGGGCAGGCCGAGTTCGGCCCGGGCCGCCTCGATGAACCGGCGCTCGGCCTCCCACAGCGCGTCGAACCGGTTGACCGGCAACACCTCGACGCCGCTATCCGCCCGCATGGCCGCCAGGAGCCGGGCCTGGCGCACCAGCTCCGACGAGCCGCTCACCACCTCGGGTTGCCCGGCCACCAGCCGGAGGGCGGTCTTGGTGCTCTCCAGCCGCTCCCGGTAGCGGGTGCCCTCGTCGTCGAAGAACGGCATGAGGTCACCCGGATCACGCGGGCGCGGCACCGCGGTAATACGGGCGGCCGGGTTGAGGACGAAGGCCACGTACTCTCGGGCCGCGCCAATGAAGTCGGTGTACGCGTTCAGCCGGATGTCACGCCACTGTCGGTCATGGTCGCGCCGCCACAGCCGGTCCTGAGCCCGGACGGTGAGCCACCCGCCGATCAGAACCGCCAGCATCGTCGTCGTCGCGGTGACACACGCTTGGATCAGACTCACCGACACCGCCGATCGTGTTGATCTGCACGCAACTGACTCCATTGTCACCCGCCTCGGAAGTCGCGGGGCGACCCGAACCCGGCAGGTGTCGAAGGCGTAGCTCAGGGAGGGGGCGGATCGGGCAGGGCCCACGTGCCCGTACCCCTACGGTGCGGCGGCCGCGTTGACCCGGGGTCGGACTGCCGCTGCGCAGTTCCTTGCCAGAGGCTCGTGGCCACCTTTGTTACCCAGCTGCTAGTCGCGGTAGGTCAGCACCACTCGCGACGTCGTCGCCTTGTCGGACTCCGACGACAAGGCGACCAGCGCCATCATCATCGACATGGCGAACGCGTGTCCGTGGCCAGTGACCAGGTTGCGGTAGACGCTGGTGGCCACCGCCTCGAACGGATCGGTCACCAGTCGGCGCTCCGCGATCCCCGCGCGTACACCCCGCAGCACCGCGGGCAGCCGGTCGGCGTTCATCCACGGCTCCGCCATGCACCGGCTCAGTAGGACACGCAGGTTTGCACCGGCGCTGCCATCGTCGGTGGTGATCCGGACCAGTCCGATCGCGGTGGCGGAGACCCAGCCCTCAACCTGGTCCGGTCCGGCGGTCGCTGCGTGGGCCAGCATGGCGAGCACGAAATCGATTACCGCGGCCGGGTGGGTCCAGGTCGCGGGCCGGGTGAGCGCGAACGCCACCCCGCGCGGTACTCGGCCGTCCATCGCCGCGGCGAGGTCAAACGTTGCCCGATCGAATCCGAGGTCGGTGAAGTAGTTGGTGAGCAGGACAGCCTCGGCCGCCGCACGGATCTCGCGTGAAATCTGCCCTTGGGTCTGCAGGTGACGGATAAGGTCGACCGTGCCGAAGGTCGCGACGCCCATGCCAGCGGCGATCAATCGCAGACGGTGATCGTCGCACCAGAACGGGATGTGTTCAGCAGCCGCCATGTCGAGCGACGACAGCCACTCGAACTTCCGGTCGGCGTCGGGGAACGTCGTGAACCTGGTCCACGGACGGCGTGCTGCCTGGTGCAGAATCGAGCATACCGTCGTGGCCTGCTCGGCGAGCGAGTCGGCGACGGACTGCTCGATCACCGTGACGGTCGGCCGCCCAGCGTCAGGATCCCATCCCGTGGACATGGTCGAACGCAAGCCGAGGGACTCCTGCCCCCGGACCGCATCGCGGTAGGTCTCATCGGTTGCGCGAAGCTGGGCGAAACCCGAGATGAGCTGCGAACGCAGGTGCGGGTCGAGCAGGGCCAAAGTGTGAGCTGCAGTGACATCGATTACGGCCACCTTGTTCCAGGCCGCTGCAGCCGCGGCCCTGCCGTGCATCTCTCCTGCCGGGGCATGGGCATTGACGAAGCCCGTGCCGCGCTTCAGCGACGCCTCCGTGTAGGAGGAATCGAAGACGGTGGCCAGCATGCCTAGCGGCAGCTTCGCCTTGTCGAGTTCCTCGATGGCTTCGCTGAGTGACTCGTAACGTGCGCGAAGGTCGGGCGCGAGGGATCCGAGCGGGTCGTCCTCCGAGACCGGCATCCGGCGGAACACCGTGCTTTCGGGGAAGCGTTCGGTGTAGTCGAACATGGCCGTATGCAGCGCGGCGATGTCCTCGTCGGTCGTCGAGAGCTCCTGCTGTCGCAGGCCGAAGAAAATCTGGGCGATGAAGACGCCCAGCAGCTGCTCGTCGTCCGGCCATCGGGCCATGGTGGATAGTGCGCGAGGCACGAACTGTGTGCTGGTGTCGCGGCGGGCCAACAGGCCGATCCAGGTCATGGCGTCGTGACGGTCCCGGGGGGCGACCGGATCGCCGTCGGGGGTGAGGGCGTTCCACGCACCGTCGCTGTCGCCGCGCCGAACCAACGCGTGCACGAGCGCCCAGCGGGCGTTCGCGGCGTCGGGGTCGAGCGTCACCAGGTTGCGGGCCTGCTCGATCGCCAGGTCCCACGAGCCCTCGTCGGTGTGGATTTCGAATATCAACGCCCGCGTATCGAACTGTCCGGCCCACTCGGCTCCGCCCATGGTCAGCGCGCGTTCGGCAGCCCGTTTCGCGGCTTCCGGATCACCGGCGGCCCGCAGATGACGCGCCGAGGTCAGCATCAGGCCGGGGTCGTTCCACCGGTACGCGGCTTCCTGGAGCACCTCGGCGGCCAGCAGGTGCTCCCCGTCCTGCCCGTACCGCTCCGCGAGCAACACCGCGAGTGCGAAGTAGTCGGTGGCGCCGGCCCGCAGAGCCTCAATGGTGCCCCCCTGCGCGCCCATGGCGCGCTGAACAGTCCGGATTTCGCGGACGAGCTCGGGATGTTCCTGCTCGACCTCGGCAAGATCCGGAAGCTCGCCACCGACCTGGGCCAGCCCTCGGACCGCTACCAGAAAGTCGGCGCTGGACTCCGCGGCCGCCAGCGCCGACTGCCACGCCGCAGCGGCGACCGCGTTCTCGGCGGTGCCGGTCAGCTCCACGGCTTCGATCTCCGCGACAACGAATGGGATGTCCAGTTCGGCGGCCAATGCCCGGGCCCGGTCGTACTCGCCGGTGGCGGCGAGCAGTTCTGCCTGCTCTCGCCGCAGCCGGGGGTCCGTGACCTCCTGCGGCCAGGCGTCACCGTCCGGCTGCTGCTCAATGAGCGTCCGTGCCTGCGCCACCTTGCCGCCGAGCACGTACGCCTTGACCGCGACTCGGATCGCCGCGACGCTGTCGCCGTGCCACGACCGACGGACGTTACGGGCCTTGATCGCCAGCGCGGCAGCCCGTTCGGTGTCGGCCAGCCTGTTCACGGTCTCCCCGTACCGCGCCCGGTACAGCAGCAACTCAGCGGCGTACAGCGCTGATCCGCTCGCGCCCTCGATGTCGGCAGCGGCGAGCGCGAACTTGACTCCCCGGTTGATGTCGCCGGCTCGAGCGTGAAGCCGCGCCAGCAGTTGCAGCCGCATCGCCTCATCGGCGTGCGACGACGTCAGCCACGCGGACAGGACGTCGATGGCCTGATCCCAGTCCTCGCGGTGGACGAACAGCAGCCCTTGCGCGAGCGTGTGTTCCCGGGCTGCACCGACGAGGATCTCGCCGGCGTCCGCGGAGGCGTCTTCCGGCAGGCACATCGCCTGCCGGGCCTTCCAGTAGCCGGCCGGGTAAGCTCCACGCTCCACGGCGATCCCGAACAGGCGGGCCGCCGTCGGGTTCTGGCTGTAGTCCGAGGCGAGTTCGGCCAGCCAGCAGATCACCTCCACGGGTGCATCAGCGAACCAGTCCGGGGGCTGCTCGCACCACTGCCGCAGGACGGCGCCGCGGTCATCGGCCGTGACGATGACCTGTACCAGCTTCTCCACGTCCGGCCAGAAGTCGCGGATCTCGATCGCCCGATCGCGGCGCCACGGCTGGAGCATGGTGACCTGGTCGCCGAACACGTTGGTGGCCGACAT
Source organism: Micromonospora sicca (assembly GCF_003172935.1). Classification (GTDB taxonomy): domain Bacteria; phylum Actinomycetota; class Actinomycetes; order Mycobacteriales; family Micromonosporaceae; genus Micromonospora; species Micromonospora sicca. Next base: position 49,082 of record NZ_QGKS01000235.1, on the reverse strand, counting down.
CCGGCTCAGGATAGAGCGGGTGTTGTCCTCCACCGCAGCACGAGTAGACGACGCCGCGGCACGGGTGTGTTCTGCCTGCCACTCCCCGGCGATGGCGGACGCGGTGGCCGGGTCGTGTGCGCGTACGAAGGCGGCCAGAACAAGAACGAGGACCTGCTCGGCATCGGATCGCCGCTGGTCGCCGCTGCCGCCCAGCAGAGCGGCCAGACCGTCGAGGACCTCGTCGGCTACCGCGGCGCCACCCCGGGCCAACTGGCTCTGCACCTCCGGCAAGACCATCCACTTGCGCAGCTCACGAGTCTTCACGCAAATGCCCTTCTTCCGGGCCTGCCGTCCCACCGTCCATGCGACCCGCAAGCGCACCGTGCGTCGGCTGATCAGGCGGGAGACGGGCGCGGCTGCAGAGCCGAGTGCCTTGATCAGCCCGGCGGAGACGGTTGGTTCCACTGCTTTCCTGCCTCGATCTTCCTGATTGACACGGTTCGGGGGGCCAAGACGTCGGTGCGACGCGACCGGAGACCATCGACGAGCCGATGGACGAACTGACGCTACGGCGTGCGTACGACAGACACCTCGCCTGCAGCAAGACCGTGTCACCGTTCCGAGGGCTTGTGAGGATCCCCCGGCAGCTTGAAGGCTTTGGGCCACCCCGCACAGCCCGGCGAGGTGCCCAGGCTCCAAACTCCTGTTTCACTCCTCCTGCACGTATCGGCTACCGTGACTGCAGGGTCGTTGCCCGGGCAGCCCTTATGGGGAACGAGGAGACTTGAACCCAGAAGAACCGCTTGTCAAGCCTCCTTCAGCGTTTGTCATTGCTTGCCAAAACCCCTTGTTACGGACCGCAGTCATCCCGGCCTTGTCATTGCTTGCCGCAAGTTGGCGTTGAGCTGCGCAGATACCGGTAGGACTGGTCTCCTCTTGTCACTGACTGTCAGCGTCACGCCAGGGTTTTCGGGGGGTAAACGAGGGACCTCGGGGTACGTCTACGCCCCACCGCACCCCGCCACTGCGGTCCGGCGCGGACCACCCCAACGGCGACATGACGACCCGACCGGAGGGCCGTTCGCCGGGGCCATCGCGGGCTCATCACCACGGCGGCAACCACGGCAGCACGCTCAACGCGGGCCAGGTGCACAACGGTGCGCCTTTGGGTTCATGGCGGTGGCACGTCGTTGAATGGCTTCGGTTAGCAGGGTGTGGACATTACCTATATACGTCGCTGTCGCATGAGGACGGTTGCGGACCGGATCGTTTGTGCATGGCGGCCGGCGGAAGGAAAAGTGATGTTGGAGTAGTAGGGTTCCCGACGTGAGAGCCTTCTTCGTCGACCTGGCCGACCGGCGGCGGCTGCGGGCGCTCAACGACGCCGACGAGGAGACGACGGCGGAGGCGGCGCGGCTCAAGGAGGCCGCTCTGTTCGACTTCGGCGTGGGCAACAGCGTCATCGGGTCATGGCTCTACACGAAGTGTCACCACCACATTCCCACCACCGCGGTCGAGACCGCGGCGGTCACGGCCACGGGTGACGGCGTATGCTCACTCCTGTTCAACCCGGAGTTCTTCGTCGACATCGGGCTCGACGGGGTCAAGTTCGTCCTGTTCCACGAGGCGCGGCACCTCATCCAGCGGCACCTGCACACCGAGCCGGAACTGCGCGCCGATCCGGTGTTCACCATCGCCACCGAGGTCACCGTCAACCACGTCGCGATGCGGCGGTTGGGTGTCCAGCGGCTGCCGACGCGGGCCGGTGAGCCGGTCGGGATCGATCCGCGCGAGGTGTACGAGCGGTACCGGGACGACCTGGCCGGGCAGGGCCTCGATCCGCTCAACTACAACCAGTTCGTAGAGACCGACTTCGGCGTCTACAGCGAGCTGCGGCGGATGGCCGAGCCGATCGTGCGTCCGGTGCCGTGCCTGCACCTGCTGCTGAGCCTGGGCCTCGGCGCCGACGGTGAGATCCCGCTCGACGACGACACGGTGGCGAAGGTCGTCGCCGAGGTCCTGGCCGAGGTGGCCCGGCGCGCGCACGCGGGAAACGCGGCGGCCCGGCAGGAACTACTCGACCTGGCCGCCCGGTGCGGCGGCGCCGACGACCGGCTAGAGGCGATCTGGGGGTTACTCGGGCTGGCCGCGCTGCGCGGCGAGACGCCGAAGACCCGCCGGGTCGACTGGTGGAAGCGCTGGCTGGTCGACGTGCTCGCGTCGCGACTACGCGACGGCGAGCGGCTGGTCTACCCGAAGAAGCTCGGCGCGGTGCTGTTGTCGCTGGGTCACGAGCCGATGCTGCTGCGGCGGGGAATGGAGCGGGAGAAGCTCGTGTTGGTGGCGTTCGACACCTCCGGGTCGATGCCCGACCACGTGGTCGAGTGGTTGACCAGGCTCGTCGGGCAGACCGACGGGGTCAACGCGCAGTGGCTGAGCTTCGACGGCGAGGTGATGCCGTTCAAGCCGGGCGAACGCGTGCTGGGCGGCGGCGGAACCAACTTCCAGAACGTCGTCGACTACGCCGAAGGGCGGCTCAAGGTCGGCGACCGGGAGGTGGAGGGGAGCCCCGACGCCGTGATCATGGTGACCGACGGGCACGCGGCGCCGGTGAAACCCCGTGAGCCGGAAAAGTGGATCTGGCTGATCACGGATGGCGGCGACACCTGGCCGGAGCGGGCCGATCCGCCGATGGCCTGCCACCGCGTCCAGACGGGAGAGCGCTGATGGCGGCGGCCCGGCGCACGCGCGTCCAGATTGAGCCGCGCGACAAGCGTGAGCCACGCACGAAGGCCGCGCCCGATGAACCTTCAGCTCTGGAGCGGTTCATCGACGGAATGATCGCGGCCGGGCAGACCGGGCAGGTGTTCGGCGACCACGGCATCGGGAAGACGTCGACGTTCCTGAGCTACATCCCGAAGCGGTACCCAGGCATCGACGTGGTGCTGGTTCCCGCGGCCAACCTCACGCCCGACGACCTACTGGTGAACGCACCCGTGCGCGACCCGCGCACCGGTGAGCTGGCGCTGCAACAGCTAATTCTGGACCAGCTGTCGCACCCGCGGAAGTTCGTGCTGGTGATCGACGACTCGCTGCAGGCGGGCGACACGATCCAATCGCAGCTCATGCAGGTCGCCTGCAATTGGACGCTCGGTGAGCACGACCTGCGCGCGCTCGGCTGCGTGGGCGTCTTCCTCACCGACAACGAGTCGGCCTCGGAGGTCGGCACCCGCCGCAACGACCTGGCCGTACTCGACCGGATGGCCACCATCCGCGTCGGCGCCAACGACACGTCGTGGCGGCGGCACCTGTCCGAGCGGTACCCCGGCCGTGACCTGTCCGACTTGTTCCTGGCCTGGGCGCGGCTGAGCCCGCACCTGCGGCGCCTGCTGTCGCCGCGCACGGTTCAGCACATCATCGACTGCGCCATCGAGGACTTTCCGGTGCGGTGGGGGCTGCCGCTGGTCAACGGCACTCGGCTGGTGCTCGCCGATCAGCGCGCCGACGGCTCCCCCGGGCCCGACCGCACTGACGACATCCTCGACCAGTTCGCCCGGGCGCTCGGCGTGCCCAACCGGGCCAGCGTCGCCGACCCGGTGCGGCGCATCCTCCGCGCGGCGATCCGGCGCCGGTGGGCGGTGCTGCTGCAGGGCCCGCCCGGCTGCGGCAAGACGGAAATCACCCGGCACGTAGTGCGGGAGGAGATCGGCCGCGAGCCGGTATATTTCTCCCTGCCGGTCACGAACATCGAGGATCTGTGCGTCCCGGTTCCGGTGGCCGACGGCACCCTGAGCTCGCTGCTCACCCGCAGCTTGCTCGGCGACGAGCCGAAGGTGCTGGTGTGGGACGAGTACAACCGGCCGAAAGACAAGGCGACCTTCGCGAAGTTGATGGAGGTGACCCAGGAGTGGACGCTGGCCGGGCGGCCCATCGACGGCCTGCGCGCCCAGGTGGCGTTGCAGAACCCGCCGTACCACCTCGGCCGCAAGCTCCTCGTGGCCAGTAACAACCTGGCCCAGGCCAGCCGGTTCACGATCAGCTACGAGGTCGCGCCCGACGACATCCCCGCCAACCAGTGGCTGGTCGACACCTACGGGCCTACCGCCGAGGTGGTCCTGGAGTGGTGGAAGAACGACATCGACGATGAGGGCCGGGCCTGGGTCAGCAAGCGCACCCTGGAGCGGCTGATCAAGCTGCACTGCCAGAAGCTGCCGCTGCAGTCGGCGCTGATCTACCTCGGCGACGGCGAGTTCGCCCCGGTGCCGCTGACCGGCCTGGAGGCTCGGCTGGAGGGGCGGCCGTCCACCGGCCTGGGTGACCTCGCAGCCGAGGTCGACCTGTGGGAGAAGCGCCTGCGCGCGGCAGCGGAGCAGAGTACCGAGGGTACCGGCGACTCCGACCTGGTGCACCAGATCCTCGCCAACGCCGAGGCGTCGCAGCTGCGCGAACACCTCGACGTCGTGGCCCGCCTGCTGCGGTACCTGCCCCCGAAGCTGCGGGCCACCTACCTGGTCGGGCAGGTGCCCGAGAAGCAACAGGTGTGGGTCGAGGCCGTGGCGCGCATGGCCCGATTGCAGGCCGGCTGATGGCCGCACCGCTCGTCTGGCTGCTGCGCGCGGCGGGGCAGCAGCCGTGGCAGCGCCTGGTGTCGGCGCTGGGCGACCGGCTCGACGAGGTCGCCCGGTCCGCTCCCCAGCTTCCGGCCGAACTGTTCGACGCGATGCTGGCGTCGGGGCGGCCGCAGTTGATCGAGGCCATGGCCCGCTCTGTCGATCCGACCGCCGACCGGCACGCCGACCTGCGTCAGCGGCTCGCCGCGACCGGCAACGCCGAGGTGGCCAGCCGCGCGATCTCCTTCTGGGGACTGCGCGACCGGCGCGCGGTGTTCGCCGCCGGGCGGCCCGACGATCCCGCCTGGGCCGGCCTTGTCACCACGATGCTCACCGTGACGAAACCCGACCAGGTGCGGGCGACGGTGGTCAGCCCGTTCCCTGGCCTGATCACCCACGCGTTCGCGGTTTCGGGCAAGGAGCTGACGCGGGCCGAGCTGCTCCGCGGCTTGCTGTCCGTTGTAGACGCGGGCGCATCGCTCGACGATCCGGTGCTGCTTTCCATTGCCGAGCGGGCCGGGACGTCGTTGGGTATCGACCGTGCGTCGCTGGCGCGGCTGGTCGCCGAGGCCGAGGGAACGGCCGGTGCGATCGAGGAGCTGCGCGACCAGGCGGACGTCGACCAGCTGGGCCTGAGGTCGGAGCTTGACTGGGACCAGATCCTCGCCGCCCACGGTTCCGAGCCATTCAGAGAGGAGGCGACGATCCTGCTAGCGCGGCGGCCGGACTGCCCGGAAGACGTGCATCTAGCGCTGTTCGCCACCCATCCGCTCGCTGTCGTCACGGCCGCCCGTCACAGTGTTCTTCTGCTCGCGGCACCGCTGCCGGCCCGGCACACCACCGCGGTCGCAAAACGGCGGGCCGACGAGGCGGTCAAGGCCGGGCTGCCTGCCGACGCACTGCTCCGGGCTTCCCCCGCACCTGTGGTGCTCGAGGCGCTGCACCGGCACCGGGTTGTTCTCGAGGAGCTGCGGACGCTGGTGGCCGACCGGCTCGGTGCCGATGCGGACCGATGGCGGGTGCTACGTGCCCGGTTGAAGGGCCACCGAGGGTCCAGCGTGGACCTCCTGACCGAGGAGCCCACCGGACGGCCGCCGACGGCGTGGCCCGACGCGAAGCCGATCCCCGATGTCTGCGAGCGCAAGACGGTCAACGGGATACGGGCGGCGTTCCTCGCCCTCCTCGACGCCGCACCGACCGACACCCACCTCGCCCTGTTCGACCACGTCGACGACCACACGATCTTCGACCTGCTCAGCCGCGGCCAGTGGCGCGACGAGTGGCTCGACGCGGCGCTCGCCAGCCCCAACCCCGCCCTGCGCCGGTCCCTGTCCACCCGGCGCGACCTCGACGCGGCCGCCATTGACCGGCTCGCCACCTGCGACGACCCGGTGGTCAACAACCAGCTGTTCCGGGCCACCAACCTCAGCTGGCACCTGCGGAAGCGGATCCTGTCACAGCGACCCTTCGGAAACACCGGGTCGCTCCCCCTCGATCCGGCGTTGCGTGAACACCTCCTGGCGTACCGGGGCGGCAGCGGACTGTCGCCGTACCACGCCCGCGACGCGATCGACTGTGTCGACCTCGACCTGCAGCTACACATCCCGCGATACCGGCTAGTCTACGGCGAGATCCCGCAGCTGCGGCTGGTGGTGAACCTCTGGCGGCGGCACGGCCGCGCCGCAGTCGACAAGCTGCTCGCCGTCACCAACGGGCCGGCCACCTTCCAGGGCCGGTTGCTGTCCGCGGCCGTGATCAAGCGCGTCGCCGGACCGGAGCCCGAGATGCTCAGCCGGCTGGAAGACGAGGTGACACGCGGCGAGACGGTCGCCGCGCAGCTCGCCCTCCTGCACGGCGTAACGAGCCCGAGCTCGGCTTCCCTGCGGGAGACCCACGACTGGAACTGGAAGGCCATCCGCGACGAGCACGCCGAGCGGCCGTTCCCCGACGACATTCTCGCGGCCCTGTGTACCAGGCCGGGATGCCCGCAGTGGTTCCGTACTGCGTTCGCCACAACGCTCGAGGCCGGGCTGAACCGCGGCGAGCCGCCAGCCGATCTGCTCGCCCAGATCCCGGTCGACCGCGAGGCGGTGCCAAAGCTCATCGCGGCCGGCCAGTTGAGCTGGTCGGACGTGTTCGCCCACGGGCGTCCGGCGGCCCAGGCGCTAACGATGCTGACACTCGTTAAGGACGAGGGCCAGCAGGAAGGGCTGGCCGCACTAAGGCTCGCAATAGAGTCCACGGTGGACGACAACCCGGAAGCCTGGGTGCTAGCTGCCCACATGCTGCCCGACTTCGCTGGCAGCGTCGCCGAACTGTTGTTCACCGCGACGGCGGCCACCGGCTGACGCCAGCGGCCCCGAGGCCGCCGAGTTCAGGATTCGCCCGTCTACCCTTTGCAGGTACTGTCAGCGAAGCCGCTCCTGCTGCTGCGGAGCGGCCTGCTCCTACTCACCGTCGCGGGCATTGTGGGATTGTGGGGATGGGTGCCCTCGCCGTTCGGCGACACACCACCGAGCGCGAGCGAGCTGACCGCGCTGGTGACCGACCCTGTACCTGTCGAGAAAGGCATCCGTGCGGGTCGCAGGAGTCCGGGCCCGACCTTGGCCTGATCGAGGGCGTCACCCCTGCCCATCGTCACCGATGACTACGCGATGATGCCGACTCATGCTGCTGCGACTGGCGTACCTGGGTATCACGAACGCGTTGACGTTGCTGCGACTGCTGCCTTGCGGCGACCACGATAAGGACATCGAGATCCTGTCGTTGCGCCACCAGCTCGCGGTGTTGCAGCGCCAACTCGACGGGCAGCAGGTCCGGTTCGAGCCGGTCGATCGGGCGTGGCTTTCCGCGTTGCTGCACCCGCTGCCGAGGCCGACCCTGCGGCGCCTGCGACTGCTGGTCCGGCCCGACACAGTCCTCAAGTGGCACCGTGACCTGATCGCGCGCCGCCACGCCGCGGTGTCGCGGCCCAGGCGACGCGGCCGGCCCCGCACGCTGCGGTCGATCCGGGCCCTGGTACTGCGCCTGGCGAGGGAGAACGGTAGCTGGGGGTATCTGAGGGTGCATGGGGAGCTGCTCACGCTCGGGATCAAGGTCGCCCCGTCCACCGTCTGGGAGATCCTGCGCGAGGCCGGGATCGACCCCGCACCCGATCGGGCCGCCACCACCTGGACGGACTTCCTGCGTTCCCAAGCCGAAGCGCTGCTGGCCGCCGACTTCATCGAGACCGTGACGCTGACCGGAGCGCGGATGTACATCCTGACGGTGATCGAACACGCCAGCCGCCGGATCCGGGTCCTGGGCGTCACGGCGCACCCGACCGCCGCCTGGGTCTGCCAGGCGGCACGCAACCTCGTGATGGATCTCGAAGACGCCGGCTGCAAGGTCAAGTACTTGATCCGGGACCGGGACGGCAAGTATCCGGGCACGTTCGACGCGATCCTGTCCGACGCCGGCATCACGGTCGTGCCCAGCGGTATCCAAGTGCCCCGCATGAACGCGATCATGGAACGCTGGGTGCGGACCTGCCGCCGCGAACTGCTGAACCGCACACTGATCTGGAACCAGCGGCATCTACTGCATGCGCTGCGGGAGTACGAGCGGTTCTACAACCTACACCGCCCGCATCAGGGGATCGCGAATGTCCGGCCGCTGAAGCCGCTGCCCGAACCGATCACCGACCCGGACCAACTCGTCCGGCTGAACATCCACCGGCGTGACCGCCTCGGTGGTGTCCTTCACGAATACGAGCACGCCGCCTGAGCTGCCCAGATGGCATTCTCGGCAGGTACAGGGCTCCCCCGGCCGTGGATAGAGGAGCATGATGCGGCCGGCTAAAGCGTAGTCGGCGGGAGGGCTCGCTCGTAGTAGACTCCTCGACCGACGTATCCGCCGTTTCAGCATTAGGTTCTCGTGGGGAACGAGGAGATTTGAACCCAGGAGAACCTCTTGTCGAGCATCGCCGTTCAGGGCTTGTCATTGGTTGTCAAGACCCCTTGTTACCAACCGTAGCCACCTCGACCTTGTCATTGACTGTCGGGAATTGGCGCCGAGCTGCACAGACACGACCAGGCAATGATCGTTTCTTGTCACTGTTTGTCAGCCGCAGGCGGGGGTTTTCGGGGGGTAAACGGGGGCATGCCGACGTCGCCAGGGTCTCACCGCGCCCCGCTCCCCCACCGTCGGGACTTCCCGGCACCAAGAGAACGACGTGCGCCTACCCATCGCGGCCCGCCCACCGTAGGCATGGGAGTTCGTGTCGGTGGCCCGAGTTGAACCCCAACTACATGCCCAGAGTCGCTGCCGACCTGCAATTGTGCTGACCGTTGGATGCCCTGTCCGCAGTGTCCATTCGGTCATCGAATCGGGATTGCGTTATAGATCCTCCTCGTTCAGCCATTGCGCGACGGCTTGGTAGTCCGCGCCGGTGAGGCCGCGACGTGGGTCTACGCGGTGCAGGAGAGCGGAAGCGCTGTGGTTCACTGCTACCCACGTCCGGTCGGCGTCGGTGATCTCGTCGTCCACCCAGGCGAACCGGCGTCCTGTGGCCCACTCGACGAGGCGGCGCGTTTTCCAGTGCAGCCGACCGCCGTCGTCTTCGTCGTCTGGCCAGTCGACGACCGGCAGCTGGGGTAGGCCGAGCCGTGGTGCGAGCACCTCGTTCGCGTCGTGCATCCAGGTCGTAGCCCACACGAGATCACAAGGCAACGCAGCAAGCCGAGGGCCGTGCTCGGCGTCGAGACCTGCCAACAGAGGGTTGGCGTCATCGCCCATCGGGCTCGCGGCGCCGCCGAAGGGCAGAAGCGTCCCGTCCACGTCGAGGAACAGCAGCGGACGATCAGTCAGCATGCAGCGCCGATCCCGTGCTCGGCCAGGCGGCGTACGCCCGCCTCGCCGAAGTCCACATCCGGCCATAGCTGGTGCGCGGCCCAGTCCAGCCACTCGCGCGGCGGATCATCGACCTGGAAGTACGCAATCCTCTCCCCCTCGTCCATGGGCGCAGACTCCCACCAATGCCACCACACCATCAGATGCCACTCGCCGTCACCCATGCGCCAGCCGATGCTGAACCGCTCGATCTGCGGGTACGCCCGCCACGGCGGCAGGACCCGCCCATGGGCATCGAACTGTTCCCGTACGGCAGCGTCGAGGAGCCCGCGGGTCCGGTCGTCCACTGTGCGGCGCTCCTCAATTCAGCTCGATGACGGGCCGGGTCAGGATCTCGTCGGCGTACCCGTCGTCAGAGGCCAGCCAATGGCCGAAATCCTTGTCCCGGTAGGCGGTCGCCAGGGTGAGCCAGCCCAGGAAGAAGCCGCTGCCGCCACACGTGGCGCCGCCGCCATCGCCGCCGCACACAATGGTGCGGTCGGTCGTCGCCTCGTGCCGGTAGGGATCCTGCCCGATCGCCAAACCCCACAGGTTCTTCTGCCGGTGCGGACCAGTCTTGTAGTCGAACGGGTAACCGTCGTTGGGGCAGTCATCGCCCCAGCGGAACAGGGTTGTCGCGCCAGCTCCACGCGCCCACTCCCACTGATCCTCAGTGGTCGTCCGCAAGCCGATGCTTGCGAGCCCGGCCATGGCCTCGTCGTAGGCGACCTCCCGGGTCGCTCGGGCCCGCGCTACCTGCCCAGTGCGGTCGAACTCCACCGTCAGCCCACCACCAGATCGGAGTGTGCTCACCCCGTCGAGCCGATCCCCGGTCGACGCGACGAGTTCGAGTACCCGAGGGTTGTCCGGCGCCAGCGGAATCTCGCACGGGTCGAACGCTTCCACCGCGATCAGTATCGCCGCCATCTCGGCGCTGCGTACCGGCGAGGTCATCGCGTCGACGTACTCGGCCAGCGGAGGAAGGCCGTACTCGCTGGCGCTGTCGGCGTAGCTGGCGGCCTGGTCCGGAACGGGCTGGAATCGGGCCGCGTCGTAGCCGAGAGCCGGCCGTCCGCCGGGTACGAGAGCGAACCGCATCCCGTCACGGTCGAACAGCGCCACCCGGTGCGACCGCTCCGCGTACGCCGTGTGCTTTAGGCCCACGACGGTCAGGTCGTGTCGATCCGCGATCTCGCAGGCCATCCGGCGGGCAACGCCGTCAGACAGGTCGTTCCACTGCTCGAAGCTGAGATCGGCGTACGGCACCGCGCAAGGATAGAGCCGAAGGCACCGATCACACAGCGAGCCGGCCTCAACACCCGAACCACCAGGCGTACGAGACGGCACCAGCCGCGCCCACCTGACCGCCCTCCTCCACCGGCTGCTGCACACCCCCACCCGGCTGCCACGCCACGCCCGCACACTGACCGGCCAGTCGGGTGCGACGACATCGACGGTCCAGTCTGCGTCGGTGGTGGTGTGGAGGCCACCGCCGAAGAGCCCGGCGATGCAGACTCGCGTGTCGACCAGCGGACCGAATCCCGGGCAGGAAAGGTCCGCACCCGTCGAAATGCAAAGGTCCGGATCGGGTTCACGATCGCTTGCGATCTTCGCGCCCGTGACCGGATCGAACAGGCCGCGACCGTCGTGGGAGACGACCATGAGGAGGTCGCCGCCGCTGGTCGGCTCAGCCGCGAAGCCGACACGCAGCAGCCCGCGCATAGGTATGTAATTGTGCGGCGTGGGCAGTTCGAGCCCACGGCGATGGTACGGGCATGATGAGGGCAGCGAGGAACCGGTCACGCAGCTGTTGCTGATGTTCGCGCCCGCGCTTACCCATCTCCTAGTCTTCGTCCGCCGCCAGCACCGCGACGAGCACCCCGCCGCCGGTGCCGACAACGAGAGCGTCCATGGTGTGCCGCGTGACCGGATTCCAGGAGCCCAGATCGGTGTTGGTCCACCAGCGTGTTCCGTGCCCCAGCAGGGTGATCAGCTTCTTGAAGACGTCCTGGGCCTTGTCGACCGGGTAGCGGCCTTGCGCATGGTAGGCGAGAGTCCGCGTCGTCATCTCCACGAGGACGGCAAGCGCCATGTCCTGATCCACCTCGGCCAGGCACGCCGCCAACTGGTCGACACCCTGAGGTGCCTGGGGCGGACCGTCGAATGAGCTGGCTGAGTCGATGACACCGCAGTCGATCAGGAATGTGAACACGTCCGCGATCGGGTTCTCGCTACCTGCGAGGCGGATGAAGGTCCACAGGTGCTCGTTACCGTAGGGTCCTGGCAGGCCGGCCAGCAGATGCTAAAGCCTCGCCAGCCGCTCATGAGGAGTCCAACCCCGCTCACCCTGTGACCCCACTGCCGGACCGGAACTCGTGGACGACCTCAATCAGCCCGACGATGTGCTGGTAGAACTCGTCGAGTTCCTCGGCCGGCACCCACAGCTCGAGGATGTCGCGCCCGCCGACCTGCCGGACCGGGTACCGGGAGGCGAACTCGCGGTCGATCTCGAACCGGGTGACGTAGCCGACGCCCGAGGCAGGCACGTCCCAGTCCCGGGCGATCATCGTGCCGGTCCTGGATCGAGACCCTCGGCATGGTGTCACCCACAGCGGCGGTCGGTACGGCGAAAAGATCGACAAAGTGACACCGCCGCAAGAGGACGACGGGACAACCAACGAGGCACCGCCAACGCTCGTAGGCCGTAGTGAGGGCTTTGCGGCGCAGCCGCCGGATGCCACGGGCGAGGCGCCGGGCGAAGAGGTGCCGGCGGAAACCGCTGCCGCTGTCGCCTACTGGTACCGACGCGACCCCAGCCTGCATCCCGCGACGATCGCCGCTCGGATCGGCCGGTCGGAGCGGACGGTACGCCGGTACTGGCCGCCGCCCGCTGACAGCGCCGCGCCGCGGCGCATGTCAATGGCCGCGACGCGGGCAACCTTAGCCGCTACGTGTGGCAGGAGGACTTCAGCGTGGCGACGGCGGAGCAGCCGGAAATGGCTCGCGCGGCCCAGTAAGGCGTCCGTCGAGGTACCGGACCGTGGCGGAGGCCCGGCGGGTCGGCCCCGGGGTAGTTGACGACCGGAGACCGGTAAGGGGCGTATCGGCATGTGTCGGAAGTATCGGAGAGTCAACATTTCCGATGCGGCGACCGTGGTGTGGAAGCGAATGGTCCACAAGCGCGCAGATGGCAAACCATCGCGAGCGAGCGCCCCGGCTCTCAGCCGTTGCGCTGTGGTTGATCTGGCCAATCGGTCTCACAAACAGGGTCTTGCGGCGGGATGCGCAAGACCCTACGGTTCCGTCCACAACCGATCAGCCGATCTAGGAGATCCCATGCGTCATCGCTCGCGGTGGTGGCACCGCCTACACGGATCCTTACTGTCCCTGAGCGGGCCCGGCCGGTGGGCCCTCTCGTTTAGCCTGGCGCTGAGCCTTGTGCTGTCGCTTGCGGTGGCCACGCCCGCGACCGCCGGCCTCAAGCACGCCGCGCTGGCCCGTGCCAACGTGTCGGTGCGGGTGGGCAAGACCCGCTCGCGGCACGCTACCCGGTCGCAGACCGACGGTCCGGGACTGACCCGGCAGACCCGGACGACCCTGCCGGCGAAGGCCTCGGCCGTCGTCCGGGTGGCCAAGGGCGCGGTGGGGGTTGGCGGCATGCCGGTCGTCGCGACCGCCCTGCCGCTCGAGGAGGACCGCGAGACCAGCCAGCACCTAGCCGGGCTCACGGCCGGACCCGCGTCCGTCCGGGTCGACGTCGCTGATCGGGCGCGCGCCGAGGCGGCGGGCATCCGCGGTGTGCTCATGGGCGTGTCCCGCGCCGATGGCTCCGCTGCGGCCGGTCAGGTGCACCTGCGCTTCGACTACACCTCGTTCGCCAACGCGTACGGCGGTGACTACGGCAACCGGCTACGCCTGGTGCAGCTGCCTGCCTGCGCGCTGACCACTCCGGCGAAGCCGGCGTGCCAGCGGGAGATCGAGGTGGGATCCGTCAACGCCTCCGGCGCGGTCTCCGCCGACGTCCGCCTTACCGGCAAGGGCGGCGTCCCGGTCTCCTCCTCCTCAGACCCGGTCGGGGTGACCGCGCTCGCACTGACGGCGGCAACGTCATCGTCGGGGTCCGACTACTCGGCGACGTCGTTGTCGCCGTCTTATTCTTGGTCGGCGGGCAACCAGAGCGGTTCCTTCGGGTTCGGCTACCCGATCAAGGTGCCCACCGCGCTCGGCGGCCCCGCCCCCGACCTGGCGCTGAGCTACGACAGCGGCGCCGTCGACGCCCAGACCTGGGCGCAGAACGGCCAGACCTCCTGGGCGGGCGAGGGATGGGACCTGCAGACCGGGTACGTGGAACGCTCCTACCGATCGTGCAACCTCGACGGCGGCACCACCCCTGATATGTGCTGGTTCTCCCCGTACAACGCCACGCTCGTGTTCAACGGGCAGGCGACCATGCTCGTGCGGGACAATACGACGGGCGTCTGGCACGGCCAGGACGACTCGGCGCTGAAAGTCGAGCAGGTCTTCGACACCTCCAAGGGCAACGGCGACAACGACGGCGAGTACTGGCGGGTCACCACTCAGGACGGGACGCAGTACTACTTCGGCGTCAACAAGCGCTACAGCACGGACACCGCGGCGACGAACTCGGTCCTCACCGAGCCGGTGTACGGCAATCAGTCCGGTGAGCCTTGCTACAACGCGACCTTCGCCAACGCTTCCTGCCAGCAGGGTTACCGCTGGAACCTGGACTACGTCATCGACCCGACCGGGAACTCGATGACGTACTTCTACAACAAGTTCTCCGGCTACTACGGCCACAACAACAACACCGGCGTGGCCCCGTACGACCTCGCCGGGACGCTCGACCACATCGACTACGGCACCAGGGCCGGCTCCGAGGCCACGGGAAGTGCGCCCATGCAGGCGTGGTTCACCCGTACCAACCGGTGCCTGAACTCCTGCGGCCAGAACACCACCGACTACCCGGATACCCCGTGGGACCTGTACTGCTCGTCCACCACGTCGTGTCCGAGTCTGCTGAGCCCGGCGTTCTTCACCCGGTACAAGCTGTCATCCGTCTACACGCAGGTGTGGGACAGCGCGGCCGCGGCGTACCACAAGGTCGACCAGTGGGACCTGACCTACACGTACCCGTCGAGCGGGGACAACATCTCCCCGGCCGGGGCCGACACGTCGCCCAACCTCTGGCTGCAGAGCGTCACCCACACCGGCTACGCGCCGGACGGCACCAGTCTGGCCGAGCCGGCGGTGACCTTCGGCGGCACCCAGATGTACAACCGGGTCGACTGGGGCAACGACGTGGGCGTACCGCCGTACGTGCACTACCGGCTGACGTCGATCGTGAACGGCACCGGCGGCCAGACCCTGATCAGCTACTCGACCTCCGACTGCACCCGCGCCTACCCGCCGGTGCCGTACGCCAACCCGTACCGGTGTTTCCCGGTGTACTTCGAGCCGAAGCAGGCGCCCGCCGGCTGGGGCTGGTTCAACAAGTACGTCGTCACCTCGGTCACCAACCGGGACCTCACCGGCGGCTCGCCGGACGAGGTTTCCTCGTACACGTACTCGACAGCCGGCTCCTCCGACGAGGCGCTCTGGCGCCACGATTACAACGAGACGAGCACCCTGGCATACCGGTCGTGGTCGCAATGGCGGGGCTACTCCACCGTCACGGTCACCCACGGAGCGTCCGGCGGTCCGCAGACCGTCACCACCAATCTGTACTACCGGGGCATGGACGGTGACGGCATCGCCAGCGCCGACAACCAGTCCGTCGTCTGGAACAGCCGGCGGGTCGGGCTCCTCACACCGCTGGGCACGCCGGGCGCCACGACCGCCATCTCCGGCATCGGGTTCAAGTGCCTGGACATCTCACGCAACGCAACCGCGGACGGCACCAACATCCAGGTCTGGTCATGCACCGGCGCCACGAACCAGGTGTGGCAGCGGCAGTTCGATGCGAACGGCCGGCCGATCATGGTCAACCCCGCCACCGGCAAGTGCCTCGACCTGAGCGCCTACGGCACCACCAACGGCACCAACGTGCAGCTCTGGACCTGCACGGGCGCCACCAACCAGGTGTGGGAACGCCAGCCGAACGGCACGCTCAAGAACCCCGTCTCGGGCCGGTGCCTCGACACCAACCTGTCCGGCACGGTCGACGGCACCAACGTGCAGCTCTACGACTGCTCCGGCGGGTTCGCCCAGCTGTGGCAGCCCCGCAACAGCGGAGCCCTCGCGGTCGCCCAAGCCAATCGCTGTGTCGACCTCTCCGCCTACGGCACGGCCAACGGCACGAAGGTGCAGAGCTGGGGATGCACGGGAGCCGCCAACCAGGCGTGGCAGCTGCGCGCCGACGGCACTCTGCTGAACCCGGTCTCCGGGCGGTGTCTCGACGTGGTCGGGGCCGGCACCGCCAACGGCACCAAGGTGCAGTTGTACGACTGCTCCGGCGGTGTCGGACAGGTCTGGGTGCCGCAGTCCGACGGCACGCTGAAGAACCCGCACGCCGGCCGGTGCCTCAACACCGCCGGCTCGAACACCGCCGCGAACGGCACCCAGCTCGAGATCGACGACTGCGGCACGCTGGTCACGGAGAAGTGGCAGGCGCGCCTGCTCGACGCCGACGGCAGTCAGGGCTTCGAACGGCAGACTGACTCCGTCGACGGCTCGACGGTCGTCGGGTCCACCATCAACACACCGACGGTGACGCTGACCGCCACCCGGGCCACCCCGGCCACGGGTGGGCAGGACATCAACGCGTACATGGTCACCGACACCGAGGAGCAGACCCGGACCTGGCTGCCCACCTCGTCGTCGTACCGCTGGACCGACAGCCTCACCAGCTACGACAGCTACGGGCTGCCGACCGACGTCAAGGACCTCGCCGACATCTCCACCAACGGCGACGACGTCTGCGAGCACACCGACTACGTTCGCAACACCACGGGAACGAACTACCTGGTCGATTTTCCCTCCCAGACGCTGACCACCAACTGCGCGACCAATCCTGGGGATGGTGACTACCTAGGCGGTAGCCAGACCAACTACGACGGCCTGGCGAACGGGCAGGCACCGACAAAGGGGTTGCCAACCACCTCGAACGACCTCGCCTCGGTCAGCTCGGGGACCCGCACCTGGAAGCAGTCGGACCGCACCGACTACGACGGCTACGGCCGGGCCAAGGCGACCTACGACGCGCTGGACCACAAGACCTCCGTCACCTACACACCCGCGGCCGGCGGTCCGGTGACCAGCGCGACGACCACCAACCCGCTGGGCTGGACCAGCACCACCACAGTGGACCCGGGGAAGGCCACGCCGACCTCGGTGATCGACGCGAACGGCAAGGTCACCACCGCCCAGTACGACGCGTTGGGCCGGCTGACGAAGGTGTGGCTGAACAACCGGGCCACCTCGGGAAACCCGGACAAGCAGTACACCTACAACCTGTCGGCGACTGCGCCGAACTGGGTCCGGACACAGCTCCTCGGGCCGTCGGGCAATCAAATCACCTCGTACACCATCTATGACGGGATGATGCGGACCCGCCAGACCCAGGAACCTGCGCCGGTCTCGGTCGGCGGCCGGATGATCACCGACACTACGTACGACGGTCGCGCTCTGACCGCCAAGGTTTCGAGCTTCTGGAACAACGCCTCCGGGCCGTCGGGCACGCTGGTCAGCTTTGCCGACACCGACGTGCCGACCCAGCACCGCCTCACCTACGACAACCTGGAGCGCAAGGTCGTCGACGCCTTCTACTCGGCCAACACGGCCAAATGGCAGACCACCTATTCGTACCAGGGTGACCGCTCTGCGGAGATCGCGCCGACTGGCGGAATCACCACTCAGTCGATCTTCGACGTCCGCGGCAACATCACCCAGGTACGGCACTACAGCAGCAGCAACCTGTCGGGCTCGTACACCCACAGCACCTACACCTACGACCGGCTCAACGACCTGGTGTCGGTGACCGATCCGGACGGCAACACCTGGTCCCGCTCCTCGGACCTGCGCGGCCGGCTGATCTCGGAGACCGACCCGGACTCCGGCACCAGCACCTACACCTACGATGACGCCGGGCAGCGGTTGACGGCGACCGATTCGCGCGGCGTCACGCTCGCCTACACCTACGACGCCCTGGGTCGGGAGACCGGGGAGTGGCACGGCAGCACCAGCGCGCCCGGATACGTCCTGGCGACCTGGAGGTACGACACCCTGTCCGACGGCACGGTGGTCAACGGTCAGGTGGGCTCCACGACGCGCTGGCACGGCACCGACCAGTACGTGACCGCAGCGACCGGGTACGACGACGCATACCGGCGGCTCGGCACCTCGGTCACCGTGCCGACCAGCGAGAAGGACCTCGCCGGCACCTGGACCACCACGGCGGCGTACAACGCGGACGGCTCACCCGCTTCCCTCACCTACCCGGCGGCGGGCGCCCTAGGCGCGGAGACCGTGACCTACGGCTACGACGCCAACGGCTACCAGTTGACGGCGTCGGGACAGGACACCTACGTCTCCGCCACGTCCTTCACGTCGTGGGGCTCGGTGTACCAGATGACGCTGGGCTCCGGCGGCAAGCGGGTCCAGGTCACCACCGACGCCTGGAACGACACACACCGGGCGCGCAGCGTCCAGGTCGCCACGGAGAACCAGACCACGCCGGGCACCTTCGACGAGCGACTCAGCCAGCAGTTCAACTGGGATCCGGCCGGCAACCTCACCTCCGTTGACAGCCAGCAGGCGGGGGCCACCACGGACTCACACTGCTTCGGCTACGACAACCTGCAGGAGTTGACCGAGGCGTGGACCACCACGCCCGCGGCCGGTGGCTGCGTCGCGGCACCATCCACCAGCACCGTAGGCGGGCCCGACGCCTACTGGAACAGCTACCGCTACGACTCGGTCGGAAACCGCACCGGGTTGACCCGCCACGGGCTGGACGGGGCGGCGGACACGGTCTCCACGTATTCATTCCCGGCAGCCGGCGGCAGCCAGCCGCACGCGCTCTCGAGTGTGGCGACCACCGGGCCGAACGGCAGCACGACCGCCAGCTACACCTACAACGCGGCCGGGCTGACGACCAACCGAACGGTGGGCGGCTTGTCCACCGACTACACCTGGACCGACGGCGGCCAGGTCGACACCGCCACCATCCATGCGACGACGGGAGACCAGCAGACCAGCTACCTCTACGACGCCGCAGGCACGGAGCTCATCCAGCGCGGACCGCAGGGCAGCACGCTCTACCTCGGCGGCACCGAACTGACCAGTGACGCCAACGGCGCCCTGACCGGGGTCACCAGGTACTACCTGGCCAACGGTGCGGTCGTGGCGACCCGCACCAACACCGGCCCGGTCATGTGGCACGCCACCGACCAACAGGGCACCGCGCAGATCGTGGTCGACTCCACCACGCTGCAGACGACGATCCGCAAGCAGGATCCGTTCGGCAACGCCAGGGGCGCCACCCCGACCTGGCCCGACCCGCACGGATTCGTGGGTGGCACCACCGAACCCGGCGGCCTGGTCCACCTCGGCGCCCGGATGTACGACCCGGACACCGGACGCT
This sequence comes from Micromonospora sicca, assembly GCF_003172935.1. GTDB lineage: Bacteria > Actinomycetota > Actinomycetes > Mycobacteriales > Micromonosporaceae > Micromonospora > Micromonospora sicca. The sequence continues at coordinate 30,020 of NZ_QGKS01000235.1, read as the reverse complement.
TCATCAGCCCGGACCACCTGCTTAACGTCGCCGACCCGCAGCAGAGCAACGGGTACGCGTATGCCGACAACAACCCGACGTCGAGCAGCGACCCGACCGGGCTGGACGCGGGAAACACGCCCGCTCACATGACGGCCATCATGCTTCGCATGCAGGTTCTGGTCGGCATGAATGACGGGCAGGCCATCATCTGGGGTTCCACCCTCAACGAGCAGGGCCCGGATCTGATCTGCTGGGAATGCGAGCCTGGCAAGGTGTGGGTCTGGGAATTCAAGTCAGAGAACAACCGGGACGGTGCCGGATCTCTGGCGACGGAGTTGCAGGAGCACATCGAGCAGGCCAGGAAGAGCCCTCTCTCAGCCGGGTTGGAGGTGGAGGCCGGACCGTCGTTCGCGTCGATCGGCAAGCCCTACGAGCAGACGGCCACCAATGTGGCGGAGCCCGCAGAGTTGGTAACGGTGCACGACGCGGCAAACGTAGCCGGTCTTCAGCTCTACCGGACCGACCAGCAGGACGAGGACAGCCCCGCCGCTCAGGAGCACCATGAGAAGAGCGACGCCGCCAAGTTGGCGGCCTCCAAGGAGAAGAAGAAGGCGAAAGCGGCGGGGTACGTACCTCCGAAGCGCAGAACCAAGGAGGCGCGCACCAAGGGAACCAAGAAGAACCGGCCAGGACGTACGTCACGCAACCCGCGCCCGAGGAAGCATTCCCACGGTCACTCGCGTGGCTCACACAGCCGGGCGATGCTGGACGACGGCGCCGTGGTCGGCGGCAGCTTCTGGGGCGACGTGGCCCTGTTCACCGGTGCGATCGTCGCCGGGTACGTACTGATCCGAGGTGCAGTGGTGATAGGTGCCGGTTGGTTCGCCGGCGAAGCGGGAGCGGGTGCGGCGGCTTCCGAGGAGTACGTCAGCTCCGGTATCGCGAAGCTGGAGCATTACGCGAACTCCGCCGGGCGAGCGCTGTCCCACTGGTTCTAGCCAGTGCCGCCCGGGCCCGGTCGGACGCGACCGGGTCCGGGCGGCCCCACTCCCGAAGGAAGGAGGCTCTCTTGGACGACACGGACGCGGGTCCGAACCCGCTCGCCGAGGGCACCGCCCTGGCGTTGCGAGCCCACCTGCTCATAACCGCCCGCCCCGAGCTGCTGGTGACAGCCGACGTACAACGAGCGGGCGGACCGGACCTGGTCTGCTGGCAGTGGCAGCCAGGTCAGGTCTGGGTATGGCAGCTCCGCTACGAGCACGACCGAAGAGCACCGAAGCGGTGGCCGCCCGCTGCGGTGCTGGCCAGTGTCTCGGCCGACCCGCTGTCGGCCGGGCTGGAGGTCGTCGCGGGGCCACCGCTGCACACGGTGGGGCTGTCTGCGGAGCAGGAGGCCAGCAACATGGCGGAGCCACACGAGGCCGTGACGGTCCTCGACGGCCCGGTTCCCGGGCTCCAGCTCTACCGGACCGCGTACCAGGAGGTGGAGAGTCCGGACGGCGAGCGGCGGGAGGCGGCCATGCGGGCCGCGAAGCTGAGCGCATCACGGTGCAACCGGGCGGTGGACGCCGCCCGAGCGGCGGCTCGGCCCGCCTAGCGCCAGGTCGGCCGCCGGCCCTCCATCGGGGCGTCGGCGGCCGACGGTCCGCCGCTCGGTCAAAGGAGCCCTCATGAGGCGTCTTGGACGATCTGCCAACCCAGCGGCCGAGGGGCACGGCGCTGTCTCTGCGGCTGCAGGTGGCCTCGACAGCGTTGATCTTGTCGGTGGTCTCGCTCGACGTACAGGTGGTACACCGGCGCCCGTCGTCGGCGGGTGAAATCTGCGGCGCTGCCGTCGTCGGGTCGTCGTAGGTGGCGGGCGGCAGCCCGGCCAGGTCGCTGGCGAGTATTACCGCCTGCTTGCCGGGTGGGAGCCACCGGCCCCGGGGGTAAGTCGCCGGGCTCGGCAAGACCGCGCGTGCGGGTCGCGGATTTCCAGGGAGTCGAGGACGGCGAGGGTGACCGTGTCCCCGGTCTGCATGTCGCGCAGGGTGAGCAGGACCGGCCGCTCGTCCGGGTCACGGGTCCGGTGATCGCGTCGAAGTGTTCGCTGGTGACGTCGCCGAGGCGTCGCCAGGCCCGGTTGTCGGTGTCGAAGGGGTGTTCGCTGTCGGTGCCGTAGCGCATGGGATGAACTCCTTGTCATGGCGCAGCGTCGTCTCGCGTCCGGGCCCGGCCTGCCAGGGCCAGTTGGGGACGCGATGCATGCACGCTTCGATGGCGCGGGATGGTCAAGTCGCGGACCGCCGGCGGAGGCCGTCCCCTGCCGGCCTCGCGAGACGCGGGCGGATAGCCGGCGGCAGCCCCGTGATTCCCGGGGTTTGGGTACGTCGTGGGTCGCCCCGCGCGGCGCTGCCCGGCCGCAGCCGTTGCAGCGCCGCGGCGTGGGGTGGGACTGGTTGGCTGCCGGACGGGTCCGGCCCGGGTCGGTTCTAGGCCTGGCTGAGCGCGGTGACGGCGGCGTCGGCGATCGCGGCGATGGCCTCGACCGAGTCGGTGAGGGTCAGGGTGGTGGCGTGCGTGAAGGTGTTTCCCCCAGACCTGGTCCGGGTCGGTCGGCTCGCCGGCGGCGGGCGGGTCGGCGGGGTGCAGCCACAGCACGGCGCAGCCTGCCCGGTGGAGGGTGGTGACTAGGCGTTGGCCGGCGGGGATGTCGTCGAGGTAGCCGTCGGAGACGACGGCGAGCATCCGTAGGGCGTGGCCGTGGCGCAGGTCGAGGAGTTGGTCGGCGACCTTGACCGCTTCTGGGAACGTGGCGGTGGCGAAGTCGGTGCGCATGTGCAGCATCTGCTTCGGGTATGTGCGTGGAGGTACCAGGACGGTGGTGCGGTCGCCGAAGCCGATGGTGGTGGTCGTTGCCTCGGCGCGGCGGGCGGCGTGGGCGAAGATCCACGCCGCGGACGACATCGCCTCGGTGTGGCGGTCCATCGAGCCGGACAGGTCGACCAGGATCGCCAGGTGCAGACGTGGTTTCTCGGGTGGCAGTTGGGCGCGTTGCTGCCACGGGGCAGCAGTTGGCAGTTGCCCGGCGGCGGTTTGTGCTTCGGCGGTGATGGCCTGCCGGGTGCGGAGCCGGCCGGGTGGGATCGCGGAGGGCCGCCGGCCGGGTTCGGGGTGCTGGGTGCGGGCCTGCCGCAGCCGGTTGGCGAGGTCGCGGGCCGCGCGGTGTTCCTGCTCGGTCGGGTCCCGGCGGTCCCACTCCGACGGTGGGCTGTGCCGGCGGGCCAGCAGCGATGCGGCGTACTCGGCCGGGGTGAGGCCAGAGGCGACGGCGAGGTAGTCGACGAGGGCCGCGGCGAGGCGGCCGGCGAACTGCCCGGCGTCCGGCTCCGGGGTGTCGTACTGCTGGTCGGGGTCGATGCCGAGGACCTGGCACCACCGCCGGGCGAGGCTGATCATGGTGTCGGCGTCGGTGTCGTCGCAGGTGTGGGCTTCCCGCCAGATGTCGCGTAGCTGCCGCAGGCGTTTGCGTCCGAGGACGCCGGAAACCGCGGCGCGGACCGCGCGGACGTCCTTGCTGGTGACGATGCGGACGTCGACCCGGGCGAGGAGCAGGCCGGCGAGTTGCCCGGCGTGCCACGGGTCGTCGACGGCCGCGTCGTCGGGGTCGAGGAGGGTTTTCACGACGTGGCGCAGCCAGCGGCGGTCACCTCGGCGGCGCTCGCGTTGGCGGCCTTCGGCCCGGGAATCCTCCAGCATGTCGGCGACGTCGGCGAGGATCGGCGGGGTGGTCCAGCGGCTTTGCGCGGCGTGCGCGGCGCCGTGCACGAGCAGCCCGTAGCCGGTGGGCACGAGGCGCTTGTGCCGGGCTTTGGCCGGGTCGGTGATGTCGGGGCTGTCGGCGATGTAGGTGGCGTCGACCTCGATGCGGTTGAGGTCGGGGTAGAAGCATTCGCGTGCGGTGCCGGCGGCGCCGGGGGCGACGAGGACGGTGAGGTCGGTGCGGCCGGTCAGCAGCGGGACGTGCCGGGTCCACGCTGCGGACCAGGCCTGCCAGTCGCGGGCGCCGGCCCGGGCCGGCGGTGTGCCGGTGCGCAGGTGGGTGTTGGGGTGTGACACGGATTGGCTCCTTCCAGAGGGGGGTGGATGGGGTCAGCGCTTGCCGAGGGCGAGCGCGGTGATGGGGGTGCCGGTGTGCCGGGACAGGGCGGCGGTGACGTCGTCGCGGGCGTCCTCCGGGGCGATGCCGGCCAGGTTGGCCAGGGCGGCGGTCATGCCCAGGTGGTCGCGGACTTTGGCGAAGCCGAGCAGTTCGCGCAGCTGGGGCGCCCACACGGTTTGCCTGCGGCGAGGTCGGCGTTGAGGTCGATCGCCGCGTTGACGACGGGCTTGGGTACGCCGAGTTGGCGGGCGAGGTCCCAGTCGGTGGTGACGTGCAGGTGGACGGTGAACCGGAGGCCAGGGCTTCGGTGAGCACCGCGCCGTGCACGCCCGGGTTGTGGCCGGCGACGATGTAGAACCCGTCGACGGCCTCCACGGTCTCGTTGCCGTTGGCGGGGATGGTGATGACGCCGCGGCCGTCCATGGCCGGGTACAGCACGGCGAGGACGCGGGGCGGGATGAGGGTGGCGTCGTCAACCAGCAGCACCCGCCCTTCGCGCATGGCGGTGACGAAAGGTCCGTGGACGAACTCGTAGCCGCCGCAGGGGATCGGGTTGTAGGAGCCGAGGAAGTCGCCGACGACGGTGTCGCCGGTGCCGGCGACGGCGAGCAGGTCGGGGAACGCGGCCTCGACCATGGCCGTCTTGCCGGTGCCGGGCGGGTACAGCAGCACGGGCACCTGCTGGGTACGTAGCCGCCGCAGTTCCTCGACGTCCCAGGATCATGCCGGCGTTGACGCCGATCCGGGACCCTGCTGGGCTGCCTCGGCACCGCCACCCTGCAGGCCATCGCGTTCTCGACCGGCATCCAGCTGCTGACCGACCCGGACGCCAGCCTGCCGGTCCTGCTGGGCCTGCCCGGCTCCGACATCCTGAACCTCCTGCTCGTCGCCGTGCTGCTCTGGGTCACCATCAAGATCCCGAGCATGATGAGCCGGTTCGTGACCCGCAAGGGCGGGGCCAACTTGGGCGGCATCCTGCTGCGGGCGGTCCTGATCCAGACCGTCACCCGCCAGATTCCGTTCGGCCGCGCGGTGCGAGGTGGGCGATGACCCACGACGACACCACACCCCGCGCCGTGGTCCCGGCCAACGTCAACGAGCCCGACCGTATCGCGTTCGGGTTGACGTTCCGGCAGCTCGGCATCGTCGGTGGCGTCGGCCTGGGCGGATTCGGCCTGTACCAGACCTTCGGGCACCTACTGCCGCCGGTCGTCTGGATCGTGGCCGGGTTCATCGTGTTCGCCATCGCGATCGTGGTGGCCCTCGGCCGCCGCGACGGCCTACCGCTGGACGTGTGGATGCGGCACTGTTTCGCCCTGTCCCGCAGCCCGCGCCAGCTGACACCGGGCAAGGCGCGGGCCACCTCGGTCGCGGCCGTGGCCGGCACGACGAGCGTTCCGGCGCCGCTACGCTCGCCGGTCACGGCGGTCAGCCCGACCGGAGTCCTCACCAGCGAGGGCCGCGCCAAGGTGCTCATCGCCTGCGGCACCACCAACATCCACCTGCGCAGTGGCGGTGAGCAAGGCGCGCTGCTGGACGGCTTCGGCCGGTTCCTCAACTCGCTGACCGGCCCCGCGCAGATCGTCGTCGCCGCCCAGCGGCACGACCTGACCGCCCACGCGCAGGCGATCGTCGACCACGCACCGCGCCTGCCGCATCCGGCGTTGCAGGCCGCCGCCGACGACTACGCCGAGTTTCTCCTCGACCTCGACGCCGAGCGCGATCCGCTGCGCCGTCAGGTGATCGCGGTCGTCACCGGCGAACACGTCGCCGACACCGCCGTACGCGCCCTGTCCGGGCTCGGTGTCGAAGCCGCCGCCTTGGACGGGCCGGCGGTCGCCTCGGCCCTGGCCAACGCGGTCGATCCCTTCTGTCCACCGGTGCCCGGCCCGCGAGCGGTCCCCGGCGCCCCCATCACCCTTCGGAGCAGCACATGAACCTGGTGAAGTCCAAGAACAAGATTGTTGCGGCCGGGGAGGGCATGCCCTCCCCGGCCGCTGTGTCGGTCACCCCGTGGCACGTGCAGGTCGGCGACGGTTACGCCGCCACCTACGCCGTGTGCGGATACCCGGCCGAAGTGGGTCCGGCCTGGCTCGACCCGCTGCTGTCCTACCCCGGCCGCGTGGACGTCGCCGTGCACATCGACCCCGTCGCGCCGCAGCTGGCCGCGCCGATGCTCAAACGCCAGCGCGCCCGCCTCGAATCGTCGCGGCGGCTCGACTCCGACCAGGGCAAGCTCGGTGACCCGATGGTCGACGCGGCGGCGGCCGACGCCGCCGACCTCGCCGAGCGGGTCGCCCGGGGCGCGGCGAAGCTGTTCGACACCGGCATCTACGTCACCCTCCATGCCCGTACCCTCGACGAGCTGCGGACCGTCACCGCGGGCGTCAAGTCGGCTGCCGCCAGTGTGTTGCTGGACTTGCAGCCCGCGACGTTCCGCCACCAGCAGGGCTGGATCTCCACGCTGCCGATCGGGGTTGACCCGCTGCGGATGCGCCGCATCCTCGACACCACCGCCCTCGCGGCGGCGTTCCCGCTGGCGTCGGCCGACCTCGCCGCCCCGGCACCGGGCATCCTCGCCCCGCCCGAAGGCGTGCTCTACGGGGTCAACACCACCAGCAACGGAGTCCTGATCTGGAACCGGTGGGCGCAGGACAACCACAACAGCGTGGTCCTGGCACGCTCGGGCGCGGGCAAGTCGTACTTCGTCAAGCTCGACGTGCTGCGGAACCTGTACCAGGGCACCAGCGTCAGCGCCATCGATCCCGAGGACGAGTACACGCCCCTGGCCGAGCACGTCGGCGGCACCGTCGTGCAGCTGGGCGTGCCCGGCGTGCGGGTCAACCCCCTCGATCTGCCCGCCGACGACCGGGCCGACACCTTGACCCGGCGCGGCCTGTACTTGCACACGCTGATCGCGGTCATGCTCGGCGCACCACCGCCGCCCACCGAACGCGCCGCCCTCGACCGGGCCATCACCGCCACCTACGCGGCGGCAGGGATCAACGGCGACCCGGCCACCTGGACCCAGCCCGCCCCACTGCTGCGCGACCTGGCCGACACATTGGCCGCCGACGACGACCCGGCCGCCGGGCAGCTCGCCGCCCGGCTCGCCCCCTGGACGAGCGGCAACTTCAGCGCCCTGTTCGACGGGCCGACCACCACCACCCCGCGCGGACACCTGGTGGTCTGGAGCCTGCGGCACCTGCCCGACGAGCTGCGCACCGTCGGGACGCTCCTCGCCTTGGACTCGATCTGGTCGGGCATCGACACTGCGTCCACCGGCGCCCGCCGGCGGCGGCAACTCGTCGTCGTGGACGAAGCGTGGCTGCTGATGCGCGACGGCGAGGGCGCGCGGTTCTTGTTCCGGATGGCCAAGGCCGCCCGCAAGCGCTCGGCCGGGCTGTGCGTCATCACCCAGGACGCGGCCGACGTGCTGTCCACCGACCTCGGCCTGGCCGTGGTGTCCAACGCCGCTACCCAGGTGTTGATGCGTCAGAGCACGCAGTCCATCGACGCGGTGGCTGAGGCGTTCAGCCTCACCGCCGGGGAGTCGCGGCTGCTGCTGTCGGCACCCAGGGGCGAAGGTCTGCTCGTCGCGGGCCGTTCGCGAATCCCGTTCCGCAGCGTCGGGTCGTCGGCAGAGCACAAGATCGCCGTGACGGGGATCGGTGAGGCCGAATGAACGCCGACATCCTCACCAATCCGGGCGAGGTCTGGCAGTGGATCGTCGCGCGGCCGTGGCTGGGTTTCATCGCCGCCGCCGCGATCGTCGCGGCGGTGTTCGGCCACGATCGGCTGCTCGCCTGGCGGCACCAGCGGTACGCCGCCGGGGCGCGGTGGCTGACCATCGCCGCGCCGCCGGAGGTCACCCCGGAATCGGCGCCGGCGTTCTGGACGACCCTCGTCGGCGTCCTGACGCCTTCGGTGTGGCGGCGGCGGGTGTACGGCATCCCGCACGTCGGCTGGGAGTACACCTGGACCGGCCGAGCCCTGACGATCCGGGTGTGGGTGCCGGGCACGGTGCCGCCCGGCGCGGTCGAGGCCGCCGTCCGGGCGGCCTGGCCCGCCGCCACGCTCACCACCGCCGACGCCGCCGCGCCGATCCCATCGAGGGTGGGTGAGCAGGTCGGTGGGGCGCACTGGCCGCAGTCGACCGACGCGCTGCCGCTGCGCACCGAGCACGACGCCGACCCGCTGCGGGCACTGCTGTCGGCCGGGGCCGAGGTCCGCCACCGCGAACACGCGGTAGTGCAGATCCTCGCCCGGCCCGCCACGGCCCGCCGCGTACGCGCCGCCAGACGGGCGGCGGCGACCAGCGCCACCCATCCCCACGGGCGGCCCGATGTGGCCGCCCGCGCCGTTTCCGGGATAGCACGGCTGGCCATCGAACCAGTGCTGTGGATTCTGGAGGTGTTCACGCCCGGCCCGTCCCGGCCACGAACCCCCGCGCACGCGGGTACGGCGGCACGGTCGGCCGACCGTGACCCCGTGGCCACCGCCGACGCCCGCACCGTCGTGGACAAGGCCGTGCGGGTGCCGCACTACGAGATCGCGGTCCGGTTCGCCGTCGCGGCTGACGCAGACAAGTCCCCGCCGGACAAGCAGCGGGCCAAACAGATCCGCGAGCGGCTCGTCGGGTTGAGGCACACCATCGCCTCGGCCGCCGCCGCCTACACCGGCCCGAACCGGCTGCGGCGCATGAAGATGCCCGCCCCGGTGGCCACCGTCGCCGGACGCAGGCTGCGGCGCGGGTTCCTGGCCACCGTACCCGAGCTCGCGGCCCTCGCCGCGCTGCCGCAAGACCTCGCCGTGCCGGGCCTGGACCGGGCTCGGGCCAAGGCGGTGCCGGCGCCGGTGGCCGTGCCCTCCGGCGGGCGCGGGGTGAAGGTGATCGGACGCTCGCAGATCGGCCACCATTCGGTGGGCCTGAATGTGACCGATGCCCGCCAGCACATCCATGTGGTCGGCAAGACCGGCGTCGGCAAGTCCACGCTCCTGTTGAACATGATCCTGGGCGACATCCGGGCCGGGCGCGGGACGGTGGTCATCGACCCGCGCGGGGACCTGGTCACCGACATCCTCGACCGGCTCCCCGCCTCCTACGCCAAGAAGATCGTCATCATCGACCCCGACCAGGAGAACCCCGGCTGCTTCAACCCCCTCGACGACAACGGGGACCCGCACCTGGCCGTCGACAACCTGGTCGGGATCTTCGCGAAGATCTTCCAGGGCCAGTGGGGTCCGCGTATGGACGACACCATGCGGGTGGCGTGCCTGACGCTGATGCGGCATGCCAAACCGACCTTGAGCCTGGTCCCGTCACTGTTGCAGGACAAGGAGTTCCGGGCCAGGTTCACCCACGGCCTGAACGACCCGGACGGGCTCGGCGGGTTCTGGGTCTGGTACGACGGCATCAACGAGCAGTTCCGGGGCCAGGTCATCGCGCCGGTCCTGGCAAGGTTGCGGGCGTTCCTGTTGCGGGACTTCGTCAAGAACGTGATCGGCCAGGCCCACAGCTCGTTCGACATGGGCAAGATCCTCGACGGTGGAGTGCTGCTGTGCCGGCTACCCAAAGGCATCCTCGGCGAGGAGACCAGCCGCATCCTCGGCTCGCTCATCGTCGCCCGCGTCTGGCAGGCCGCCATCGCACGGGCCAGCATCCCCGAAGACCAGCGCAAAGACGCCACAATGTTTGTGGATGAGTGCCAGAACTTCCTGACACTGCCCGGCAGCGTCGGGGACATGCTCGCCGAGGCGCGGGGTTTCAGGTTGGGTCTGGTCCTGGCTCACCAGGACCTGGCGCAACTGCCGAAGGACGTCGCTGCGGCGGTATCGGCCAACGCCCGCTCGAAGCTGTACTTCAACGTCGACCCGGCCGACGCCCGGGAGTTGTCCCGGCACACCAAACCGGAGTTGGACGAGCACGATCTGGCCCATCTCGACGTCTACACCGCTGCCGCCCGCCTGCTGGTCGGCAACCGGGAACTGCCGGCGTTCACGTTCACCACGAACCCACCAGCCGAGATCGTGGGTGAGGCGACCGCGATCCGCCAAGAGGTCGCCGCCGCCCACAGCCGCGACACCGAGGAACCACCGATGGAACGACTGGCCCGCACGGCGATGAAACGGCGCATGGAAGCCCGCGAACGCTGATCAAGGCCGCTCGTTTCGGGCCTCGGCCGGATGCGGCATTGGGGGCTCGCTTGGGGGTGTCTGCGACACGAGACCTCAAGCGAGCCCCCTCGCACTGGCCTGTCAGGTGCCTGAGCTGCCCGAACCCGGCCCGCCGCCGGCCAGACAGCAAGATCAACCTATCCAGACTCCCTAACGGGTCTCTCTCTCCAGGGGTATCCACCTATGCCGCAGTCGCGCTCTGATGGCCTGCTGGCCATCTACCCGCACATCACATCCCGTGACCGTCAACTGCTCCAGCTTCTCGACGATCACCAGGTCCTCACCACCGACCAGATCCATCACCTGCTCTTCCACGCCCGGCGGACCTGCCAGATCCGCCTCACCGAGCTGCGAGCCCTGGGCCTGCTGGACCGGTTCCGGTTCGCCCGCGACGGCGGAGGCAGCCAGCCGTGGCACTGGACGCTCGGCCACAACGGGCACCGGTTCCAGGCCGCCGCCCACAAACGTCCCGAGCCCACCGCCCGCACGAGCCGTCAGACCGTGCAGCGACTGTCGGCCAACCCACACCTGACACACCTGCTCACCGCCAACGAGTTCGGCGTCCGGCTGTCCGCGTACGCCCGCCGCCACCCTGCAGCCCAGCTTCAACGGTGGTGGTCGGAGGCGACCACGACCGCCCGCTTCCTGTCGATCACCCCGGACGGGCACGGGCTGTGGAGCGTCGGCGACACCACGGTGGGCTGGTGGCTGGAGGTGGACACCGGCAGCGAGCCGCTGGGCAAGGCAGCCGCCAAGATCGACAAGTACGCGCAGCTGGTACGCAAAGACGGCCCCCGCTATCCGGTGCTGTTCTGGGTGCACAGCGAGGACCGCGAAGAGCACCTCCACGCGCACCTGCGCGGCCGGCGGCCCGAAGTCGTCGCCTGCGCCACGGCCACTCACGCCAGCGATCCGGCTGAAGCGGTGTGGCTTCCCGTGGGCGACACCCAGCGGGTGCGGCTGGTGGAGCTGCCCAGCGACCACGGCCGGGCGGTGGCCGCCAACGCCAACTTCGACGAAAACGGGGTCTTCCTACTCTGACAGACCCTGGCAGCCCAGACGTCGAACCTGTCAGCGCTGGTCAACGGCATGCAGGCGGTTCCTGACAGAGGCTGTGCTGTCAGGTCGCATGGCTACGGTGCAGCTTCTTCTCTTTCATTTTTTGCTCGCACCCCCCGCCCGTCTGTCCCTCTCGGACCTGCCCGCGCCCGCGCCGATCACCCACAGCCCACCTTCCCGGTCGGCTCGTGATCCACGCCCGCGCCTTGCACGGCAGCACTCCCGGTCCAGACGCCGCGATCCGGTGACACCACAGCATCACCAACCCCCATCACTCCTTCGCGAAGGGAGCACCCCGCCATGCCCAAGCCCACCCCGCTCACCGACCAGGTCGTCACCGTCTGCTTCGCCCCCGGCGAAGACGCCGACTGGTTCAGCGCCTGCGAAAAGGTCGACGACCTTCTCAATGTCAACGGCACCCCAGCTCGGCGCTACCACGTACGCCACCGCCGATTCATCGGTTGGCTCACCCGATTCTTCGGGTACTACCTGCTCGACGCCGTCCGCACGTTCGGCGCGCACACCATGGCCGCCGGTGGCCGTAAGGGTCGCCTCGACCTCAACGGTGGCGCCGTCAAGGCCGCCAACGACGCCCGCCTGCGCTGGCACGCCTGGAACCAGCACATCAACAACACCACCAGGCCCGCCCGCACCTGGGAAGACTTCCAAGCCCTGCACCACGCCGATCCGGCCAAGCTCAGCCTGGCCGAGGCCCGCCGCCGGTTCGAGCAGCAGCCTCGCATCCTCGCGATGCTCGCCTACGCCGGCGCCCACACCTTCGACCCCTACGAGCTGGCTGCCTACCAGGCCGGAGAGGCAACCTACGCCGGACTGCACTGGCGCATCGCGATCGTCGGCGATCTGCTGATCACCGCCGAGGGCAAGCTCCTCAAACCCGCCAGCGACAGCCTCGCCGACCGGCTCCGCTTCTTCAACAAGGCGATCAAGTACCTGCGCAGCCTCAAGTCCAGCGCACACCTGTGCGCCGTGACCATCGCCTAAACACCCCATACCCGAACACCCGAGGACCGGTCGCAGCCCCGCTGCGACCGGCCTTCGCCATGCCCACACCCAGCCCATCCGCCATAGGAGGCACCCATGTCCTTCCTGACCGACCCCGCCCTGCGGCGCATCGCCGCCGTCACCAACGACGTCCTTGCCGAGCACCTGTGGCGCTACGACACCGCCACCGAGGACGCCCTGGGCGACCTCGCCCGCATCCTGCACAGGACCGCGCTCGGGTTCAACAACACCACGGCCTTCCTCGACAAGGCGGTGCAGGAGTTGACCGCCCGCCCAGACCTCCGCCTGGCCGGCTACGGCCAGGCCCTGCCCAACGTGCTCGCCGCCGTGCAGCGCCACGGCATCCTCGCCGACCTGCTCATCGACGCCTACCGCGCCTGGCGCAGACACCGCCAGATCGAGCAGCACCGCGACGAGCGCCACCTGCTGCTACAGCCGGGCGACCCGTCGCGGGGCGTGGCCGTGCTGCGCGCACACGGGCCACACACATGGCGGGTGCTCCCCGACGCCGAGGCCGCCGAGGCGTTCGGCGTGCCCTCCCGGTGCCGCATCATCGGCCAGGTCGCCTGGACCGACGACGGCTGGCTGCCGACCGCGTACACCAACCCGGAGCACCTGCAGGCCCAGCCCGCGATCACCTACCGGCTACCGGTCTGCGACGACCTCGCCCCGGCCTGCCGGTCGCTGCTGCGCTGGTGGCAACTACGGCACTCGGCCACCTGGCGCAGCCGCACCCCCGACCAGCTCACCGAGTCCGAACTGGACCAGCTCGCCGCATAGGAGGCTGCCATGCTCACCCTCGATTCGGTCGGCCGCTGGATCACCCGGCGCACCGGCCGCAGCCTCGACCAGCACGCCACCGACTCCATTCCCGCCGCCGCGCACCTGCCCCAGGCAGCGAGCCGTCTGCGGCGCGCCCGAACCGAGCTGCTGCTCACCGTCGACCGGCTACGGACTGCCCTGATCAACGAGGACGACCTGACCGGCGCGACCGCCGCCGTCACTGGGCCGCTCGCGGCCGTGGAGAAGCTGGGCCGCGAGTACCGGTACGCCCGCAACTGGGCCGACATGCTGATCGGCGACCAGGCCCGCACCGAGTACGCCGACGCCAACAACGGGCAGGCGCTACGGCGGCGCTACGTCAACCCCGGCGACAGGGTGCTCGTCGTCCTGCCGCACACCGACTCCTGCCGTCTGCGCCAGCTCGCCGGGCCGGCCACCCGTGTGCGGGTCGGCCGGACCGATGCCGAGCTCGACCTCATGGTCGGCTCTGGACAGCTGCGCCTGGCCCACGCCGACGCCGGGATCTACCGCGACCCGGCCCACGGCCTCTACGTCCTTGCGCCCGCGGCCGACGAGTCCGCCGCCTCCGGCGACTGACCCCCTGGGCGGCGTCTCGCCGCCCCAAGGCCACCGGGCCGCACCTTCAGCAACCACCGCACGGCAGCGCACAGCTCCACGCGCCTGCCGCGATGACTGCTGCCCGCGACCCGGCACCACAGCCCGCACAACACCGTGCCGGGCTTTCACCACCTAGTTCCCAAGGAGGGAACCGATGCAGTACGACCTGTCCACCATGACGCCCGCCACCCGGGCCGTCCTCGAAGCTCTGCGCGACCTCGGCGAGGGCAACGTCAACGAGCTGGCCGACAAGTCCGGCAAGGCCGTTTCCACCGTCCACAAGGCGCTGAAGACGTTCGCCGGCGCCGGTCTGATCACCGAGGTCGACACCGGCGCGGACCCGGCCGAGGGCACCCCCGCCCGGTGGACCATCGCCGAGGGCGTCCTGACCGAGGGCACCGACCTCAGCATCGACGCCGACCTCGGCGACGACGACCAGGCCGGCGGCGACGGGGACGACACCGACCTCTCCAACGGCGACGCCTCCGACACCGACGCGGCCGACGGCGGCGACGAGCAGCCCGCCGACGAGCCGGACGGTACCGACGCCGACCAGGACTCGGACGACGACGCGGACGACGACGACGCGGACGACGACGACGCGGACGACGACGACGCGGACGACGACGACGCTGAGGACGACACCGAGGAGGACGAGGACGGCGACGAGGACGACAGCGACGACGACCCGGAGGACGAGGACGACGCCGACGAGGACGATCAGGGCAAGGGCCGGGTCACCATCGTCCAGCCGAGCCGTCCGGGTGACCGCAAGGTCATGGCCATCAAGGGCGTCCTGGCCGAGTTCGGCGAGGACGGAGCGACCCTCGACCAGATCGTGGCCGAGAGCGGGATCGGGCACCCGACCGCCTCTCGGCTGCTGACCGCGATGGAGCAGGCCGACGCCGCCCGGCGTCTGCCCGGCACCCCGGGGCGGTGGATCGCCGGACCGACCAAGGCCAGCGACGTCGACCCGAACCCGGAGCCGCCCCGCTGCCCGCTGTGCTTCCAGGTGGTCAAGGGCCTGTCCGAGTCGCCGGAGGCGGTCGCGCAGGTGATGCCCCTGGTCCGCCCGGACGCGACGCTGCACGTCGTGGCCGAGGACGGCACCGCTCACGTGGTGACGCTGCCCAAGCGGATGCCGATCCGCACGGCGGGCATCGCGACGGCCGGGGTGGTCCGCCGCACGGACGTCACGGTCAACGCCGACGGCAACCAGCCGTTCGGCAAGGGCGAGCTGGAGCGGCTGACGTTCGACACGCTCAAGGCCAACCCGGGCCGCACGATGACGCCGCAGGAGATCGCCACCGCGATCAGCGGCCAGCTCGGCGGCCGGGCGGTCAGCTCCGGGGCGGTGCGCAACAACTGCGGCAAGCTCGGTGCCGCCGGCCGCATCCTCATGGTCTCCGAGTCGCCGTGGGCCTTCCAGTACCCGGCCCCGGCCGAGGACGGCAACGCGGCCCCCGCCGACGCCCCGTCCGAGGACGGCCACGCGGTCTCGGCCGACGACGCCATGGGCGAGCAGTCCTGAGCGTGATGCCGGGGTCGGGCGATGCCCGGCCCCGGCATCACCCAGCGAAGTCACCGATGCCCGACACACCATCGCTGTCCCGGCTCGTCCGGGACTACCTGGCCCAGCAATCCGGCCAGGCACTCAAGCCCTGGCAGATCGCCGAGGGCGTCAGTGCCCGTCTCGACGGACGCCACGTCGGCGTCGGGGCGGGCACCAACATCTGCCTGTACGAGGCCGCTCAAGGCCGCCTCGTGCGGGTCGACCCGGCGCCCATGACGTTCGCGCACCTCACGCGAGCCGACAGCGACGCCGGACCGCAGTAGCCCCAACCCATCCCTTCGGGGGCCGAGCCGTCCGGCTCGGCCCCCGCGGCAGTTCGAGAAGGAGAGCCCCCTTATGCCGCACGAACTTGAGACCTTCGCTGACGGAAGCACGGCCTTCGCGTCGGCCCGTGTGTCGGCCTGGCACCAGCTGGGCACCGTCACCCAGAACACGATGAGCGCCACCGAGATCATGGGCGCCGCCCTGCTCGGCAACTGGGGCGTCCGCACCATCCAGGTGTTCGGCCTGGATCCCATGAGTGGCCTTCAGATCCCGGCCGACGACAAGCGCATGACCGTACGCCGCAACCCGGTGACCGGTGCCACCCAGTATCTGGGCATCGTCGGGACGGACTACGAGGTCATCCAGAACGAGCAGTGCGCCGACATGCTCGACCAGCTCGTGGACCAGGTCGGCGGCGCCCACTTCGAGACGGCGGGCAGCCTGCGTAACGGCAAGTCCGTGTTCGTCACGATGAAGCTGCCGACCGCGATGGAAATCGCCGGCATCGACCGGATGGACCTCTATCTGATCGGCACCACCTCCCACGACGGCACCGCCGCGCTGCGCGTGGACGCCAGCCCCATCCGCGTGGTCTGCGCCAACACCCAGCGCGCGGCCTTCGCCCACGCCGTGGGGCACTACACGTTCCGGCACACCTCCAACGTCGGCCAGCAGATCGCCCAGGCCCGCGAGGCGCTGGGCCTGATGTGGCGCTACATGGGCGCGTTCGAGAAGGCCGCCGAGCGGATGCTGCAGACCGCGCTGACCACGCGCGAGTTCGAGCGGATCGTCGCTCAGGTGTGGCCGGTCAAGGACAACGCCTCCGACAAGACAAAGGCCAACGCCAAGGAGCGGCTGGGCACCCTCAAGTACCTGATCACCGAGGCCGACACGCAGAAGGCCATCGCGGGCAGCCGGTGGGCCGGATACCAGGCCATCACCGAATACCTCGACCACTACCAGCAGGCCAAGGATGCCAGGACCCGCGCCAACCGGGTCCTGACCGGCAACGTCGCCGACATCAAGATCGCCGCCTTCGACCTGCTGAAGGTCTGACCGCCCCTGCCCCTTCGCCGGGGCGGCGGTCACCCGCGACAGCCGTCCCGGCCCGTCACGAACGGACCCAGCCATCCCATGACCCACAACACCGAGCGCCGGTCAGATCGGAGGCCACGATGATCGGCCACATCCGCCATCCCCGCGACGAACGGCAAGCCGTATGCGGCGTGCCCGCCGTCGACGTCACCCGGTGGGAGACCGAGGACCCGCCCCGCCCGGACTACAGCTGCGAGGACTGCCTGACCCTGCTGCCCGACGCGGCCCGACCCGACGACTACCAGCACCCGATCGGCGACGCCACGCTCATCGACTCGCTGCGGCGCATCGTCGCCGAACGCCAGCACGCCAAGATCGACGGAGTGCTGGTCGACCTGTGGTCGGCCGGCGTCACCATCACCATCTGGGACCGGCTCAAAGACCACCACCGGCAGCGCCTGCTGACCCTGCCGTCGCACGAGCTGAACCTGCGCTGCGTCGCGATCTACACCCGGCTCACCTCCGGCGAGGGCACGTGACCGAGCCGACACACCAGTGGTTCCACTTCGGCCCGTGGGTGTTCTCCATCCACGCGGCTATCGCGCTGATCGCCGCCGCACCCCGCCCCACCCGGCGCCTCGATGTCGCCACGTGGGCGCAGGCGTACGGCCTGACCAGCCTCGACGAACCGTCGTCGCACACGATCGGCGTCATCGTCCGGCCAGCGACGGCTTCGACCGTGCCTACGCCATGTCCACCGACCTGGCCACGCCGGTCATCGTCGCCCAGCTGCCCATCCCCGGCCAGCCGCCCGGCCCGCTGCTCATCGACGGCACCCACCGGCTCTACCGGGCCTGGCGCGAGGGCGTGCCCCGGCTGCCCGCCCACGTGCTCACCGTCGCGGAGACCCGCCAGGTCCGCCGCGACGTGCGCCTCGGCCCCGACCGGACCTGGCTCAACCCGCCGCACTGACCGCGGCCGTACCTACCCACCCTCGTACGCCTCGGCAAGCCGCCCACGCCGGCGGCCCCGAGGCGTACCCATGTCACCTTCCGGGAAAACCCGCATGGCCTATATGCCGCCGTGGCAGCGGCTCTGTGACTGCCGCTGCCCGCAACACCACGGCTACCACCGCACGACCTACAACGACGAGGGCTGCGCGTGCGCGATCACCTGCGCCACCCAGCCGACCACCCTGATCACCGAGCACTGGAACTGCGCCCTGTTCCTCGACAACGGCGCAGACCTGTGGTTCGTCAACCGGCTCCCCGGCGGCCAGTGGGACTGGCCCAACGCCGACCACATCCACGAGCACCACGACTTCTACGACGCCAGCCTGATCATCGAGCGGCAACTGCGTCAGACCGTCACCATCCTGCAAAACCCCCACGAGCCGCGCCGCACGGCGTAGCCGCTGAAACCCGCACCACATCCATGGGCCTGTTGGGCCGCCCCGCGAGGGCGGCCCACGGCCTTTTCGTGTTTCACCACCCACACCAGACAGACAGCTATGGCGCCGCACCTACCGCAGCTCCTACGAACGCGCCTGCGACTGCAACTGCCCAGCCCACGGGGCCAGCCGCGCTCGATCTACAACGACCCCGGCTGCCACTGTCTGGCCAACTGCGCCAGCCAGCCCA
Source organism: Micromonospora sicca (assembly GCF_003172935.1). Taxonomy (GTDB): domain Bacteria; phylum Actinomycetota; class Actinomycetes; order Mycobacteriales; family Micromonosporaceae; genus Micromonospora; species Micromonospora sicca. The sequence continues at coordinate 11,725 of NZ_QGKS01000235.1, read as the reverse complement.
TGACCCTGCTCGCCCCGCAGATCGGCGGGGCGCTGTTCCTCAACTACCACGGCACGCTGTGGCACGTGCCCGGCCTGCAACCGGGCCACTGGGACTGGCGCTACCCCACCCCGGTCGACGTCGGCCATCCGCTGTTCGACGCAGGCGACCTGATCGCCGATTTCCTCCGCGAGACCCACGAGGGGCTACTGCCGCTGATCCACCCGCCCGCAGCCCTCGTTCCGTCTCGACCCCGCCGGCCGCGCACCCGCGCGAAGACCCCCTTTTTTGTTTTCACCGAAAGGCGTTCGCCATGACCAAAGCCATCATCGGCATCGCTACCGTCGTCATCGTCGGCTGCTTCGGCCTACCGATGCTGCTGCTGTCCTCCGTGATGGGCGGCGGCCCCGGCGGGTGCGGCATCGCCGCCGCGCCCGCCCTGCGCCCCTCCGGCCAGCCGCCCGGCATCGGCACCTGGGACACCGAACAGCTCGAAATCGCCGCGACCATCATCGACGTCGGCGTCGCCAAAGACGTGCCCCGCTGGGGCTGGGTCGTCGGCATCGCGACCGCCCTGCAGGAGTCCGGGCTGCGCAACCTGCCCTTTCTCGGCGACCGCAACGACCGCGACTCGATCGGGGTGTTCCAGCAGCGGCCCAGCCAGGGCTGGGGCACCGTCGAGCAACTGGCCAAACCGGACTACCAGGCTGGGAAATTCTTCGACAAGCTCCTGACCGTTAGCGGGTGGGAGACGATGCCGCTGACCCGGGCCGCCCAGGCGGTCCAGATCTCGGCCTTCCCCGACGCCTACGCGAAGTGGTCCGACGACGCGCTCAACCTCGTCGAGCAGCTGACCAACACCCTGGCCGACTGCGCCACCGACGCGCTCGCCGCCCTGCCGGACGGGTTCACCCTGCCGGTCAACACCCCGCCGCAGGTGATGACCGCGATCTTCTGGGCAGTCGGGCAGCTCGGCACCCCGTACCACTTCGGCGGGTCGTGCACCGATCCACATTCCGGCAACCCCGACCAGCAGTGCGACTGCTCCTCGCTGATGCAGTCGGCGTACCGGGCCGCCGGGGTCTCCATCCCACGCGTCACCACCGACCAGGTCAACGCCGGGAAGGCCATCACCGACCCGGCGATGCTGCTGCCCGGCGACCTCATCCTCATCCCCGGCAGCGAGGGCACGATGTCCAACCCGCGGCACGTCGGCATGTACCTCGGCCAGGGGCTCATCATCCAGGCCCCGAAAACAGGCGACGTAGTGAAGATCATCAAGTCGGGCAGCTGGCTCAACCAGGTCGCGGCGATCCGCCGAATCGTCGACTGGTAGTGACGTCGTGAAAGAGGGAGTTCAGCGGGCGGCGAGGCGTTGTTGCAGTTGTGCGTGGCTGAACTCGTAGACGGCGCCGCTCTGGCGTAGGACGCCGCGGTGGTGCGCGTCGGCAAGGAAACCGGCGAACCGCCAGGGAGCGTGGTGCCGCAGCGCCAACCAGCATCGGGTCACTGCGTACACCGGCCACGCCGAATCCGAGACGTCGAAATGAGCGGCCACGAACCCCATGGCCAGACCAAAGCCGAGCCCCCCGCGCATCGCGCCGGCCGGCAGGCTGGTCAGGATCGACAGGACGAGGATCAGCAGCCACCACCCCCCCGCGAGCAGCAGGCCGGTGCGGCGGTCGGCGGCGAGTACGGCGTCCGGGTCCGCCGTACGGGCGAGGTTCGCCGGTGCGCCCTCGACGGCTTCGACGCCGAAGTAGAGCAAGGCTATCGAGCCGAACAGAAGACCCACGCCCAAACCGGGGTAGGCGCCGGCGACGTGCCCGATCGGCAGCCCCCAGCCGAAGGCGGCGAGTATTCCCGCGATCAACCCGAGCCGAAGGCGGCCAAGTGACCAGCGCAATCCGTGCCGAGGCGAATAGCTTCCGAGTCCCGACCGGGCCTGGCGCTCGATGGCGTCACCGAACATCAGCCCGATGCCCAACGCCAATGCCAGCGCCGTGGCCAGAGCCACCCCGTGCAGCCCGGCGATCAGCGCAGCCACGCCCACCACGACGATCCACAGGCCGGTGGCCAGGAAGAGGAACAGCCGGCGAGGTGCAGAGCGGCGCAGTTGCCACCATGCGAGTTCAGTGGTTCCGCCGCAATCGTCCCGCAGATGCCGGGCCAGGAAAGCGAGGTAGCGCTCGGCCGGACCGGCCGCCCACCGGCGGCTACGCCGGTACGCGGCCGGGATGAACGCCCCGAACAGGTGGTCTTCGATCTGCTCGATGGTGCGGAACCGCCCGGCGTCACACAGTTGCGCCGGGTCCGGCAGCGATCCGGCATCCTCGCCAGGACGGGGGTTGTAGATGGTGCTGGCCATGCTGACCAGCAGCGGGCTGAGCAGGGCCACGCCGACCGTCGAACCGCCGTCGAGGACGGCCAGCACCGGCGCCCAGCGTTCGGCCGCCGCCGGCGAACCGCCCGCTTCACGGCGCAGGTAGCTCCGCACCGCCTCGGCGCCGGGCGCGCTCAGCACGATGCCCGCCGCGCCCCGCAGCTTCACCGGCATGCCGGCGGGCGGATCGACAACCTCCCGATAGTCGTCGGTTCGGCAGGCGACGACCAGCTGGTCGCCGGCACACAGAGCGTCGTTGATACCGACCAACGCGTGCCGGCGCTGCTCCGTGGGCATCTCGTCCAGCCCGTCCAGGATCGGCAGCAGCAGGCGCTGGGTCAGCAACGCCTCACCCAGGCCGAGTCCCCCGAGCGCGAACGGAGCCGGCGCGGCCAGTGCGGGATGGTCGATCGCCAGCCGTCGCAACAGCCAGGTGCGCAGGTCCTGTTCTGCCGGATGCCACGAGGCGAGCGGCACTAGCACCGGCACCGGCTCGCGCGCCGCCGCTCGCCTGTGGACGAGCAGATCGAGCACCAGGCGAATCAGCAGCGCCGTCTTGCCCGACCCGGGGCCGCCGAGCACGATCAGCCGCCCGCTGGGTACCCGCCGCAGCGTCGCACCGAGGTGCCCGCCCGACGCCGCGAGATCGGCGGGTGCCGCGGCCCAGCCGTCCCGGTTGGACCAATCGACCGCCGCATCGACCACATCGGACCACTGCTCGACCAGCGACGCGGTTGCGGGCTGCCAGGGCACCGGGAACACGTTCTGGTCGTTGATGCGCCGACGTTCCGCCTCATCCTGCCACTGCCGTTCGACGGCCGTCGCCAGTTGGTCGGCGGCCGCGGCGAGCGGATCGGCGGCGGACGAGAACGCCTGGCGGCCGGCTTCGCTCCGCCGGCCGAACACCTCCGTGACCACTGAGGCCACCAACAGCAGCCCGGCGAGGGTCCACAACACGGGCGGCCACCAGACGGCCTCGACCCGTACGGTCCCGGTCGCCAGGTTCGCCACCAGCGCGAAGGCTGCCGCCACCGTGACGCTGGTGACCGGCGAAGGACGCCACCGCACGTTGTCCTCCATCAGTCGTCGACGATGGGTACAAGAGCAATACCATACCCATGGCCGGCATCGGGCAGCCCGGCGCGGTATGTCACAGGCCGAGGTAGATGCGGCGTACCCGCGGGTCCTGGCGCAGTTGTGCGGACGTGCCGGTCATCGCCACCTCGCCGTTCTCGACCACCAGGCGGGTTCCGGTGGCCTCGAAGGTGAGCTTGGCGTTCTGCTCCACGAGCAGAAGGCTCAGGCCCTCGCCGTTAAGGGAGCGCGCCGATCCGCAGCATGCCGCCGGTGCAGCGACCGGACGGGCGGATGGCGCTTGCCCACAGCGGTTGCCCGCACGAGCAGGCGGCTCGCCATGGCTGGTCGCGGGGCACGCTGTGCGCGGCGATGGCCCAGCGTAGTACAGGCACGATGGCCAGCAGGGGTAGCAGGCGTGCGCGGGGCGCCGCGGCGGTGGTGGTCACTTCTCATCCAGGCTGGTGCGGAACTGGGTGGCCAGCGTGATCGTGTCTTCCTGCGGTTCGGCGTCGAGGTCGGCGAGGGCTTTGGTCAGGGCGCGCAGCAGGGTGCGGATGCCGTCGGCGTCGCCGAGGGCGTGGCGGGCGTGCATCGCCTTGGTGTAGAGGGCCTCGTTGTAGCGGTCGAGTCCGATGGCCTTGTCGAGCAGGTCGGACGCGGCCTGCGGGTTGGTGTCGAGTAGGTCGTCGGCCAGCAGTAGGTGGGCTTCGGTGCCCCATCGGCGGACCGTTTCGCGGTGGGGCTGCAGCCACTCGTAGTCCTGGCCGTGTGCGAGGGGCGCGGTGTAGAGGTCGCAGGCGGCGGTGAGCAGTTCGCGGCGGCGGGGCTCGGTGGCGATGGTGGCGTTGCGCATCAGGTCGCGGAGGGTCCACACGTCGACGTCCACGGTCGCGGGGTCGAGCCGGTACCGTCCGGCGGATCTGATGACGTAGGCGTTCTTCGTCTCGGCGGTGCCGGCGCGGCCGAGTACGTGCCGCAGGTTCGAGGCGTTGGTGTGCACGCGTTGGTCGGCCTGGCTGATGCGGGCGTCGGGTTCGAGGAATTCGCCGATCTCGCGGGTAGCAGCGCCGTCTGGATGCACGGCGAGGTACACCGCCAGTTCCAGGGCCTTGGCTCGTAGAGGCCGGCCTTCCGCGGTCATGCCTTCGATGCGCGGCGTGCCAAGTACGCGCAGCCGCGCCCGTCCCGACGCGATGTCGACGGTGGGCTTGACGGTGATCGGGGTAGGCGGATCCGTGGCGGTGGGCGTGGTCTCGGTGCGGCTGGCGTGCAGGGGCACGATCGTGACGGGCACCGTTGGTGAGGAGGCAGCGGTCGGCTCGCCGGTCTGCGCCTCCCGCAACGTGGTCAGAATCTGGATCGCCGTAGACGCTTCCAGCACGGGCAGGCGCGGCGGCACCGGTTCGGCCGGCTGCCCGGAGATGAGCGTGGTGTGTCCGTCCGGGGCGACCTCGACGGTGGCGCCGTGTGCCCATTCGCCGAGCAGGAGCGCGGACACGTGCAGACCCCCGCCCAGTGCGAGGGCGGTTTTGGCGCGCATGCGGGCACCGGCGGGCGGGGTCTCGGTGATGAGCATGACCTGCGGCTGCGCTTCCTCGTCGGGTACTGTCCGCCGCAGCTCGTCCAGGTCGGTGAGGGCGTGTTCATCGAGGATGCGGCTGCGGTGCAACAGGCGGGACTCGATCACGGTGAGCGCGTCGTCGATGTTCGTACTCACGTGCAGGCGCGGTATTGGGCCGAGGGTCACCACGTCCGGGCCGAGCAGCGTGGCCAGGGTGGCGGCGTCGATGACGACCTCGCCGCGTGCGTCGGGGTGGTGCGGGCCGCCGGAGGCCAGCACGGCGACGAGCGTGGCGCGGGCGGCAGCGGGCGCGCCGTCGCCGACGATGCCGGTTCCACCCGGCGGCAGCGGCGCGAGGTCGGCCATCAGCGCGGGTGGCTCGGCGTCGTCGGCGGCAGGGGGCGGGAGTTCGGGATTGCGGGCCACGGCACGGCGTAGCGCGACCACCGGTGGTGGAAGTTCGGTCGGCGGGTCGTCGTCCGGTTCGCCGGAATAGCGGCGGCGGCGCTGCAGCCAAACCGATGCGGCGGCAGCGCTGATCGCGGCAGCGATTGACCACGGCAGCCAGTCGAAGGGCGCTAGCTGCACGCCATGGTCGTCCACTGCGGTGGTCGGGTTGTGTGTGTCGGTGGCGGTCGGTGAGGCCGGCGGCGGTACGGCGGGGCTAGAGGAGGCAGGCGTCGATGCGGACGCGCTAGCGGCCGCCGATGGCGTTGTGCTCGGGATGGCGGCGGGTTCCTTGGCGGTCGCGGGTGGCTGCACGGTGGGACCTGGCGGCTTTGCGGTGGCGCCCGGCGATGCGGGCGGCGGCACCGGCCGGGGCGTCGCCGCCGGAGGTGGCTTGGCTGGCCTAGCGGGTGTAGCAGCCTTCGGCGGGTGCGCGGCGGCGGGTAGTTGGAGTTCCCAGCCGGGGTAGATGAGGTCGCAGTCGCGCAGAGTGCCGCCGACGCCAGGGAAGTGGCGGTGCTTGTTCAGGTGGCAGATTTCCGGCCATCGGTCCGCGTCGCCGAGCCACTCCTTGGCAACCTTGGACAGGGTGTCGTGTCGCTCGACCGTGTAGAGGTAGCGCTGGTCGGCGACCTGGATGATGGCGGGCCCGCGGGCGGCGGCCTGCCGAGGAATGTCGGCGCGCTCGGTGGCGGCGACGGGCGTAGTCGGCTGGTCCGGGTTCGTCGCGCGGTCGAGCGAGCCGGCGGAGGTGACGGCGAGCGCGGCGGTGCCCGCCAAGCCGAAGACGAGCCGGTGCAGCGGGGCCGGGAGTCTGAGCACGGGGATGCGCCGCCGGGTCAGCGCCGCGACGATCTCGGCGAGCAGGAGCAGCGTGAACACGCCCCACAGCAGCCACATCGCCCACAGCGCCGCGCCGATGAGGACGTCGGGGGTGAATCGTCCGGTGGAGCGTTCGAACCAGTCCGGGATCTGCGACCAGGCCGGCAGGCGTCGCACGGGGTCGCCGCCGGCGAGCCACAGCAGCGTCGGCACCGCAGCCAGAAAGATGCTGGCGCCGATGACTGCGCGAGCGGTGCTGGCCAGGGAACGGGACAGGGATCGCCGGCGCGGGGGCGGGTCGTGGGGATGATGGACCGTGGCTCGTGGACCGTACTCGGCCAGTCTGTCGGCGCTGTCCGGGGACATCTGCGGCACCTGTCCCTCCCCCTGCGGCTGGTCGTCAATCTCCCCGGATACACGAGGATGAGTGTTTCCGGCTATCGCACGGAGAAGGATTCTCACCATCCGCACACAAAGGATCACGCGGAGAGGATCACGGTTGACGTTGCCTCGCCCTCACGGGTGAGACTGCCCCTCATGCCAAGCGGGGGCGCCAGGGCGTCGATCGATCTCAGTTCCTCGGCCATCGCCGCCACCGTCAGCCGGCAGGGCGCTCGGGTCCCGATCCTCATCGACGGTCGCCTCGTCGTGCCACCGGGCGTCGCCATCGGCCCCGCCGGTCAGCTCTACGCCGGCCTCGACACCACCGCCGCGAGGTCCCTCCCGGCGGACCACCGGTTCATCGACGATCCAGCCGACCTACTCGGCAAGCCCGCCCACGCGTCCGGTGCGGCACAACCCGACCCCGTGGATCTGCTCGCTGCCGTCCTGCGGCATGTCGCTCACTATGCCGCCAACCAGGTCGGCCAGCCGATCACTGAGCTCACCGTGACGGTCCCACCGAGTTGGGGACCACGCCGCCGCGGACAAGTGGGCGAGGCGGCAGGCCGAGCGGGACTACCGTCCCCCGCCCTGGTCACCGCACCCGCCGCCCTCGCCGCCTACGCCACGACGCTCGGCCTCACCCTGCCCGAGGGCTCCTGCGTACTCGTCTGTCAAGCGGACCGCCATCCGGCAACCCTCACCGTCCTACAGGCCGTCGGCGATGGCTACCGCGAGTTGGCAACACAGCAGCTCGACGGCACACCCGACCTCGACCACCTCATCACCCGGCGGGTCGTTCACACGGCAACCGCCGATGATGACCCACTCCGAGCAGCGATCAACCAACCCTCGGATGTCAATGCGGAGGGTCGTCTCGCCCTGCTGGAGTCCGTCCGCACCGCCAGGAATCTGCTCGCGGCACAGGACCGCGCACCGATCCTGCTGCCCGCGCCCCGACAGCCTGCGGTCATCACCCGCGAGGACGTCACGATCGCCGCGCAGCCCCTCCTCGATCAGGTCCCTGGTGCAGTCGACGGACTTCTCGACGCGGCTGACGTCGACAAGGAGCACCTCGCCGCTGTCATCCTGAGACCAGCTCACGCCCTGCCCGCGCTGACCGACCGGCTCGCGCAAGCCACCGGCGCCACTCCCGCACTCGTCGACCACCCGCACGCCCTCGCTGACGGCGCCCTGACCCTCACCACCGGCCACCAACCCGGGCCCCGTGCCGCCGCCGCACGGCTACCCCGTGTCCGGCTGCGCGTCAGCGACCTCACCGGCACCCTCCTCATCGGCGCCTGCTCCCTGACCCTGCTCCTGCAAGCCGTCCTCACCGCCGACGTCACCACCGTCCTCACCTACGTCGTCGGAGCCCGCACCTCCCTCCCACAGCTCGGCACCGCCGGCGCGCTCGCCATGCTCACCGCCTTCGCCGTAGCGCACCTCGCCCCCACCACCTGGCTCGCCGGAACACCCGCCGCGTCAACAACCGAACCCACCACGGGCAGCCTCATCCGGCGGGGCTACCTCGCCGCCGCCGTCGGCGGCGCCATCGCCGCCGCCCTCTACGGACTCGCCACCGGCACCGCCGTCGAGTTCGACTACACCCCCTACCTGAAATGGACCCTCGGCGCGGCCCTGCCGCTCGCCGCCTGCGCCGCCCTCACCGCCGCCGCCGCACCCCGCATCCCCGCCGACGCGCTGCCGACCTGGCTCGCCCTGAGCCGCCCCGCCATGACGCACGCGATCATCGCCACCGCCGGCATCTTCCTCATGCGCGCGTCGCTCACCCTCACCGTCCCCGTCGACCTGACCGGAATGCCCGGCCTCGCCGGCAGCCTCGGCGCAGCCCTCGTCGGAGTGGCCACCGCCCTGACCATCAGCCGCAGCCGCACAATCCGCACCATCACCACACCCGGTCTGGCCATCGGCTACGCCCTCGTCTTCACCTCCGACACCAACAGCGCCCTGATCATCGGCTACCTCATCGCACTCACCTGGTGGGGACTCCGACTCACCGCCCACACCCTGCGACTCGCCCTCCCAGACGTAGGAGCAGCACTGCACCGCCTCGTCGATCGCTCCGGCAGCTGAATAGCCGGACGTGGCAGGCGAGCAAGCACCCCCAGATCGCGTCCTGCTTCTATCGCCGGGCAGCTCCTGAAAATCGCGGCAAGGCGGCTGACGCTCCGGACACGGCAGCTCGATTCGAGGATTCGTCGTCGAGCCACTTGTCATATTGCCACCACCGTGCCGATTTCGAGCGTGCGAGAACGGGCGCTGATCGCTGCACTCGCCGACCCGCACTTCGACCGCGCCTCTGCGACCCATCCGCGCGCTCTCCCAGATAACTCACGCTCGGGCCGCTCCTGAAGCCCGGGGCGGTTCAGCCTCCGACGGCGAAATCCGCACCGGGTTTCCTCAAGCCCACGTGGTCGGTTTACCTCGCCCAGCGGCCACTCAATATCCACCGCTGCTAACGCGTGGCGCTCGACATTCCGGGAACGCGAATCAAGTCATCTACGTTGCGCTTTGGCCAACCCAATCTCGGCTGACGCTTCCGCATGGACGGCCAAGGTGGACGGCATTCGCCCCAGTGGACCAGATTCCCCTAGTTCGCAGCTGAGCCAGACGCCCTGCCCGCTGCCTGACACACGACAACACGGACCGACGTGCTGGCCGGACCTGCCTACCCGCCCTGGCAGGTCCGGCCAGCACGTCGGCTTCAAGACCCCCTAAAACAGCTCCGTCCACAGAACCACGGAGCTCTCGCACATCGCACATCCCGACCCCTCGCGTAAACCAACTTCCTTGAAAGGGAACCACTATGCCCACGATTTCAAGTTTTCCTACCTTCGTCGATCTCGATTGGACCAAGAAGATGAGCATTCCAGCCTTTTCAACACGCCCCCGTGCGCCCGAGAACCGCACGAATTCACGCGACATCTCCCAATCGCCAGGCGGACGCCCCATAGGCGTCTCCTATCCGCCGGCCTGCTCCCTGAGCGGTCAAGGCAAGGATGCCTGTTCACACGGAGGGCAGATTCCACAGAGTCCCACCGTTGCAAAGATCAGCGACAGGCTTGACGTCTCAGGGCCGCAACGGGTCGATAGACGTCCACGGCCAACACATCCCGCGACCGTGCATCGCAGCGGCAGCGCTGTCGATTCCCGGCCCCTGCCAGGCTGGAATCCCGAAAGGACACCCGATCCATGCCCGCCCTATCCCCGCCCCAATTCCGCGTCCCTATCATCGAATGCCACCGGCCGGCGGCAAGCTGCCGGCCCCGCCACACGCCGCCGGCAGCCCGGTTCGGCCAATACGTTAGGCCGGCGATGAACGGCTCAGCCGCCACCGAATGGCGGCCAGACCCCCTACTGACCATCGACGACGTCGCCGCCTGGCTGGGCAAGCCCAAGAACACCCTCTACGCCTGGCACAGCCGAGGCAAGGGACCGCGCGCCATCCGCGTCGGCAACACCCTGCGCTACCGGCGCAGCGAGGTCGAGCGCTGGCTCGACGACCACACCGATGCGGAGCGTTGATCCATGGCCCGTCCTGAACTGCCCCTCGGCACCTGGGGCAAGATCCGCACTCAGAAGCTGGGACCCAATCGGTTCCGCGCACGAGCGCGGTTCCGCGACTACGACGGTAAGACCCGCGAGATTGAGGCCACCGACACCACCGGCCCGGCCGCCGAACGGGCGCTGAAGGTCAAGCTACGTGACCGCACCACCCCCAACGACGACGAGATCACCCGGGAGACCCGCGTCAGCAAACTCGCCGACCTGTGGATCGAAGAGATCACCACCGAGGAACGGATCGCACCACAGACCATCCAGCGATACGAGACCAGCGCGCGCAACGCGATCCTGCCTGCCCTGGGCAACCTCCGGATCCGGGAAGCCAGCGTCCCCGCCTGGATCGGTTCCTGCGTGACATCGCCAAGGACCGTCCCTCGGCAGCCAAAGGCGCGAAAGTCGTCCTGAGCCAGATGTTCGCTCTGGCCGTGCGCCACGACGCGGTCCCCACCAACCCCGTACGCGACACCGGTCGGCTACGCAAACCCGCCGCACCGTCGTCGCCCTCACCGACGAGAATCTCCAGGCCGTCCGTACGGCAATCCGCGACTGGCAGCGACCCATCCCCGGCAAGCCCGGACCACGGCACAGCGGCGATCTGGCGGACATCGTCGACCTGATGCTCGCCACCGGCGCCCGCATCGGCGAGATCCTCGCCCTGCGCTGGGAAGACCTCGACCTCGCCGCCGAACGCCCCACCCTGACGATCTGCGGCACGCTCGTCTTCGTCAAAGGCCAGGGCTTCTTCCGCCAACCCTGGACCAAGAGCGACGCCGGCTGGCGGATGGTCGTCCTGCCCCGGTTCGCCGTCGGCATGATCCTGGCCCGCAAGCTCATCGCCGCCGACAATTCCCACGACGCGATCTTCGCCTCCCGACGCGGCACCTGGCTGTCGCCGAACAACGTCCGCCGTCAGTGGCGTGAGGCTCGCGCCGACACCGACCTCGCCTGGGTCACCCCTCACACCTTCCGCAAGACCGTGGCCACCCTCATCAAGGAAGAGACCGACACGAAGAGCGCCGCAGCGCAGCTTGGGCACTCCAGCGAGGAGGTCACCGCCACGTACTACATCGCCAAGCCCGCCCAAGCCCCGGACGTCTCGGACATCCTCGAGCGACTCGGCGCCGACCGCGGTAGGCGGCAACGTCCCGCACCCGCGGCGCCTAACGACGCGCATGGATGACAAACCTGGTTGACGACCCCGTTAAATGGGGGGTTTTCGGGGGGCGGTTCAAAACCCCATAGACAAACTTAAAGCCCTGACCAGCGTTTCCGCTGGTCAGGGCTTCTTCTCTGTCGGGACGGCCGGATTCGAACCGACGACCCCTTGACCCCCAGTCAAGTGCGCTACCAAGCTGCGCCACGTCCCGATGCCCCCGCGCGGTTTCCCCCGCGACAGCCGGTTCAGCTTAGCGCAGGATCTTCCGGAAGCGCGCACGCCCCCTCCCGCGCCGCCGGCCCCACCCGCACATCCTCTAGAGCGGCCTAGG
>NZ_QGKS01000198.1 GCF_003172935.1 Micromonospora sicca | reverse complement strand
GGGCGGGCGCCACCGCCTCGGCTGGCGCCACCGCGCCGGCGGGCGTCAACCGGCCGTCGGGCAGGACCCGGCCGTCGGGCAGGACCCGGTTGGTGGGCGGGACCCGGCCGTCGGGCAGGACTCGGCCGGTGGGCGAGACCCGGCCGGCAGGAAGCGTCGGGTCGGCGGGGACGACCGGGACGGCAGGCGTCACCCGGCCGGCCGGCGCGACGGGGCCGGCCGACGGGACCGGGACGGCGGCGGGATGCGGGCCGGTGACGGTCAGCGTGACCCGGGAACGGGCGTGCCGGACGGCGTTCTCCACCAGGTTGACGACGATCCGCCGCAGCTCGTCCGGCTCCCCCTCGGTCCACAGCGGCGCGGTCGGCGGCACCAGCTCCACCGGCGGGGACGGGTGTCGAGCGGCGACCGCGCGCAGCAGCTCCCCCAGCTCCACCGGGCCGACCGTTTGGCGCACCGGGTCGTCCCCCCTGCTCGACGCCTCGTCGAGCCGGGCCAGCAGCAGCAGGTCGTCGACGAGCCGGGCCAGCCGCTCGGTGTCGGCGAGCAGGCTCTCCGCCACCGCCGGCCAGTCCGTCCGGTCCGCCAGCCGCCGGGCCACCTCCAGCTCCGTACGCATGGTGGTCAGCGGGCTGCGCAGCTCGTGCGCGGCGTCGGCGACGAACGCCCGCTGCCGGTCCCGGGCCGACTCCAGCCGGTCCAGCATGTCGTTGAGGGTGACCGCCAACCGGTGGATCTCGTCCCGGCCCTCCGGTACGGGCAGCCGGCCCGGCCCGGCCCGCCCGGTGATCTCGGCCGCGCCGCTGCGCAGCGCCTCCACCGGGCGCAGCGTCGCGCCGACCACCCGCCAGGCGACCACGGCCAACCCGGCCACCAGCAGCGGGAAGCCGACCAGCAGCAGGGTGCGTACGACGTCCAGGCTGTGCCGCACGTCCGCCATCGACTTGCCGACCACCACGGTGAGCGGTTCCCCCGGGCCGCCGGCCGGCACGGTCACCACCCGGACCGGGCCGGCGAGGCCGAGCCGCTGCCCGCCGACCACCAGCCGCTGCCGGGTACCCGGTTCGAGCTGGTCCGGTCGGAGCATCGGGGTGAGCCGGTCGGCGTCGATCGAGGCGGCGCGGACCCGGCCCTGGGCGTCGAGCACCTGCACCCGGAGCTGACCGCCGGCCACCGGCAGCGGGTCGGGCAGGACGTCCTCGTCGGCGAGCAGCGCGACCGCGTCCGCCGTCCGCAGCGCCTCCGCGTCGACCGTGCGCTGCAGCGTCCAGCCGAGCGCGCCGAGCAGCAGCGCCCCGCCCAGCGCCAGACCCGCGGTCAGCCCGAGCACCCCGATCGCGATCAGCCGCACCCGCAGGCCGAGACCGGACAGCAGCCGGTGCGGGCGGCTCATGTGGCGAGCCGGTAGCCGGCGCCCCGGACCGTCTCCAGGCGCTCCCGGCCGATCTTGCGGCGCAGGTAGCCGACGTAGACCTCGACGGCGTTCGGCGCGGTCTCCAGGCTGGCGTCCCAGACGTGGTCGAGCAGCTCGGTCTTGGAGACCACCTCGCCGGGACGGCGCATCAGGTAGTCGAGCAGCGCGTACTCGCGGGTGGTCAGGGCGACCTCGGCGTCGGCCCGGGTCACCCGGCGCCGCGCCGGGTCCAGTCGCAGGTCGCCCACCGCCAGCACGGCGGGACGTTCCGGCGCGCCCCGGCGCAGCAGCGCCCGGAGCCGGGCCAGCAGGACGACGTACGAGAAGGGCTTGGTCAGGTAGTCGTCGGCGCCGCAGTCCAGCCCGTCGGCCTGGTCGTACTCGCCGTCCTTGGCCGAGAGCATCAGCACCGGCAGCCAGCGCTCCTCGGCCCGTAGTCGGCGGACCACCTCGTACCCGGAGAGGCCGGGCAGCATCACGTCCAGGATCATCGCGTCGTAGTCGCCGTGCCGGGCGGCGTCCAGGCCGGCGGGGCCGGTGGGCGCCACGTCCACCGCGAAGCCCTCCGCCTGCAGGCCCCGCTGCAACGCGGCCGCCAGCCGCGACTCGTCCTCCACCACCAGCAACCGCACGCCCCCAAGAGTGCCACCCGGATGACACCCGTACGGGTTGTCCTCAGCACGCTCACAGCCACCGGGGTGCAGCATGGCAGTCAGGAGGTAGCCACCATGTCCGTACTGAAGAACCGCGCCGTGCTGCGCTGGCTGGTCCCGGTGACCGCGGGGGTCGCCGTGATCGGTGGCGGAGCGGCCGTCGGCACGTTCGCCGCCGACGCCGACCCGGCGCTGCCGCCGCGCACCGCGGCCCAGCTCCTGGTCGACCTGCAGACGTCCCGCCTCGACGGGCTCTCCGGCACCGTGGTGCAGCGGGCCGACCTGGGCCTGCCCGCGCTGGCCAACCTCGCCGGCCTGGCCGGCGGGAACGAGCTGACCACCCTGCTGACCGGAACCCACACCCTGCGGGTCTGGTACTCCGGCGAGGAGCGGCAGCGGATCGCGCTGCTCGACACCCTCGGCGAACGGGACCTGATCCGCGACGGCCGGGACGTCTGGTCCTGGGACAGCCGGACCAACAGCGCCACGCACCGCGTCCTGCCGCAGGACCGCACCGCGCCGGCCTCCCTGCCGGCCACCCCGGCGGAGGCCGCCGACCAGGCGCTCGCGGCGGTCGACCCGACCACCGCGGTCACCGTCGGCCGGTCCGCCCGGGTCGCCGGCCGCGACGCGTACGAGCTGGTGCTCACCCCGCGCGACGCCGACTCCCTGGTACATCAGGTGCGGATCGCCCTCGACGCGAAGGAGCACGTGCCGCTGCGGTTCGAGATGCTCGCCGACGGCGCCGACAAGCCGGCCTTCGAGGTCGCGTTCACCCAGATCGACTTCAACCGGCCGGAGGCGGACCAGTTCCGGTTCAACCCGCCGCCGGGGGTGACCGTGAAGGAGGAGCCGGCCGACAAGGCGCTGCAGGGTGGGAAGGCCGCGCCGGACGGCAGGACCGGCCACCGGCCGGACGGCACGGACGTGCGTACCGTCGGCACGGGCTGGACCACGGTGCTGGTCGCGCGGCTCGACGCGGCCGGCCCGGCCGGCGGCGCGAAGGCCGGCGGCGCCAAGGCGGGCGACGCGGCGGGCGCGGACCAGGCGGCGGGGCTGCTCGCGGCGGTGCCGAAGGTGAGCGGCGACTGGGGCAGCGGCCGGCTGCTCACCGGGAAGCTGTTCAGCGTGCTGCTCACCGACGACGGCCGGGTGCTGGCCGGCCTGGTCACCCCGGAGCGGCTCTATCAGGCGGCGCGAAGCTGATCTGACGGATCGGGGGCCCGGACGGCGATGCCGTCCGGGCCCCCTGGCGCGCGGCTTGCGCTCCTGCTCACCCTGGTGCGGTTTGTCATTCCGGCCAGCGAGTCAGGTTCCCTTGCGCGCGTCGTGGACCGCATCTTGACCGTCGCGACCACAGCTGTGTTGCCGGTCATTGCCTGGGTCGTTGCGCGGTTGCTCGCGCCGAACTACTTCACCATGCCCGACCGCCGAACCAGGATCACAGTGGTAGTCATCGTCACCGCCGTGACGGTCATCGGCTATCCCGTTGGCCGGTTCAACGATCGCTTCCTCACCTGCGGAGACTTCCGGTCGCCGGCGATGACGTGCCGAAGAACTGCACCGAAGTCCCCCGTCGCTAGGTGATTGGTCGACTGGCATCACGCGACGGCGCGGCGGTGTGACGTGGGCGCGGGCGGCCGGGCAGGCTTGGTCCGGCGGCTCACCGCGCGGTATCTTTCTCAGTTCAAACACAAAAAGGAATGGCGCGAGACGCCATTCCTGTGCCGATTTTAGCCCATGAGGAGCCGGCTTGTCAACGCACTCCACCGGTGAGCTGCACCAGGACGACGAGATCGGCCGGGAGCAGGAGTACGTCTCGATGCTCTACGGCCGGCTGGACGGCATGCGGGACCAGGCCGCCCGCCGGCTCGCCGAGGAACTGCGCGCCACCGGCGGCACGTTGCAGGCCCGCTCCCAGCGCGACTCGGCGGTCCAGATGTACGCCGACCAGGTCGAGCAGTTCTCGGCGGTGGAGAACGGCCTCTGCTTCGGCCGCCTCGACGGCGACGACGGCGCGGCCCGCTACATCGGCCGGATCGGCATCTTCGACACCGGCGGCGACTACGACCCGCTGCTGATGGACTGGCGGGCCCCCGCGGCCCGGGCCTTCTACCTGGCCACCGCCGCGAACCCGCAGGGCGTACGCCGGCGGCGGCACCTGCGCACCCGGCAGCGGAAGGTGACCGGGCTCAACGACGAGGTGCTCGACCTCGCCACCGCCTCCCCCACCGCCCACGAGGAGCTGACCGGCGAGGCGTCGCTGCTCGCCGCGCTCAACGCCGGCCGGACCGGCCGGATGCGCGACATCGTGGAGACCATCCAGGCCGAGCAGGACCGGATCATCCGCGCCGACCTGCCCGGGGTGCTGGTGGTGCAGGGCGGCCCGGGCACCGGCAAGACGGCGGTCGCGCTGCACCGGGCGGCGTACCTGCTCTACACCCACCGGCAGCAGCTCGCCACCCGGGGCGTGCTCCTGGTCGGGCCGAACGCCACCTTCCTGCGCTACATCTCCCAGGTGCTCCCGGCGCTGGCCGAGACGGGCGTGCTCCTGCGTACCCAGGCCGACCTCTTCCCCGGCGTGAGCGCCCGGCGGACCGAGCCGGCGGAGACCGCGGCGCTCAAGGGCCGCGTGGAGATGACCGAGGTGCTCGCCGCCGCCGTCCGGGACCGGCAGTGGGTGCCCGACGAGCCGCTGGAGATCGAACTGCCGCAGCGGGAGATCCTCACCCTCGACCCCGGGACGGTCCGTGCGGCACGGGAGCGGGCCCGCCGCGCCGGCCGCCCGCACAACCTGGCCCGGGCGCTCTTCGACGTCGAGATCGTGCACGCGCTCGCCGCCCAGGTCGCCGAGCGGATCGGCGCCGACCCGCTGGGCGGGGAGAACCTGCTGTCCGAGGCCGACCTGGCCGAGATCCGCCGCGAGCTGCGCGAGGAACCGGAGGTACGGGCCGCGCTGGACGAGCTCTGGCCGGTGCTCACTCCGCAGCGGCTGCTCGCCGACCTGTACGCCGCGCCGGAGCGGATCGCCGCCGCCGCGCCGATGCTCACCGAGGCGGAGCGGGCGTCGCTGCACCGGGAGCCGGGCGGCTGGACCCCGGCCGACGTGCCGCTGCTCGACGAGGCGGCCGAGCTGCTGGGTGAGGACGAGCGCGCCGCGGCGGCCCGCCGGGAGCGGATCCGCTCCCTGGAACGGGAGTACGCCGAGGGCGTCCTCGAGATCGCCCGCGGCTCCCGCTCCATCGACGTCGAGGACGAGGCGGACGGCGGCGAGATCCTCGGCGTCACCGACCTGATCGACGCCGACCGGCTGCTGGAACGGCAGGAGGAGTCCGAGCGGCTGACCACCGCGCAGCGGGCCGCCGCCGACCGGAGCTGGGCGTTCGGGCACGTCATCGTCGACGAGGCACAGGAGCTGTCCCCGATGGCCTGGCGGCTGCTGATGCGCCGCTGCCCCAGCCGATCGATGACGATCGTCGGGGACGTGGCCCAGACCGGTGCCCTGTCCGGCACCCCGTCCTGGCGGGAGGCGCTCGAACCGTACGTGGCGCGGCGGTGGCGGCTGGAGGAGCTGACCGTCAGCTATCGCACGCCCGCCGAGATCATGGCGGTCGCCGCCGACGTGCTCGCCGAGATCGACCCGGCGCTGCGCCCACCCCGCTCGGTCCGCGCCAGCGGCATCCCGCCGTGGGACCGTACGGTCCACGCGGACCGGCTCGCCGCCGAACTGGTCGAGGTGACCGCGCGGGAGGCGGCCGGGCTGGACGACGGGCGGCTCGGCGTGATCGTGCCGAGCGGTCGGGTCGACGAGCTGGGCGCCGCCGTCACCGCCGCCCTGCCCGAGGCCGCGGTCGGCGAGCAGCCGGAGCTGGAGAACCGGGTGGTGGTGCTGACCGTCGGGCAGGCCAAGGGGCTGGAGTTCGACTCGGTGCTGGTGGTGGACCCGGAGCGGATCGTGGCCGAGTCGCCGCGCGGGCACAGCGACCTGTACGTCGCGCTCACCCGGGCCACCCAGCGCCTGGGCATCCTCCGCGCCGCCTGACCCCCCGTCCCGGCACCGTTACGGGCCTGGTCGGTGCGCGATCCATCCGGTGGTGGCCTCCCGCGGTCGGGAGGCCACCACCGCCACGTCGGAACGTGCTCCGGTCAGCCCGGGTTGGCTCCCTCGTCGGTGAAGTTGCCGACCTGGGCGGCGGTGCTCGATTCGTCACTGGTGGAGCCGCCGGAAGGGGTGCTCATCCCGCCGGTCCCGGCACCCCCGGTCGTGGTCGGGGCGACCTTGCCCGGGTGCCGCTCCGGCTGCCGCGCCAGCCGTCGGGCGCTGGCCGGGCCGGCCGTGCCACCGGTCGTGGTGATCGCGCCCTGACCCCGGGTCGGGCCGCCGTCCCGCAGCACGGTGGGGTCGACCGGGGCGTGCGCCGGGTCGTCGGGGTCCTCGTCCTGGATGACCCGCAGCACGTCGGTCTGCGGCACGGTGACCTCGTCGAGCGCGCCCTCGCCGTACACGCCCCCGGCGACCCGTTCCTCGGCCCGGCGGGCGGCTTCCTGCCGCATGTCGTCCTCACGCACGTCAACCACCTCGCAGCTGTCTCGGATCGTTCTGCGTGCCCGTCGACCGGCCGGGCAAACCCCCGGACGCGGGTCGTCCCCCGGGCGCCGCGCGAGCAGTTCGTGCAGGTCACGGCCCGGGAGATCCGCAACTCCGGGCTGCTCAAGCAGGTCACCATCCAGAGCTTCGACTGGGGCGCGCTGATCCGGATGCGCCAGGTCGAGCCCCGGCTGCCCCTGGTGGCCCTGACCAACTACGACTTCCTCCAGGTCGGTGGGCCCGGCGCCTCGCCGTGGCTCGGCGGGCTGGACATCGACGACTTCGGCGGCGACCCGATCGCGGCGATCCGCAGCTTCGGCGCGTCCGCGTTCTCCCCGGTGCACGGCTTCCCCCAGGACGGCAAGGTGACCGACCCCGGCTACCGCCCGTACGTGACGAAGGAGATGGTGGCGCACGCGCACCGCAACGGGATCAAAGTGATCCCGTGGACGGTGGACGACGTGCCGACCATGGCGAAGCTGATCGACGACGGCGTGGACGGCCTCATCACCGACTACCCCGACCGGCTGCGCGACCTGCTCGCCGCGCGCGGCTACCGACTGCCGAAGGCGTACGCGTCGCCGTTCGACATCCAGGCCCACCGCGGCGGCCGATCCACCCGACCGGAGAACACCCTGCCCGCGTTCGCCAACGCGCTGGAGAACCGGGCCATCTCGACGCTGGAACTCGACACCGGGGTGACCGCCGACGGGCACCTGGTGGTGCTGCACGACCGGACGATCAACGACTCGCACTGCGTCGACACCGCCCCGGCGCGAGCCGGTGACCCGAAGTACCCGTACGTGGGCAAGCTGGTGCACGAGCTGACCCTTTCCCAGATCAAGACCATCGACTGCGGGTCGAAGACGCTGGCCGAGTTCCCCACCCAGGTGGCCGTGCCGGGCGCCCGGATCCCCACCCTCGACGAGGTCTTCGCGCTGGTGCGGGCGAGCGGGCGCGACGACGTCCGGATGAACATCGAGACGAAGCTCAGCCCGTTGGTGGCGGACACCGAGCCGTACCCGAGCTTCACCCGCAAGCTGGTCGACGCGATCGAGGCGGCGGGCTTCACCCGGCGCGCCACCATCCAGTCCTTCGACTGGCGCACCATCCGGTACGCCCACCGGCTGAACCCGCGCATCGACACGGTCGCCCTGGTCTGGCAGTACGGCCCGGCCGAGTGCGCCGGCCTCGCCGACGAGTGCTCGCTGCGCGCGGTCTACGACGACCCGTCGGTCAGGAGCCCGTGGACCGCGGGCCTGGACTGGTGGCAGCACCAGGACCTGGGCGAGGTGGTCCGGCGGTCGGGCGCGACCACGGTGTCGGCGAACTGGCAGGTGCACGACCCGGCGCAGGGCACGGTGCCGTCGGCCGACTGGTACCTGCGGCAGAACCCGGCATACTTCCACGGACCGGACGTCCGCGCCCTCCAGGGTCGGTACGGGCTGACCGTGGTGCCGTACACCGTCGACGACGCGACGGTGATGCAGCGGGTCATCGACCTCGGCGTGGACGGGATCATCACCGACGACCCGGAGCTGCTGATCTCCGTTGCCATCCGCAACGGCCTGCGCTGAGCGGACGGCCCCCCGGCGGGGCGCCATCCGACTACCGGTCGGTGTTACCTCGCCGGGGCGACGGGTAGACGGGCGGTGCCCGCGCCATGAACGCGAACCGTGCCGTGGCCGAAACGCGGTAGCGGGGCGAGGGAGTGCAGGGAACGACTCATCGCATCCTGAGGAGGACCAGATGAGCACGCAGGCTGCATCCACCAGGCCGATGAACCGGCCGGTGCAGGAAGCGCAGAACCGCGGCGCCATGCAGGAGGCGCCGACCCGTCCGATGCCGATGGCGCAGGACGGACACCGGCAGCCGATGGGGGCACCGGGCACCGAGACCAAGCCGTCGTTCGCGACGACCGAATTCTGGGTCTACCTGGCATCCGTCGCGGCTGTGCTGGTGGCGTCCTACCTGGTCGGCAAGAACTCGGTCGGGGTGGACATCTTCCGTGCCCCGCAGGCGTGGTTCTTCATCACCCTGCTGACCATCGGCTACCTGGGTAGCCGCGGTCTGGCCAAGGCCGGCAGCAACTTCCGCAGCGGCGAGGAGCGCAAGGCCCGACACTGACCGACGAGATCAACACCTGAGTACGACGGTGGCCCCGGGAAACCTCCCGGGGCCACCGTCGTCGGTCGTCCTACTCGAAGTCCCCGCCGAAGTCACCGAAGTCGCCCTCGAAGGCGTCCCCGATCAGTTCACCGGCGACCAGGCCGCCGGCCACGCCGAGCGCCGTGCCCGCGACCAGCCCGCCCATCCCGTGACCCCGGCCGTGGCCGTGGGACGCGCCGAAGCCCTGGGCGCGCAGGTTGCCGTACCGGGAGGTGGTCTCGCGCAGCCAGCCGTCGACCACCTGGACCCAGTCGGTCCGGTCGGCGTCGGTGTGCGGGACGGCGTACCGGCCGACCACGTCGTGGCCGGCGCTGAGGAAGCCGCCGCGCTTGTCGCACTCCAGGATCACCTCGACGCCCCGCTGGCTGGTCACGAAGGTCAGCTCGACCTCGGTGACGGTCCGGGCGTACTGCGGCGCGGCGAAGAACTCGATCTCCTGGTAGAACGGCAGCGTCTGCTGCACACCGCGGATGTGGCCGCGTTCCAGGTCGGCGTGCTTGAAGCGGAAACCGAGCGCCTGGAAGGCGTCGAGGATCCGCTCATGGATCGGCAGCGGGTGCACCGCCACATGGTCCAGATCGCTCTTGTCCACCGCGCGGGCCACCGCCAGCTCGGTACGCAGCCCCATCGTCATGCCGTGCAGGCGCTGGCCGTACACGTCGGTGACCGGAGTCTCCCACGGCACCGGCAGCTGGAACGGGATGGCGAGCTGCTGCTTCGGGGCCAGCTCCAGCGGCCCGCTCACCGCCATCCGGTGGAACTCCATGATGCCGGCGTACTCGGAGTCGCCGCCCTCGATCTCGACCCGGGTGACCAGGCCGACGGTGATCTGCTCGATGCTGGCCGGCGCGTCCCCGCCGACGAGGTTGACGTGCCCGTCGAGGGTGAGCCCGGGTCGGGTGTTCGGGTTGGTCAGCACGGTGTCGACGCTGGGGCCGCCCACGCCGAACGCGCTCAACATCTTCTTGAAGACCATCGGTCACTCCCGCGGAACGGCGTTCCACCGTGGAACGTCGGAGCCATTGCCCAGGGCACCCTAACGCGAGCCCCTGTGAAGTGCCTGTGAACGCGGTCAGGCGGCGTCGACGACGATCAGCTCGCCGACCTGCTCGCCGATCTGGCGGCGCCCCTCCGGGGGCAGCTTCGCATCGGTGACCAACACGTCGGCGTCCTCCAGCGGGGCGATGGTGGCGATGCCGATGGTCTCCCACTTGGTGTGGTCGGCGAGCACCACCAGCCGGCGGGCGGAGCTGATCAGCCGGCGGTTGACCGCCGCCTCCAGCAGGTTTGGGGTGCTGAATCCCGTCCGTGGGCTCATCCCGTGCACGCCGAGGAAGAG
This sequence comes from Micromonospora sicca, assembly GCF_003172935.1. Classification (GTDB taxonomy): domain Bacteria; phylum Actinomycetota; class Actinomycetes; order Mycobacteriales; family Micromonosporaceae; genus Micromonospora; species Micromonospora sicca. Next base: position 19,445 of record NZ_QGKS01000198.1, on the reverse strand, counting down.
CAGGTCGACGTTGAGGGCGGCGATCGCCGCCTCGGCCACCGGCCCGGTCAGCGCGTCCGACGGGGTACGGATGCCGCCGGTCAGCACCACGGTCTGGTCGGCGCGCGGGTTCTGGTAGAGCGCGTCGGCGACCGGGATCGAGTTGGTCACCACGGTCAGCCCGCGGACGTCGGCCAGCTTCGCGGCGAGGGCGGCGGTGGTGGTGCCGGCGGACAGCGCGATCGCCATGCCCGGCTCGACCATGGCAGCGGCCCGGTCGGCAATGGCCTGCTTCTCGACCTGCTGGCGGATCGACTTCGCGGCGAAGCCGGGCTCCTCGGCGGACCCCGGACCGGCCAGGGTCGCCCCGCCGTGGACCTTGTCGACCAGCCCCCGCTCGGCGAGCACCTCCAGGTCCCGCCGGATCGTCATGTCGGACACCCCGAAGCGGCTGACCAGGTGGCTGACCCGGACGCCGCCGCGCTGGCGGATCAGCTCCAGGATGGCGCTCTGCCGTTGCTGGGCGAGCATCAGGCCTCCTTCTGGCGCGGGAACGGTAGCCGGGCTCAGGCCGCGTCCTCGGCCCGGTCCACCGGCGTCTCCGCCGTCGGGACCCCGGCCGCGGACCCGGTGCCGGTCTCCTCGCGCAGCACGGCCACCTCGCCGGCCGGTACGACCAGCTCGCCGTCGCAGCGGGCGCCGCCGAGCAGCTCGGTCCCGGTCGCCGCGAGCCGGGCGTCGGCGTCGGTGTGGTTGATGACGAACAGCCAGCTCCGGTCGGCGTCGCGGCGGCGGACCACCTCGACGCCGGGGGGCGCGGCCACCGGCGGGCGGGCGCCGGACTCGGCGAGCAGCCGGGCCACGAGACGGTCGGTGGCCGCCTCGTCGAGCCGGGTGCCGACGTACCAGGCGGCGCCGGCGCCGACGGTGTGCCGGGTCAGCGCGGCCACGCCGGGCAGCGGCCCGTCGGTGTACGAGGCGAGCACCTCCGCCCCCTCCGGGTGCAGCCACTCGGTCCACACGTCGGCGGTGGCGCCGTCGTCGAGGGTCACCTGCTCGCCCTCGCGCAGCGGGAAGAACTCCTCGGTGCGGAGGCCGAGCAGCTCCCGGAACGCGCCGGGGTAGCCGCCGAGCCGGATGTGGTCGTGCTCGTCGACGATGCCGCTGAAGTAGGTGACCAGCGCGGTCCCGCCGGCCTCGACGTACCGGCGCAGCGCCTCGGCGTCGGCATCGCGGACCAGGTACAGGGTGGGCGCCAGGACCAGCCGGTAGCGGGACAGGTCGGCCGACGGGTGCACCACGTCGGCGGTGACCCCGGCCCGCCAGAGCGCGCCGTGCAGGGCGGCGAGCCGGTCTACGTAGGTGACGTCGACGCTCGGATGCGAGTCGAGTTCCGCGCCCCACCAGGCCTCGTAGTCGAACAGGATCGCCACGTCGGCGTCGACCCGGCTGCCGCGTACCTCGGCGAGCGCCTTCAGGTCGGCGCCGAGCCGGCAGACCTCGCGGAACACCTTGGTCTCCGGGCCGGCGTGCGGCACCAGCGCCGAGTGGAACTTCTCGGCGCCGGCGCGGGAGGCCCGCCACTGGAAGAAGAGCACCCCGTCGGCGCCGCGCGCCACGTGCGCGAGGCTGTTGCGGCGCAACTGACCGGGGGTCTTCGCCACGTTGCGCGGCTGCCAGTTGACCGCGCTGGTGGAGTGCTCCATCAGCAGCCACGGGTCACCGCCGGCGACGCCGCGGGTGTGGTCGGCGGCGAGCGCGAGGTTGACCTGCGGCTGCGGGTCGGCGGCGACGAGGTAGTGGTCGTTGGCGACCACGTCCACGTCGGCGGCCCAGGAGTGGTAGTCCAGGTACTTGACGCCGGTGCCGATCATGAAGTTGGTGGTGACCGGCTGCGGGGCCAGCCGGGTGAGCAGCTCCCGCTCGGCGCGGAGCTGGGCCCGCTGCTCGTCGGAGGAGAAGCGCAGGAAGTCCAGCTGCTGGGTGGGGTTGGCGAAGGTGGGCGCGGTGCGCGGCGGGTTGATCTCGGCCCAGTCGTGGTAGCGCTGGCTCCAGAAGGCGGTGCCCCAGGCGGCGTTGAGCGAGGCCAGGTCGCCGTAGCGGTCGCGCAGCCAGCGGCGGAACGCCTCGGCGCTGACGTCGCAGTAGCAGTGCACGTTGTGGCAGCCCAGCTCGTTGGAGACGTGCCACATCACCACCGCCGGGTGCGCGGCGTACCGGCCGGCGACCGCCTCGACCAGGGCGAGCGACCGCTCGCGGAAGACCGGCGAGCTGGGGCAGTAGGCCTGCCGGCCGCCCGGCCAGAGAATCGCCCCGTCGGCCCGGCGGGGCAGCGTCTCCGGGTGCCGGTGGGCCAGCCACGGCGGCGGGCTGGCGGTGGCGGTGGCCAGGTCCACCCGGATCCCCCCGTCGTGCAGCACGTCGAGGGCCCGGTCCAGCCAGCCGAAGTCGAACTCGCCGGGGGCGGGCTCCAGCAAGGCCCAGGAGAAGATGCCGACCGAGACCAGGTTGACCCCGGCCCGGCGCATCAGCGCGACGTCCTCGAGCCAGGTCTGCTCGGGCCACTGCTCCGGGTTGTAGTCCGCGCCGTACCAGATTCCGTCGCCGTGCCAGCTCCGCATGAGAGCAGAGCGTGCACCTCGACGACACCCAAGTCAACACTTTCCAACATCGACGGATTTTCCAACGTTTACCTTGTCTCGGCCGTGTCACGACTGGGTTATCAGTGCCCGTCGACCCTCTTGACAGCGTCGCACGGAGGGGTAGCTTGACGAGCCACCGGCTGTTTGTGTTCGGACATGTGGATTCACGGTGGATCTATCCTGGCCCGCGCGAACACCGATCCCCGCCACCACTCACGGCCCTTGGGCGCAGCGCACCTCTTCCACGCAGGAGGCACAATGTCCCGTCCCAGATCGCAAGCCGAGTACCTCGCCCGACTCGTACCCCCGTCCGTCGCCGGCCTGAACCGCCGCTCGCTGCTGGCCGGCGCGGCCGGCACCGGCGCGCTGCTCGGCACGGGACTGCTCGCCGGCTGCGGCGGCGCCGACTCCGACTCCGGCGCGGGCTCGAAGACGGTCTCGCTCGGCTCGAACGCTTCGGACCCGACGCCGAAGGACGTCCTCGCCAAGGTGACGGCGGGCTTCCAGAGCTCGTCCGGGATCCAGGTCGCGGTCAACACCGTCGACCACAACACGTTCCAGGAGAACATCAACAACTACCTGCAGGGCAAGCCGGACGACGTGTTCACCTGGTTCGCCGGCTACCGGATGCGGTTCTTCGCCGCCAAGGGCCTGGCCGGCGACGTCAGCGACGTCTGGGGCAAGCTCTCCGGCTACTCCGACGCCTTCAAGAAGGCCTCGACCGGTGACGACGGCAAGCAGTACTTCGTGCCCATGTCGTACTACCCGTGGGCGGTCTTCTACCGCAAGTCCGTCTGGCAGCAGCACGGCTACCAGGTGCCGAAGACCCTCGACGACCTGAACACGCTCGGCGCGCAGATGAAGAAGGACGGCCTCAACCCGATCGCCTTCGCCGACAAGGACGGCTGGCCGGCGATGGGCACCTTCGACATCCTCAACCTGCGGATCAACGGCTACCAGTTCCACGTCGACCTGATGGCCGGCAAGGAGGCGTGGACCTCCGACAAGGTGAAGAAGGTCTTCGACACCTGGGCCGGGCTGCTGCCGCTGCACCAGCCGGACGCCCTGGGCCGGACCTGGCAGGAGGCCGCCCAGTCGTTGCAGCAGAAGAAGAGCGGCATGTACCTGCTCGGTCTCTTCGTCGCCCAGCAGTTCAACAACGACGAGCAGGACGACATCGACTTCTTCACCTTCCCCGAGGTCGACTCGACCATCGGGGCCAAGGCCCTGGACGCGCCGATCGACGGCTACATGATGGCCCGCAAGCCGAAGTCCGAGGCGAACGCCAAGAAGCTGCTCGAGTACATCGGCGGCGTCGACGCCGCGAACATCACCGTGAAGAACGACCCCGGCACCCTGGTGGCCAACACCGGCGCGGACACCAGCGGCTACACCGCACTGAAGAAGAAGGCCGCGGAACTGGTCGGCTCGGCCACCGAGATCGCGCAGTTCCTCGACCGGGACACCCGGCCGGACTTCGCCTCGACCGTGATCATCCCGGCGTTGCAGCAGTTCATCAAGAACCCGAAGGACATCGGCGGACTGCTGACCAGCGTCGAGAACCAGAAGAAGTCGATCTTCACCAGCTGACGGCGAGAGGGGGAGGACATCGTGTCCGACCTGCCCCTGATCCAAGCGGATCGCGCCGTGCCGCCGCCGGCCGCGACCACCTCCACGGGTGGTCGTGGCCGCCGGCTACGGCTCCTGTCCCGCACCGACCGCGTGGTGATCACGCTGATGGTGCTCGTACCCCTGCTGCTCGTCATCGCTCTGGTCTGGCTGCCGGCCCTGGCCACCGTGCTGCTCTCCGGCACTAACTGGGACGGCATCGGGCCGGTGAGCGAGATCGACTGGGTCGGGCTGAAGAACTACGACGACGTGGTGAACATCTACCCGCCGTTCGTGCCCGCGGTGCAGAACAACCTGCTCTGGCTGGCCGCGCTCTTCGTGGTGGCGACGCCGTTCGGCATGTTCCTCGCCGTGCTGCTGGACAAGGAGCTGCGCGGGAGCCGGTTCTACCAGACCGCGCTCTACCTGCCGGTGGTGCTCTCGCTGGCCCTGATCGGGTTCGTCTGGCAGCTCATCTACAGCCGTGACCAGGGTCTGCTCAACGCCGTCCTGGGCACGAGCACCGACTGGTACGGCGATTCGAACGTCAACATCTGGGCGGTGCTCGTCGCCGCCGGCTGGCGGCACGTCGGCTACATCATGCTTCTCTACCTGGCCGGCCTGAAGGGCGTCGACCCGTCGCTGCGGGAGGCCGCAGCGGTGGACGGCTCCTCGGAGGCGAGCACCTTCTTCCGGGTGGTCTTCCCGGTGATGCGGCCGATCAACATCATCGTGCTGGTGGTGACGGTGATCGAGTCGCTGCGCGCGTTCGACCTGGTCTGGGTCATCAACAAGGGTCGCAACGGGCTCGAGCTGATCTCCGCGCTGGTCACCTCCAACGTGGTGGGCGAGGCCAGCCGGATCGGCTTCGGCTCCGCGCTGGCGACCATCATGCTGGTGGTCTCCCTGGTCTTCATCACCCTCTATCTGGCCACCGTGATGAGGGAGGACCGGCGATGAGCACCGCGACCCTGACCCGTGAGCCCGCGGCCACCGCCTCGGCGCCCCGCCGCCGGCCGCTGCGGCCCGCCCGGGTGGTCCTGCACCTCTTCCTGGCCGCGGTCGCCGTCGGCTGGCTCTTCCCGATCCTCTGGGCGGTGCTGACCTCGCTGCGCTCGTACCAGTACACCGCCAGCCACGGGTACGTCTCGTTCGGCGGTTGGACCCTCGACAACTACGTGACCGCCTGGCAGACCGCCGAGTTCGGCAAGCACTTCCTCAACTCGGTCTACATCACCGTCCCGGCCGTGCTGCTGACCCTCTTCCTGGCCTCCTGCGTGGCGTTCGTGATCGCCCGGTTCAGCTGGAAGATCAACATCGTCCTGCTCGGCCTCTTCACCGCGGCGAACCTGCTGCCGCAGCAGGCCCTGCTGATCCCGCTGTTCCGGCTCTTCACCGAGGTGCCGCTGCCGGAGTTCATGAGCGACTCGGAACTGCTGTACGACAGCTACTGGGGGCTGATCCTGGTCAACGTCGCGTTCCAGTGCGGCTTCTGCGTCTTCGTGCTGAGCAACTACATGAAGGCCCTGCCGCACGAGCTGTACGAGGCGGCGATGGTCGACGGGGCGAGCGTCTGGCGGCAGTACTGGCAGGTCACGATGCCGCTGTGCCGGCCGGCCCTGGCCGCGCTCGCCACCCTGGAGGTGACCTGGATCTACAACGAGTTCTTCTGGGCCACCGTGCTGATGCGTAGCGGGGACAAGTTCCCGGTGACCAGCTCGCTGAACAACCTGCGCGGCGAGTTCTTCACCGACAACAACCTCGTCTCGGCCGGCTCGGTGCTGGTCGCCGTCCCCACCCTGGTGATCTTCTTCCTGTTGCAGAAGCAGTTCGTCCGGGGCCTCACTCTGGGAGCCAGCAAGGGATGACCATCGTCCACCTGCGCCGCGCGCGGACCAGCCTGGTGCTCGACGCGCGCGGCCCCGGCCTGCCCCGGGTCGTGCACTGGGGCGCCGACCTGGGCCCGCTCCACGACGACGACCTGGCGGCGCTGGTCGACGCCACCATCCCCCCGGTCGTACCGAGCAGCTTCGACGCGCCCACCGTGCTGTCCCTGCTGCCCGAGGCGAGCGCCGGCTGGAGCGGGCGACCGGGTCTCGCCGGCCACCGGAACGGCCGGGACTGGTCGACAGCCTTCCGCCTCGACCGGCTCGACGTGGCCGACCCCGGCCCGGACCCGAGCCGCGTGGCGCGGGGCGGCGGCGCGGTGGGCGTACCGGGGAAGGACGGTGCGCACGACGGGCCCGGCGCCGCGCGGGTGACCGTGCGGGCCTCGGACCCGGGCGCGACGCTGTCGCTGGCCATCGAGATCAGCCTGGACCCGCACGGCCTGCTGACGGTCCGGCACCGGCTGCGCAACGACGGCGACGCCCCCTACGAGGTGCGCGAGCTGACCCCGGTGCTGCCGGTGCCGGCGGTCGCCACCGAACTGCTCGACCTGACCGGCCGCTGGTGCCGGGAACGCGCGCCGCAGCGGCACCCGTGGCCGATGGGCGCCTGGGTGCGGGAGGGCCGGCACGGGCGGACCGGGCACGACGCGACGCTGCTGCTGGTCGCCGGCACGGCCGGCTTCGGCTTCGGCCACGGCGAGATGTGGGCGGTGCACACCGCGTGGAGCGGCGACCACGTCACCGTCGCCGAACGCCGCCCCACCGGCGAGTCCACGCTGGGCGGTGGGGAACTGCTCGCCCCCGGCGAGATCGTGCTCTCCGCCGGCGAGGAGTACGCCACTCCCCTGCTCTACGCCGTCCACTCGACCACCGGGCTGGACGGGCTCAGCGACGTGCTGCACGCCCACCTGCGCGCCCGTCCCGAGCACCCGCGCTCCCCCCGGCCGGTCACCCTCAACGTCTGGGAGGCGGTCTACTTCGACCACGACCTGGACCGGCTCAAGGACCTCGCCGACCGGGCCGCCGAGGTGGGCGTGGAACGCTTCGTCCTCGACGACGGCTGGTTCCGGGGCCGCCGGCACGACCGGGCCGGCCTGGGCGACTGGTGGGTCGACGACGACGTCTGGCCGGACGGCCTGCAACCGCTCATCGACCACGTCCGCAAGCACGGGATGCAGTTCGGGCTCTGGGTCGAGCCGGAGATGGTCAACCCCGACTCCGACCTGTTCCGCGCCCACCCGGACTGGCTGCTCCAGGTGCCCGGGCGGCTGCCGCCGGAGTGGCGCCACCAGCAGGTGCTCGACCTGGCCCACCCCGACGCGTACGCCCACCTGCTGTCCCGGTTGGACGCGGTGCTCCGCGAGCACGATGGGATCGCCTACCTGAAGTGGGACCACAACCGGGACCTCACCGAGGCCGGGCACGCCGGCCGGCCCGGGGTGCACGCGCAAACCCTGGCGGTCTACCGGTTGCTGGACGAGCTGCGCGCCCGGCACCCGGGCGTGGAGATCGAGAGCTGCTCCTCCGGCGGCGCCCGGGTCGACCTGGAGATCCTGCGCCGCACCGACCGGGTGTGGGCCAGCGACTGCAACGACGCCCTGGAACGGCTGGCCATCCAGCGCTGGACCGGCCTGCTGCTCCCGCCCGAGCTGATCGGCACCCACATCGGACCGCAGCGTTCGCACACCACCCACCGGGTGCACGAGCTGGGCTTCCGGGCGGTCACCGCGCTCTTCGGCCACCACGGCATCGAGTGGGACATCAGCGGGATCACCGCGACCGAGCGGGCGGAACTCGCCGCCTGGGTGGCGCTGCACAAGCGGCTCCGCCCGCTGCTGCACGGCGGCCGGGTGGTCCGGGTCGACCACCCCGACCCGGCCGTCCAGGCGCACGGCGTGGTCGCGCACGACCGCTCCCACGCGGTGTACGCGGTCTCCCGGCTCACCACCTCCGTGGCGCAGGTGCCGGGGATGGTGCGCCTGCCGGGCCTGGACCCGTCCCGCCGCTATCTGGTCCGCCCGCCGGCCGGGGTGCCGGAACCGGCGCTGTTGCAGCTCAGCCCGCCGGGGTGGCTCGCCTCCGACGACGGGGTGACGCTGAGCGGGTCGGTGCTGGGTTCCGTGGGGCTTCAGCTGCCCGCCCTGCATCCGGAGCAGGCGCTGCTGCTGGAGGCCAGGGCGGTCGAGTGAGGGGTTCCCGACGAAGATTTTCGGAATCTTCGCCGACGGATGTCGAGAACCGGGGTGGCAGCTTCTACCGGAGGGTGGAAGCACCGAGAATCGGTGCACAGGCGTGAGGAGCGAACCGTGAAGTACATGCTGCTGATGCAGTTCAGCGCCGCCGGGACCGACTTCCCGTCGATCGACACCTGGACGCCGGAGGAGATCCAGGCGCACATCGGGTTCATGCACGAGGTCAACGCGAAGCTCACCGCCGACGGCGAGTGGGTCCAGGGAGAGGGCCTGGGCGGGCCGCAGCAGGCGCGGATCGTCCGGGCCGGCGCCGGCGGCGCGCCGGTGGTGACCGAGGGCCCGTTCGCGGAGACCAAGGAGTTCCTCGCCGGCTGGTGGATCGTCGACTGCGAGACCCCGGAGCGGGCGGTCGAGATCGCCGCGCACATCTCCACCGCGCCCGGTCCGGGCGGCCGGCCGCTGAACATGCCGATCGAGGTGCACCCGGTCATGTCGGCGCCACCGCAGGAGATCTGACGCCTGGACACGGCGGAACCAATCGTCGAGGACCTGCTGCGCGAGCTGGCGCCGCAGGTCCTCGGCGTGCTCACCCGACGGTTCGGTGACTTCGCCACCGCCGAGGACGCGGTGCAGGAGGCGCTGCTCGCCGCGGCGACGCAGTGGCCGGTCGACGGGCTGCCGGACAATCCGCGCGGCTGGCTCGTCCAGGTCGCGTACCGCCGCATGATCGAGCTGGTCCGGGCCGAGGCGGCCCGGCGCGACCGGGAGGACCGCGCCGCCCGGCGGGAGGGCGACGACCGGCGGACCGCGCCGGCCGCGGACGAGCCGCTCATCGCGGACCGGGACGACACCCTGGTCCTGCTCTTCCTCTGCTGCCACCCGTCGCTGTCGACGGCGTCGGCGATCGCGCTGACCCTGCGGGCGGTGGGCGGGCTCAGCACCGCCGAGATCGCCCGCGCCTTCCTCGTCCCCGAGGCCACCATGGCGCAGCGCGTCAGCCGTGCCAAGCAGGTCATCCGCGCCTCGGGACTGCCCTTCCGGATGCCGGACGAGGGTGAGCGGCAGGACCGGCTCGCGACGGTGCTGCACGTGCTCTACCTGATCTTCACGGAGGGGCACACCGCCAGCGGCGGTGCGGACCTGCGGCGGGTGGACCTGTCCGAGGAGGCGATCCGGCTGACCCGAGGTGTGCACGCGCTGCTGCCCGACGACAGCGAGGTGGCCGGGCTGCTCGCGCTGATGCTGCTCACCGACGCTCGGGCCGCGGCCCGGACCGGCCCGTCCGGCGAGCTGATCTCCCTCGCCGACCAGGACCGCAACCGGTGGGACCCGGCCGCGATCGCCGAGGGCACCGCGCTGGTCAGCCGGGCGATGGCGCACGGACCGGTCGGGCCGTACCAGCTCCAGGCCGCCATCGCCGCGCTGCACGACGAGGCGCCCACCGCCGCGGCGACCGACTGGGCGCAGATCCTCGCCCTCTACCAGGTGCTGGAGCGCATCTCCGCCAACCCGGTGGTCTCGCTCAACCGGGCGGTCGCGACCGCGATGGTGCACGGCCCCGCCGCCGGGCTGGCCGCCCTCGACGCGCTGGACGCCGACCCCCGGCTGGCCGGGCACCACCGGCTCGACGCGGCCCGAGCCCACCTGCACGAGATGGCCGGCGACCCGCGCCGGGCGACGGCCCACTACCGGGCCGCGGCCGCGCGGACCACGAGCCTGCCCGAGCAGCGCTACCTGACGATGCGGGCCGCCCGCCTGGCGTGCGGGACGACCGACGGTGAGCCGCCGGCCGGACAGCTGCCCTGACGCGGGTCGACCGGCGCTCCTCGAAGGACATCGCGGGCCGCCACACGGGCGATCATCCCCACCACACGATGTTGCGCCGCTCCGTCTGAACCGGTCAAGGCGGGACTGTAGGCAGCATCGGCCGTGCGGTAAGACGTCCGGCCGGGCAAGCGGACGCCAGGGTTGACCGCCCGCCGGCGGGGTATCCGGTGACGATCCGCCCGGAAGGAGGGCCACACCATGGTCAAGGTCGGTTACACCCTGATGTGCGAGCAGATCGGCCCGAAGCAGCTGGTCGACCACGCGGTACGCGCCGAGGCGGCCGGCTTCGACCAGCTCGTGATGTCCGACCACTACTACCCGTGGCTGGACTCCCAGGGCCACTCCCCGTACGCCTGGTCGGTGCTCGGGGCCGTCGCGCACGCCACCAACCGGGCCGAGCTGATGTCCTTCGTGACCTGCCCGATCCGCCGCTACCACCCCGCCGTGGTCGCGCAAAAGGCGAGCACCGTCGGTGTGCTCTCCGACGGCCGGTTCACCCTCGGCCTCGGCGCCGGGGAGAACCTCAACGAGCACGTGATCGGCGGGTGGCCGCACGTGCAGCAGCGGCACGAGATGTTCGAGGAGGCCCTGCAGATCATCCGGCCCCTGCTCAACGGCGAGACGCTGACCTTCTCCGGCAACCACTTCGACGTCCCCGACGCGTACCTCTGGGACCGGCCGGACCGCCCGGTGCCGATGGCCGTCGCCGCCTCCGGCCGGCAGTCCGCCACCCTCGCCGCCGAGTACGGCAACGGCCTCGTCGCCACCGAGCCCGACCCGCACCTCATCCAGATGTACGACGACGCGGGCGGCGCCGGCCAGCCCCGCTACGGCCAGGTGGCGATCTGCTACGGCCCGGACGAGGCCGAATGCCGCAAGCTCGTGCACGACCAGTTCCGCTGGTTCGGCATGGGCTGGAAGGTCAACGCCGACCTGCCCGGCCCCGAGTCGTTCGCCGCCGCCACCCAGTTCGTCCGCGAGGAGGACGTCGCCGAGGGCATCCCCTGCGGCCCGGACCTGGACAAGCACGTCGCGGCGTTCAAGAAGTTCGTCGACGCCGGCTTCACCCACGTGGCGATCGTGCAGGTGGGCGGCGACACCCAGCCGATGTTCCTGGACTGGGCGCAGGAGCAGCTGCTGCCGCGACTGCGCGAGCTGTGAGCCTGACGCGATCCGGGCCGGCGGGCACCGGGGCGGCAGGCTTCGGGGCGGCGGGCTTCGGGGCGGTGTCCGCGCCGGGGCGGTTCGGCGTGGCCGAGCTGCGGCTCGCGCTGGCGGCGCCCCGGCCCGCCGCCGGCCTGACCAGCGAGTTCCGGCTCGTCGACGGCCTGCGGACGCACACCCGGCGGTCGGCCGACCCGGGCGCCGGCGTGCCGCCCGTGGTGCTGGTGCACGGCCTCGCCGTCTCGCACCGCTACCTCACCCCGCTGGCGCTGACCCTGTCGGCCACCCATCCGGTGTACGTCCCGGACCTGCCCGGCTTCGGGCTGACCGAGCGCCCCGGCACGGCGTACGACGTGTCCCGGCACGCCGCGCACCTGGCCGCCTGGCTCGCCGCGTACCGGCTGGGCCCGGTCTGCCTGCTCGGGCACTCCTTCGGGGCCGAGGTCGCCGCCCGGCTCGCCGCCGACCGGCCCGACCTGGTCCACGCCCTGGTGCTGGCCGGCCCGACCAGCGATCCGGCGGCCCGGTCCCGGCTCGGGCAGTTCGGCCGGTGGCTGGTGGACACCCTGCGGGAGGCCCCGTTGCAGGCCCCGATCCTGCTCCGGGACGTCCGGGACGCCCGCCCGTGGCGGGTGTACGCCTCCCTGACCCACTCGGTGCGCAACGCGATCGAGGCGGACCTGGTCCAGGTCACCGCCCCCACCCTGGTGGTGTTCGGCGACCGGGATCCGGTCGTCCCGCCGGCCTGGCGGCGGCAGGTCGCCCGGCTCGTCCCCGCCGCCCGTACGGTCACCGTGCCGGCCGCCGCGCACAACGTCGCCACCACCGCCCCGGCGCAGGTCGCCGACGCGATCCGCGCCCTGCTGACGCCCGCACCGGGAGGCTGAGTCCATGCGTATCGGCAACACGGAGATCCGTCCCCTGGGCGGCGGCCTCGGCTGCCTCCTGATGATCCTCTTCTCGATCGTCGCCTCGGTCGTGCTGACCGTCCTGCTCAACCTGCTGCTCTGAACCACGGCCCCGCCCCGGCCGGGACCCAGCGTGGGTGAGGAGGCGACGACCCGGATGAACCTGCTGACCGTCCTGCCGTTGGCGCTGGTCATGGTCGCCGGACCCCAACTGATCAGCGCCGTTTTCCTGGCCGCCGGCCGGCAACCGCGCCGCAGCTCGGTGGCGTACCTGTCGGGGGCGGCGCTGAGCCTCCTCGTCGCGCTGACCGTCTGGTACGTCGTCTTCCGCCGGGTGAAGCGCAGCGTCGGCGGCGACCAGGAGGGCAGCGGCCGGCGCCTCGTCGACTGGATCGTCCTGGCACTGCTGCTGGTGCTGCTGGTGATCGTCTTCCTCCGCCGGCATCGTGACCAGACGCCGGCGTGGATGACAAAGCTGGAGGACCCGGGGCCGCGGTTCGCGTTCGGGCTGGGTCTCCTGCTCCTCGCCGCGACCCCGAGCAACGAGGTCATCATGGCCTCCGTCGCGGGCAGCCTGGCCGGGCACGACCGGCCCTGGTGGCACCTGCTCCCCTTTCTGGTGCTGACCCTGCTCCTGCTGGCCCTGCCCCTGCTGGCACTGCTGCTCCTCGGCCACCGCGCGAGGGCGGCCCTGCCGAGGGTGCGCGACTGGGCGAACGCACACTCCTGGGTGGTCAGCGGACTCGTCACGCTGGTCTTCGTCGCGATCGTGACCGCGGACCTGGCGAGGTGACCACCCCCGCCGGAAGCCGACGGCGGTCAGCGCCTCGCAAGAGGTGAGCCGGACCGGGTCGAGCACCGTCGTCGGTCGGGGCAACGGCCGCCATCCCGCTCAGCCGGGCGCCAGCTCCAGCTCGGCGACCACCGGGTAGTGGTCGGAGGCCCGATCGGTCTCCCCGTCGCGGACCACCCGGACCTGGCGGGTCAGCGCGGCCACCGCCGGGGTGGCGAGCAGATAGTCCAGGCGCATCGCGGCGAACTCGGCCCCGCCGTGCCGGGTCGGCACGGTCTGCCCGTCCGGCTCCGCGCCGCCGACGTGCGGCCAGAGGTCGACCAGGCCGGCCGCGAGCAGTCGGGACACCGCGCGGGTGTCGACGGTACGGCCGTCGCGGCGCAGATGCCGACGGCGGTAGCGGTCGGGCAGGCCGGCGAGCCGCTCGGTGTGGTCGACGGTCGGGTCGAGGGTGTTCAGGTCGCCCGCGACCAGGGTGAACGGGCCGTCGGCACGCCGCACCGCCGCCGCCAGCCAGTCGGCCTCCATCCGCCGCCGCCCACCGGAGTACGGATCGAGGTGGGTGCTGAGCACGGTCAAGGGTCCGGCCGAGGTGGCGACCACGGCCTTCGCGGCGGCGTGGTGGAACGGCCGGCGGACCCGGCCCGACGTCAACACCCGCAGCGGCGGGCGGACCAGCACCGCGACCGGCTGCCCGAGACATGAGCGGGCCAGGTGGGGCGCCATGCCCAGCCGGTCCGCCACGTCGGCCAGCAGCCCACCCCGGTCGAAGTCGCGCAGCTCCTGAAGGGCCAGCACGTCGGGCCGCTGCGCGGTGACGACCGCGACGATCCGGTCCAGTCGGTCGTCCCCGCCGCGGTCCCGGCCGCCGGTCCGGATGTTCCAGGTCATCACCCGCAGCATGGGCGCCGGTCAGTCCTCCCGGCCGGCCTTGGCCAGCTCGTCGTCCAGCTCGCGCACCTGCTCGGACCTGATGGCCGGCTGGTTGCCCCGGTGCACGTCGGCGTTGGGCCGCACCACCCAGTAGAGCAGGCCGATCCAGAGCGCGCCGAGCAGGATCGCGCCCATGAAGTCGGTCGGGTGATGCATGCCCCGGTACATCCGGGAGGTGGCCACCCCGACCGGCATGATCACGGCCAGCGCCACGAAGAGCCAGCGCCACCAGCGGTCGGTACGGGCGAACACGATGATCGCCATCGCGCTCCACAGGCAGATCGTCGCGGCGATGTGGCCGGACGGGAAGGACGAGGTCGGCAGGTGGCCGTCCAGGTTCTCCACCGCCGGGCGGGGCCGCTGCACCACCCGGGCCGAGGCGAGGAAGAGGCTCAGCTCGCCGAACATCGCCAGCACCACGAAGAGCACCGGACGCCAGCGCTTCCAGACCGCCAGCACGAGCGGGCAGAAGACCAGCGACACCAGCAGGATCGCGTGGGTGTCACCGAACTTGCTCCACCACCAGCTCAACCCGGTCAGCGAATCGGTACGCCGCGCGGCGAACCACTGCGGCACCACGGTGTCCAGGGTGTCGAAGAACGTGCCCTTGGCGTGATAGCTGACGAACATGCCGAAGGCGTACAGGGCGCCGAACACGATCACCCAGCCGACCAGCAGCTCGGCGACGGCGGAGCGGGGGTGCTCCAGCACGTGCTCCTCGGCCGGCGCGGGGCTGATCTCCTCGCCCGCCTCCGGCTCCAGGCCCTCGGTCAGCGGCGGCACCGGCCGGCCCCGCTCGCGGCGCCACAGCCGGAAGGCGTACGCGGTGACGCCCAGCCACAGCGCGCCGAGCAGCCAGCCGGCGATCACGTCGGAGACGAAGTGCACGCCCAGCGCGATCCGGGTCAGCCCGATCAGCGCCACCAGCACCGCGCCGAGCGCGACGGCGGGCTTGCGCCAGCGGGGCGACATGGCCGGCAGGAACACCAGCAGCAGCGCCCCGTACGCGACGAAGGAGCCGAGCGCGTGCCCACTGGGGAAGCTGTTGCCCGGCGCGTGGGTGATCGGCACGTCGACCACCGGCCGGAGCCGACCGACCAGCGCCTTCAGCGACGGGTCGAGGATCAGGCCACCGACCCCAGTGATGATCAGGTAGACCGCCAGCCGGGACTGCCGGCGGATCAGCAGGCCGACCACGGCGATGGTGACCAGCCAGATGAGCACCGGACGGCCACCGAGGTCGGTGACCGCCTGGAGCACGGTGACCAGGGCGTGGTGCGGCGCGACGAGACCGTTGAACCACTCGGCCGCCTCGTGGTCGGCGTGGTACAGGGGGCCCCACTTGAACCGGACGAGCATCAGCAGCACGCCGAACCCGGCACCGGCGCCGACGACGGCCAGCAGCCCCGCGACGCTCCGCTCCGCGAAATGCCCCAGCGGCCGTCGCATCGTCTCCTTGACCGCGGTCACCCCGCACCTCCCTTGTCCTCTGCGAGGCGCGCAGTACCCGATTCGCGCACCGGATACACGCGGCCCGCGGCGCGTCCGGGTCAGAGCGAGGTCATTTCCCCCGTGTCGAGGACTTCCTCGCGTTCGGCCTCCGGTTCCCACAGGTCCGGCTGCGCCGGCTCCGCCACGCCGATCCGCATCGCCTCGAGCTGGGCGGCGAAGGCCAGCCCGCCGAAGAGCGCCATCCCGGTGAGGTTGGCCCAGAGCAGCAGGGCCATCATCCCGGTCAGCGCGCCGTAGGTCTGCCCGAAGCCGCCGCTGAGCTTGACGTACGCGGCCAGCAGCAGGCTGGCCAGCCACCACAGCACGGTGGCGATGCCGGCACCGAAGAAGAGCCAGGACAGGCCGGGCTGGTTGCGTCGGGGCGCGTGCCGGAAGAGCACCGCCACGGCGACCACGGTGAGCCCCAGGCTCAGCGGCCAGCGGACCACGTCCCAGGCGGCGTTGGCGAGGCCGCCCCACTCGTAGTGCCGCTGCACCGAGTCGCCCATCGCCCGGCCACCGACCAGGATCAGGAAGCCGATCAGTGCCGGCACGCCGGCGGTCACCGCGAGGATCGCGGCCCGGACGTACTTGGCCAGCGCCGGACGGTCCCGCTCGACCCCGTAGATCCGGTTGGCGCCGCGCTCGATCTGGGCCATGGTCGTGGTGAGCGCGACGAGGCCGGTCAGCAGGCCGAGAGTCAGCGCCAGCTCGCCGGCGCGTTCGGTCCGCTCGCTGTCGCCGAGCAGGTCCTGCACGACCGACTCGCTCTGCCCGGGGGTGAGCGCGAGCACGGTGTCGGCGACGACCTTGCCCCCCTCGTCGGCGCCCAGGTCGGTGATCAGACCGGTGAGCGCGATCAGGAAGGGTACCACGGCCAGGCAGAACTGGAGCGCGAACGCTCGGGAGTGGCTGAACCCGTCGCCGTAGCGGAACCGGATGAAGGCGTCCCGCAGCAGGCGCCAGCCGCCGTGGCGGCGCAGCGTGTGCCAGGCGTCGTCGGCCGACAGCTCCTCCTGGGCCATCAGCCGGGTCTCCGGCACCATCCGGGTGCTACTCACGTCGGGCCTCCTCGACCAGGCGCTCACCGCGCTCGGCCGCCGCGTCGGCGTCCACCGACAGGTCGGGGTGCTGCGCGGGACGCGGCACGCAGAGCCAGAGCGACTCCGGTTTGATCTCGGCCTTGAGCGACCGGCCCGGCTCGATCAGGTCTCCGTCGAGCTGCCGGGGCTGGGCCCGGTTGCTGGTGATCTCGACCTTGCGGCCCCTGAGGACCTCCATCCGGGGCACGCTGCCCCGGCGGCGCACCAGGGCCCAGCCCATCGCCAGCCAGTGCCCGAGCGTGCGGGGGGTGAGCACGGCGACGTCGAGCCAGCCGTCGTCCGGCTCGGCGTCGGTGAGCAGCCGTACGCCGCCCTGGAGGCGGCCGACGTTGGCGACCAGCACGGAACGGGCCCGGCGGCGCAGCGGCGGCCGGTCGTCGATCCGGATGGAGACCCGCATCGGCCGGTCCCGCAGGTGCTTCGCGGCCCCCACGATGTACGCCGGCCAGCCGATCCGCGCCTTCGTAGTCTCGGAGGTGGAGTCGAGCATCTGGGCGTCGAAGCCCATCCCGGCCATCACGGCGAAGCACTGGTCGTCGACGACGCCGACGTCCAGCCGGCGGCGTCCGCGTTCGACGGCGATCTGCAGGCCGGCGGCCAGGTCGTTGGAGAGGCCCAGGTTGGCGGCGAGCAGGTTGCCGGTGCCCAGGGGCAGCACGGCGAGCGCGACGTCCGTGCCGGCCAGCGCGGTGACGCAGGCCATCACCGTGCCGTCCCCGCCGCAGGCGAAGACGACCTGGGCGCCCGCCCGCACGGCCTGCTCGGTCTGGCCGCGCCCCGGGTCCTCGACGGTGGTCTCGTACCAGGTCGGCGCCGGCCAGCCGGCGGCGGTGAGGGCGCCGTCCACGGTGCGGCGGAACTCGTCCAGATCGGCCACCTTGACCGGGTTGACCACCACGGCCGAGCGCAGCCCGGCGTCAGCTGCCGTCGGCTTGTCCTGTCCGCTGTCCACGGCGTCAGTGTGCAGCAACTCCGGTCGGGCGGCGACTCGGCCGACGGTGATGGTGCGCGCACGGCGGAAAGGTTTCAGAATCGGTCACCGTGGCCGCTCGCGCCGGGTGGTGCGCTCGGCGGCCTCGGTCACAAGCGGTCGCGAGATCGTGGGCCGCTGGTGGTGCCGAGCCAGCGGGTCGCCCCTCGCTCCACTCAGCGGCGCTCGCCGGGTGGAACCGCTCGGCGTCCTCGGGCGTCAGGCCGCCGTCCGCAGTGCCGTCTCCACCCGCCGGCGCAGGTCGTCGAGGTCGACACCCGCCTCGGTGAGGACGAGCGCGGCCAGCCCCTGCCCCTCGCGGAGCAGGCCGAGCAGGATGTGCTCGGTGCCGATGTGGTGGTGCCGCAGCCGGATCGCCTCCCGCAGCGACAGCTCCAGCACCTTCTTGGACCGGGGTGAGAACGGACCGCCGGCGTACCGGCGGCGACCCCAGCGGCGACGCGGGGCGGGCACCGCCTCGCGCAGCGCGTCGGGGCCGAAGGACTCCTCGATCCGGGCCACGATGGCGGCCAGGTCGATGCCGATCTCCCGCAGCGCGGCCGCGTCGGCGTCACCGAGCCCGACGCCACCGCGCGCCACGTGCCGCCGGACGGCGGCCCGCAGGTCGTCGGCCCGGACACCGAGGTCGGTGAGGACCCGCACGGCGAGGTTGCCGTCGTCGGCGAGGACGCCGAGCAGCAGGTGCTCGGTGCCGACCGGTCGCTGCCCCTCGGCCCGGGCCTCGTCGCGGGCGCGCCGCACGACCTCCCGGGCGCGGTCGGTGAACCGTTCGAACATCACGCCTCCCAGCTGCCTCGGACCGCCGGCCGCCCGGCGTGCTTCTTGTGGACCGCCTGCCGGCTGACCTCGAGCGCGTCGGCGATCTCCTGCCAGGACCAGCCCTGTCGACGGGCGTTGTCCACCTGGACCACCTCCAGCCGTTCGAGCAGCCGGCGCAGGGCGAGCACGGCCCGGAGCCCGACCTTGGGGTCGGTGCTGCCGGCGGCCGCCGCGAGTTCCGTTGCCTGACTCATGGTGTCAACTTACGTTGACGCCGCAACCCTGTCAACCGTGGTTGACAGGGTTCTTCGCCGGGCGCGCACCGACACGCGTCGGACACCCCGCCCGCGACCTGCGGCGGTGCTAACGTCCGCTGGTGTTCCGTCGCCGCTTTCTGGACCGACCCGTCGAGGCGGCCCGCCGGCTGACCGTCGGCCACGTCACGCTGGAGATCGTCGCCGGCAGCGTCGTCGGGCACCGCTACCCGGAGAACTTCGACGTGCTGCACGTCGACCCCGAGCTGCCGATCGCCGCGGTGGCCGACGGGATGGGCGCCGGCGAGGGCAGCCGGGTCGCCGGCCGCACTGCGATGGACACCCTGACCGAACGGCTCCGCGAGAGCTGGCCCACCGTCGGGCCGCGCGAGCTGCGCGCCGCGACGGCCGCGGCGCAGACCCGGGTACGCCAGGCCGGCGCCGGCCTGGCCGAGCTGACCGGCTGCACGATCACCGCCCTGGTCGCCGAGCCGGACGGCGAGCAGGCCTGGATCGTCCAGCTCGGCGACTCGCGGGCGTACCGGTTGCACGGCGGGCTCCTGGAGCTGCTCACCGTCGACCACACGATGGCCTGGCTGGGCGTGCTGCACGGCTGGTGGCCGGCGACGTCCCCGGAGGCGGCCCGCGCCCGCTACCAGCTCCTGCGCTACGTCGGCCACCCCGACCGGCCGGACCCGGACCTGCTCGCCGTCCCACTGCGCCCCGGCGACACCTGGCTGCTCTGCACCGACGGGGTGAGCGACCAGCTCGACTACCACCGCCTCCGCGACCTGCTGGCCGACCGGGACCCGGCGCGGGCCGCCCGCGCCCTGCTCGCCGCCACCCTGGCGGCCGGCGGCGACGACAACGCCACCGCCGTGGTCGTCCGGGTCCACCCGGCGATCCCCACCC
>NZ_QGKS01000213.1 GCF_003172935.1 Micromonospora sicca | reverse complement strand
ATTGGGGAGCGTGTGCGGCGGCGCGGCGTAGGGGAGTGTCGCCGGCAGGGCAGGGAAGTCGGCGGAGTGCAGCTCCCAGCCGCTGGTGTCGGCACCCGCCCACGGGTCGACCGGCACCTGGTGCTCCGGCGCGGGCGGCGCGGGCAGCGGGGTGGGCTCGGCCGACTCGCCCCAGCCGCGCTTCCGGGGCGGCGGTGGCGGGACCGCCGCCGAGCCGCTCCACTTCGGGGCCATCGGCTCCGGCCGGGTCTCCACCCGGGTCGGGTCGGGCCGGGTCTCCGCCCGGGTCGCTTCCGGATGCGCGGCCGGCGGCGCCGGCTCGGCGCGGGTCGGGACGGCGGCGGAGCCCCGGGCCGGCGTGACCGACGGCGGGGTGGGCTCGGCCGCGGCGTCCGGGCCGGCGGGCGTGCTCGTCCCGCCCTCGTCGGTCGTGGCCGGGCCGTCGCCACCGACTGCCGGTGCGTCGCCGTCGGCTGCCGGTGCGTCCGTGCCGGTCGCGGCCGGTGTCTCGGGACCGGTCCGGACCGGGTCCTGGGTGACCCGGGGCCCGTCGTCGGTGGCGGGCCCGGCGTCGCCGTCGGCCGCGGACTCGGCGGGCGCGGCCGGCTTCTCGTCGTCCGCCGCCCGGGTGTCGTCGGTCCCGGCGGCGTCGGCGCCCGTGGGCGGCCCGGCGGACGGTGGTACGGGCTCGTGGGTGACCGCCGGATCCCGGTCCGTGACCAGGTTGCCCCCGTCGGCCGGCCGGTCTGCTCCCGGCTGCGGCTCCGGCATCGCGGCAATCTCCTCTCGCGCCGGTTGCGAGGTTAGTACCGGAGTGCCACCGCCGCCCAACCCGCCCGCCGCCGGGCCGGGCGGCCGGGTCGACCGGCCGGCCCGGCGGCGCGCCACCGGCGGTGTCCGGAGGAGGACGCCTAGTCTCGGCGCATGTCCGCATCGGGCGAGGCCGCCGGCACGCCGCCGGTCAGCGACATCGGCAGGCTGACCGGGTTCAGCGACGGGGTCTTCGCCATCGTCATCACCCTGCTGGTGATCGAGCTCCGGGTGCCCGCCCACCGGCCGGGGGAACTGCTCGCCGGCCTGGTCGAGGAGGCCCCGGCGTACGTCGCCTTCCTGCTCTCCTTCGGCTACGTCGGGGTGATCTGGCTCAACCACCACATGCTGCTGCGGCTGGTCCGGGGCACCACGCTCGGCCTGAACTGGATCAACCTCTGGCTGTTGCTCGGCGTGGTGGTCATCCCGTTCCCGACCGCAGTGCTCGCCGCCGCCTTCGCCCACGACGGGAACGACCACGACCGGCGGGTGGCCGTGCTGCTCTACGCGCTGGCCGCGGCGGCGATGTCCGCACCCCTGGCTCGCCTTCTTCAGTTACCTGCGCCGGCATCCGGCGCTGCTGGGGGAGGGAATCTCCGTGGCGCACGTCGCCGCCCAGCGGGCCCGCCCGGTCACCGGGATGGCGCTCTACCTGCTCAGCGGCGCGCTGGGTTGGTTCGTCAGCCCGGTGCTCGGAGTGATCGGCATCGTGGTCATGATCGCCTATCACGCGCTGACCAGCGAGGGCGTCCGCCGGGGTCGGCCGCGCCGCCGCTGACCGCCGGCGGTCCGGTTCCTCCCGCCTTGGGCGACCGGGCCGGCGGGCGGTGCGGCGCGGTGCCCGGCGGACGGGCGCGTACCCTTGGGCTTCATGAGCGTCCCGTCCACGACGCCGCGCCCCGCCGCGGCCAACTCCGTCTGGCCCCAGCTTGAGCCGCTGCTGCCCCAGGTGACCAAGCCCATCCAGTACATCGGTGGGGAGCTGGGTGCGGTGGTCAAGGACTGGGACGCGGCGGTCGTCCGCTGGGCGCTGATGTATCCCGACGCGTACGAGGTGGGCCTGCCAAACCAGGGCGTGCAGATCCTCTACGAGGTGCTCAACGAGCTGCCCGACGTGCTCGCCGAGCGGACGTACGCGGTCTGGCCGGACCTGGAGAAGCTGATGCGCGCCCACGGCGTGCCGCAGTTCACCGTCGACGCACACCGCGCGGTACGCGACTTCGACGTGTTCGGCGTCTCGTTCTCCACCGAGCTGGGCTACACCAACCTGCTCACCGCGATCGACCTGGCCGGCATCCCGATGCTGGCTGCCGACCGCACCGACGCCGACCCGGTGATCGTGGCCGGCGGGCACGCCGCGTTCAACCCGGAGCCGATCGCCGACTTCGTCGACGCCGCCGTGCTCGGCGACGGCGAGGAGGCGGTCCTGGAGATCACCACGATCGTCCGGGAGTGGAAGGCCGAGGGTTCCCCGGGTGGCCGGGACGAGCTGCTGCTGCGGCTGGCCCGCACCGAGAGCGTCTACGTGCCGCGCTTCTACGACGTCGACTACCTGCCCGACGGCCGGATCCAGCGGGTCGTGCCGAACCGGGCGGACGTGCCGTTCCGGGTGCACAAGCGCACGACGATGGACCTGGACGCCTGGCCGTACCCGAAGAAGCCCCTCGTCCCGCTCGCCGAGACGGTCCACGAGCGGTACGCGGTGGAGATCTTCCGGGGCTGCACCCGGGGCTGCCGGTTCTGCCAGGCCGGCATGATCACCCGTCCCGTGCGGGAGCGGTCGATCACCACGGTCGGGCAGATGGTGCGCGAGGGGCTGGAGTTCTCCGGCTTCTCCGAGGTCGGCCTGCTCTCGCTCTCCTCGGCCGACCACTCCGAGATCGGTGACATGTGCTCGGGCCTGGCCCAGCAGTACGAGGGCACCAACGTCTCGCTGTCGCTGCCGTCGACCCGGGTGGACGCGTTCAACATCGACCTGGCCCAGGAGCTGTCCCGCAACGGGCGGCGGACCGGCCTGACCTTCGCCCCGGAGGGCGGGTCGGAGCGGATCCGCAAGGTCATCAACAAGATGGTGTCGAAGGAAGACCTCATCCGCACCGTGGTCACCGCGTACACCAACGGCTGGCGGCAGGTGAAGCTCTACTTCATGTGCGGCCTGCCCACCGAGACCGACGAGGACGTCCTCGAGATCGCCGACATGGCGCACGAGGTCATCAAGGCCGGCCGGGCGGCCACCGGCAGCAAGGACATCCGCTGCACGGTCTCCATCGGCGGGTTCGTGCCGAAGCCGCACACCCCGTTCCAGTGGGCGGCGATGGCGCGGCCGGAGGTCATCGACCACCGGCTCAGGCTGCTCAAGCAGGCGATCAACGCCGACCGCTCGCTCGGCCGGGCGATCGGCTACCGGTACCACGACGGCGAGCCCTCGCTGATCGAGGGCCTGCTCAGCCGCGGTGACCGTCGGGTCGGCGCGGTGATCCGCAAGGTCTGGGAGAACGGCGGCCGGTTCGACGGCTGGAGCGAGCACTTCTCGTACCAGCGCTGGGTGGACGCCGCCGCCGAGGTGCTGCCGGCCTTCGGCGTGGACCTCGACTGGTACACCACGCGGGAGCGCGAGGAGTTGGAGGTCCTGCCCTGGGACCACCTCGACTCGGGTCTCGACAAGGACTGGCTCTGGCAGGACTGGCAGGACTCGCTGTCGGAGTACGAGCAGGACGACTGCCGATGGACCCCGTGCTTCGACTGCGGCGTCTGCCCGTCCATGGACACCGAGATCCAGATCGGCCCGACCGGGAAGAAGCTCCTCCCGCTGACCCCGATCGGCGGTTCCGGCCTGAAGGTCCCGTCCGGCACCCAGCAGTGACCGTCTTCCCGCAGTGACTTCATGATCAACCGGTCCTGACCCCGAGGAGCACGACGATCAGCAAGAAACCACAGCCGGAGGGCGGGCAGGCGCCCGTCGTCCAGCGCGTCCGGATCCGGTACGCCAAGCGCGGACCGCTGCGGTTCACCTCGCACCGGGACTTCGCCCGGGCCTTCGAGCGCGCCCTGCGCCGGGCCGGGGTACCGATCGCCTTCTCCCAGGGCTTCACCCCGCACCCGAAGATCTCGTACGCCAGCGCCGCGCCCACGGGCGTGGCCAGCGAGGCCGAGTACCTGGAGATCGGGCTCCGCGAGCCGGTCGACCCGGACCGGTTGCGGGCCGCCCTGGACGCCGCGCTCTCGCCGGGACTCGACGTGCTCGACGCGGTGGTGGCCGGTGGCGGCAGCCTCGCCGACCGGATCGAGGCCTCCCGCTGGCGGATCGAGCTGCCCGAGGTCGGCCCGGCGCTGGCGGAGCAGGCGGTGGCTGCCTTCCGCGCCGCCGAGGAGATCCAGGTCGAGCGGATGACCAAGCAGGGGCGACGGACCTTCGACGCGCGTTCCGCGGTCATCGGCATCGATGTCGTACCCGCGTCCGAGACGCCTTCCGGGGCACCGGCCGTACCGTGTGCGATACTCGAACTGGTCGTGCGGCAGGTCACCCCGTCCGTACGGCCCGATGACGTCCTTTCCGGCCTCCGCGTGGTGGCCGCCTTGGAGCCGCCGGTCTCCCCGAAGGTGATCCGGCTGGCGCAGGGCACGCTGACCGCGCAGGGCGAGATCGTGGATCCGTTGGATGCGGATCGCGACGGGGCAGCCATCGGTGAGCACTGACCGACGGTTGGTGTTCCAAGCAGGCAGACTTCGGCGGTCGCGCAGCTCGCGCGCCCGGCGGAAACACTTTTGCGGCGACCCTGCGTGGCAGCGCTCACCCGCGCCCGGGGCAGCCAGAACTGGAGAACGTCCATGCTCGAGAACGAGCCCGAGGGCGGCGAACGGACCGGCTCACAGCCGGCCGGCGACACCGCCGACACCAGCGCCGACAGCACCGCCGAGGTCCGGCCGCCGGCCCGCAAGCGGACCAGCCGCCGCAAGGCCGCCCCGCTGAACCAGCCGGAGCAGACCGAAGCGCCGGCCGAGGCGCCCACCGACGCCGGCACGACCACCGGCGAGTCGCCCCAGGCCGAGGTGTTCGCCCCGGTCGCGGGTGAGCTGGAGGCCGCCCCGAAGACCCCCCGACGCCGCCGGAAGGCGACCACCGCCAAGGCGGTCGAGGAGCCCGTGGTCGCCACCGCCGCGGAGGAAGACTCCGCGGAGGCCGTCCCGCCGGTCAAGGTGACCCGCACCCGGCGCCGGAAGGCCGTCCCGCCAGCGGCCGAGGCCGCGCCGGCCGAGCCGGAGGCCGCCGCCGAGGAGG
The DNA here is from genome assembly GCF_003172935.1 of Micromonospora sicca. Lineage (GTDB taxonomy): Bacteria > Actinomycetota > Actinomycetes > Mycobacteriales > Micromonosporaceae > Micromonospora > Micromonospora sicca. The sequence goes on along the minus strand of NZ_QGKS01000213.1, from coordinate 24,646 downwards.
AGGCCGCCGAGCCGGCCGAGGCCGAGGAGGAGACCTCGGTGGCGGAGAACGCCGCGGAGCCGACGCCGACCGAATCGGGTACCGCCGAGATCCCGCCGGCTGCCGAGGCCGCCACCGCGCCGCCGACCGGAGCCGAGGACCGCACCGGCGACGTCGCGCCCGGCGCGGCCGTCCCGGGCGAGCAGCCCGCAGAGCAGCCTGAGCCGCGGACCCGCCGGCGGCGGGCCGCGCTCTCCGCGCCGACGGTGCTCTTCATGGCGCCGCAGCCGGAGGAGGCGCCGGTCGTCCGGGCCACCGCGCCCGCGCCCGCAGCCGAGGAGCCGGCCGAGGAGCCCGTGGAGACCGGCCGCCGCCGTCGTCGCGCTCGCCGCGAGGTGGAGCCGGTCGAGGTCGAGGTCGAGGTCGACGAGGAGCCCGCCGTCGAAGCCGAGGAGATCGGCGAGGCGGAGGACGAGGACGAGGAGTCGGCCGCGGCCCGTCGCCGTCGCCGTCGCGGACGCCGCGGCCGCGGCCGCGGCAAGGGTGGCGCGGAGGACATCGAGGACGAGGAGGCCGAGGAGGCCATCCAGGCCGAGAGCGCCGAGGCCGAGGCCGAAGAGGCCGAGGAGGAGGAGGGCGAGGGCGACGGGATGACCCGCCGCCGGCGCCGCCGTCGTCGTCGGGGCGCCGGCGAGGTCGAGACCGCCGCCGAGGACGGCGTGCCCACCGTGGTCAAGATCCGCGAGCCGCGCCGGGCCGTCGACGAGGTGCAGGGCGTCTCCGGCTCGACTCGGCTGGAGGCCAAGCGGCAGCGCCGCCGGGACGGCCGGGAGCAGCGGCGTACCCGGCCGCCGATCCTGAGCGAGTCGGAGTTCCTGGCCCGCCGGGAGGCGGTCGACCGGGTGATGGCGGTCCGCCAGCGCGGCGACCGGACCCAGATCGCGGTCCTCGAGGACGGCGTGCTGGTCGAGCACTACGTCACCCGCAACTCCTCCGGCACCATGGCCGGCAACGTCTACCTCGGCAAGGTGCAGAACGTCCTGCCCAGCATGGAGGCGGCCTTCGTCGACATCGGGCGCGGCCGCAACGCCGTGCTCTACGCCGGCGAGGTCAACTGGGACACCAGCGGCCTGGAGGGTCGGGCCCGCTCCATCGAGCAGGCGCTCCGCTCCGGCGACTCGGTGCTGGTGCAGGTCACCAAGGACCCGATCGGGCACAAGGGCGCCCGGCTGACCAGCCACATCGCGCTCTCCGGCCGGCACCTGGTCTACGTGCCCCACGGCAACGCCTCCGGCATCAGCCGGAAGCTGCCGGACACCGAGCGCAAGCGGCTGCGCGACGTGCTCAAGAAGCTGGTCCCGGACGGCGCGGGCGTGATCGTGCGGACCGCCGCCGAGGGGGCGAGCGAGGACGAACTGGCCCGCGACGTCAAGCGGCTCCAGGCGCAGTGGGAGGACATCCAGGCCAAGGCGGCCGAGGGTGGCGCCCCGGTGCTGCTCTACGAGGAGCCGGACCTGGTCATCCGGGTCGTGCGGGACCTGTTCAACGAGGACTTCCGCGAGCTGGTGATCGAGGGCGAGCAGGCGTACGACGTGGTCGAGTCGTACCTGTCGCACGTCTCGCCGGACCTGGTCGCCCGGCTGCGCCGGCACGCCGGCACCACCGACGTCTTCGCCGAGTACCGGATCGACGAGCAGATCCTCAAGGGGCTCGACCGCAAGGTCTTCCTCCCCTCCGGCGGTTCGCTGGTGATCGACCGGACCGAGGCGATGACCGTCATCGACGTCAACACCGGCAAGTACACCGGCTCCGGGGGCAACCTGGAGGAGACGGTCACCCGGAACAACCTGGAGGCGGCCGAGGAGATCGTCCGCCAGCTCCGGCTACGCGACCTCGGCGGCATCGTGGTGATCGACTTCATCGACATGGTGCTGGAGTCGAACCGGGAGCTGGTGCTCCGCCGGCTCACCGAGTGCCTGGGCCGGGACCGCACCAAGCACCAGGTCACCGAGATCACCTCGCTCGGCCTGGTCCAGATGACCCGCAAGCGGATCGGCGCGGGCCTGCTGGAGGCGTTCAGCGAGACCTGCGAGTGCTGCAAGGGCCGCGGCCTGATCATCCACACCGAGCCGGTGCCGGAGAAGCCGCGTTCCGGCGGCGTGGGGGAGAAGGTCAAGGCGGTCGCCTCGGCGGTCACCACCCCCGCCGCCGAGCAGGGCACCGCCTCGTCCCGACGCCGGGCCCGCAAGTCGGCCGCGCCGGAGAAGACGGTGGCCGAGGTGACCGAGACCACCGACGCCGCCGACGCGGGGCCGCCGACGGAGCCGGACTACCACGACACGATGGGCTACGACCTGTCCCGGTACGAGTCCGAGACGGCGGCCGCCCCGGCGGTCGCCGACAGCCAGGAGGGCGAGTCGGCCCGGCTGGCCGCGGCGGACGACCCGGACGCGCTGAGCGACGGTGACACCGACGAGGAGGGCACCGAGGGCGGCACCGGCCGACGGCGCTCCCGTCGCGGCGGCACCCGCCGGCGTACCCGGCCGTGAGCCGCTGACCTGCGCGAAGTCTGACAGGGCCCCTTCCCCGGCATGAGTGTCCGGTGGGAGGGGCCCTGCCGTCTCGACGGCCCCCGGCCGGACGGCGCCACGCCCCACCGGTCACGACAGCACTGGGCGTGCCCTGCGGCACTCCCACTCCGGGCGGGCACCGGCGGCGCGGGCGTCTGCCAGGCCGCGACAGGGGCCGGCTCGACCCGACCGGCGGCCCGGTTTGGGCGGCGGCCCGGGTATGGCGTACGCTTGCCTGCGGCGCACTTTGGTGTGCCGAGTTCCCGCGTGCCCGCGCCGCCGGTGTCACTGCTACCCGGCGAGTCGCCGTGGGAACGACCGCCAGCAGCCTCAACGACAGGGAGTCCGCCTCCGATGTACGCGATCGTCAAGACCGGCGGCAAGCAGTACAAGGTCGCCGAGGGCGACGTGATCGAGGTCGAGAAGCTCACCGGTGCCCCCGGTGACGCGGTGAAGCTCACCGCGGTGCTCCTCGTCGACGGTGACGACCTGGTGACCGACGCGGCGAAGCTTGCCAAGGTCGCGGTGTCCGGCGAGATCGCCGCGCACACCAAGGGCCCGAAGATCCGGATCCACAAGTTCAAGAACAAGACCGGCTACCACAAGCGCCAGGGTCACCGCCAGCCGCTGACCCAGGTCAAGGTGACCGGCATCTCCAGCGGGAAGTAGGTCGTCCTCCAATGGCTCACAAAAAGGGTGCGTCCAGCTCGCGTAACGGTCGCGATTCCGCGGCCCAGCGGCTCGGCGTGAAGCGCTTCGGTGGTCAGGTCGTCAGCGCGGGTGAGATCCTCATCCGTCAGCGTGGCACCAAGTTCCACCCCGGTGACCTGGTCGGCCGTGGCGGCGACGACACGCTGTTCGCGCTGGCCACCGGCTCGGTCCAGTTCGGCACCAAGCGTGGTCGCAAGACCGTCAGCATCGTGCCGCAGCAGTAGTTCGAAGGCGTTGCGGGCCGCGGACCTCGGGTCCCGGCCCGCTTCGTTTTTTCTCACGCGGGGTGGACCCCGCTGGAAGGATTGGCGTCGTGACGACGTTCGTTGACCGGGTCGTCCTGCACATGCAGGCCGGCGACGGCGGGCACGGCTGTGTCTCCATCCACCGGGAGAAGTTCAAGCCCTTCGGCGGGCCTGACGGTGGCGACGGCGGGCACGGCGGCAGCGTCTCGCTGGTCGTCGACCCGCAGGTGACCACGCTGCTCGACTTCCACTTCCGTCCGCACCTGAAGGCCGAGAACGGCAAGGGTGGCGCCGGCTCGAACCGGGACGGGGCCAACGGCCACGACCTGATCATCAAGGTGCCGAACGGCACCGTGGTGCAGACCCTCGACGGCGAGGTGCTGGCCGACCTGGTCGGCGTGGGCACCACCTTCGAGGCGGCCCGGGGCGGTCGCGGCGGGCGGGGCAACGCCTCGCTGGCCAACGCCCGGCGCAAGGCCCCCGGCTTCGCCGAACTGGGCGAGCCCGGCGACCGGCTGGACGTGGTGCTGGAGCTGAAGAGCGTCGCCGACGTCGGCCTGGTCGGCTTCCCGTCGGCCGGCAAGTCCTCGCTGATCTCGGTGATCTCCGCCGCCAAGCCGAAGATCGCCGACTACCCGTTCACCACCCTGGTCCCGAACCTGGGCGTGGTCCGGGTTGACAACCACACCTTCACCGTCGCCGACGTGCCGGGTCTGATCCCGGGCGCGGCCACCGGCAAGGGCCTGGGGCTGGAGTTCCTCCGCCACGTCGAGCGCTGCGCCGTGCTGGTGCACGTGGTCGACACGGCGACGCTGGAGCCCGGCCGGGACCCGCTCGCCGACATCGACACCATCGAGGCGGAGCTGTCCGAGTACGGCGGCCTCGCCGACCGGCCCCGCCTGGTGGCGCTCAACAAGATCGACGTACCGGACGGGCGGGACCTCGCCGAGATCGTCCGGCCGGACCTGGAGGCGCGCGGTTTCCGGGTCTTCGAGGTCTCCACGGCCACCCGCGAGGGGCTCAAGGAGCTGATGTTCGCGATGGCGGAGGTGGTCGAGCAGGCCCGCCTCGCAGCGCCGCCGGCCGAGCCGACCCGGATCGTGATCCGCCCGAAGGCGGTCGACGACACCGGCTTCACCATCGAGGTGGAGGAGGACGGCTCGTTCACCGTGCGGGGAGCCCGGCCGGAGCGCTGGGTGCGGCAGACGAACTTCGACAACGACGAGGCCGTCGGCTACCTGGCCGACCGGCTGGCCCGCCTCGGCGTCGAGGAGAAGCTGGCCAAGGCCGGCGCCAACCCCGGCGACCTGGTGCGGATCGGCGACCGGGAGTTCGACTGGCAGCCGACCCTCTACGCCGGGGTGGACTTCGTCCCGGGCAACCGGGGCACCGACATCCGGCTGGAGGAGAAGTCGACCCGCGCCTCGGCGGCGGAGCGGCTGGCCGCGCGCAAGGCCCGCCGGCGGCGTCCCGAGGACGAGCTGGAGGCCGGCGGCCTGGACGCGGACCTCTCCGACGACCTGGACGACGACGACCTGGACGACAACAAATAGCTCGGCCCCGTCCGTGCTCGGGTCGTTCGCCGGAAACCTCCGCGAAATCCGCTCGGCTTAACGTGACGTGATGCTGATCGAATCCCGTCCCGCCACCGATCCCGAGATCGCCGCCCTGGTCACGGCCCAGCAGCGCGAGCTGCGGGCGGCCGACGGCGGGCTGGACGGGCAGGCGACGCTGACCCACGACGACATCCACTACCTGGCGGCGGTGGTCGGCGGCCGGGCCGTCGGCTGCGGTGGTCTCCAGGCCCTGGACGGCGACACCGGGGAGCTGAAGCGGATGTACGTCCGTCCGGCGTACCGGGGGCGGGGCATCGCCCGTCAGCTGCTGTCCGCCCTGGAGGAGCTCGCCTTCCAGCGCGGACACGCCGTGGTCTGCCTGGAGACGGGGACGTACCTGCCGGCCGCGATCGGGCTCTACACCTCCTGCGGGTACGAGCCCATCCCGGTCTACGGCGAGTACGTCGGCAACCCGTACAGCGTCTGTTTCGCCAAGCGGCTGCCCGTCGCCGCCTGACGGCGGCCGACCCGGGCGGCGGGGGCGGTCAGGCGCCGGTCTCGGCGTGCGCGGCGGTGACCGGCTTCGACTCGGGGCTGGCGTGCTGCCGCAGCACGATGCTGAGCAGGATCAGCACCCCGACGGCGAGGAACTCGCTCTGCCAGTTCTGCATCGACTGGAACCAGAAGTCGCTGGTGAAGAGGAACTGGCCGGCGCCGATCGGGGCGGCGCCACTCTCCAGCGCCTGCTCCTGGTTGTACTCCGCCACGCCGCCGAACAGGTGGCCGAGGAACGAGCCGGCGAAGATCAGCAGGAGCGCCAGGGACAGGCTGTTGCGGTAGACGGCCAGGGGGAAGCCGCCCACCCGGACCGGCCAGGGGGAGTCCGGCTTGGCCCGGCGGGCGTCGTCCTCGGGCCGGTCGGTCTGGCCCGCGGGCTTCGACTCGGCCGAGCCCTTCTGCACCAGGTACGCGGTGAGCAGCACGTAGCCCCCCATCTGGAGGAACTCCGACTCCCAGTTCTCGAAGACCGCCTCGGCGAAGTGCCCGGTGCCGAGGTACGCCCACCAGCTCAGCTGAGCCGCGCCGTACTGGCTCAGCTCCTCGTTGTGCACCCGCCAGCCGAACACGCTCTGCAACAGCAGGAAGATCAGGAACGCGCCGAGCATGGCGACCGTGAGCGCGTTCTCCCGCAACCACCGTGGCATCGCCGGGCCTCCTTGTCCGTCGGTCACTCCCCGTGGTGACTCTCCGGTGCCCCGGGCGGGGATTCGGCAAACTCCGCGCCGGGTGTGTCGGGTCACGGACCACCCGCTCGGGTGACGGCGCAGGTCAGGGGCGGTCCATCGGGGTGTCCAGCCGGCCGCCGGTGCCCACGTCGTTGGAGAGCAGCAGCCCCACCACGAGCATGCCGAAGCCGAGGAACAGGTGCAGCCAGTTGTCCGCGTCGTTGAAGGGCCAGAAGTTCGCCGCGGTCTCCAGGTCGATCCCGAAGCCGTACAGCCAGAGACCCAGGTAGGCGGCGCCGCCGCCGGCCAGGAAGAGCCGGGCCCCGGCGACCCGGCGGGCGAGCACCAGCCCGACCAGGCCGAACAGCAGGTGCAGCAGGTTGTGCAGGACCGACACCTGGAACAGGCCGAGCAGTTTCGCCTCCGAGTGGTGCCCGGCGAAGGCCAGGTCACCGTAGTGCGTGGTGACCCCGGGGACGAACCCGAGCACGCCGATCAGGACGAAGACGGCGGCCACCGCGGCGGCGACCGGCTGGATCCGGGGCTTCGGGCCGGCCGGGGCGCGTCCGCGCACGTCACGTGCCATCGCTGTCACCTCCGTGGATCACCCGCCGCCCGGAACCGGACGACCCTCCATTGTGTGACCGCGACCAGGCGCCTCCGCAGAGAAATGACGAATCAGGCATGGACCCGACGACTAGGGGTAGGTCAATGGTCACGCCGACAAACGTCGGCGCGACCCCCCGACACGACCGCTATGACCATCCGAGCGGAAGGGTAATCATGACTTACGATCTTTCCCCCACGTCCTCCACCTACGGGCAGGAGTCGCACAACGGCGGTGGCGTCCGTGACCAGGCCCGCCAGGTCGGCTCGGAGGCGGCGAACGCGGGCGGCGCCGTCGCGGAGACCGCCAAGGAGCAGGGCAAGGAGGTGGTGGGCGAGGCGAAGCGCCAGGCCCGCAACCTCTACGGCGAGGCCCGCAACCAGGTCGCCGCCCAGACCAGCCAGCAGCAGCAGCGCGCCGCCGGCAGCCTCCGCTCGCTGGCCGAGGAGATGCGCTCGATGGCGCAGAACAGCGGCCAGTCCGGCCCGGTGACCGAGCTGGCCCACCAGGCCGCCGACCGGGTGCACGGCGTGGCCGGCTGGCTGGAGCAGCGCGAGCCGGGCGACATTCTGCACGAGGTGAAGAGCTACGCCCGCCGCAACCCGGGCACCTTCCTCGTCGGCGCCGCCGTCCTCGGCGTCCTCGCCGGCCGGCTGACCAAGAACATCGCCGCCACCGGCGACGACGACCCGGCCCGCCGGGCGTACGGCCCGGGCTACGACCCGGACCGGACCGCGGTCATCCCGACCTCGCGCGCGGTGCCGGAGGCCGTGCCGCCGGGCGGCTACCTCGACCCGACCCCGGGCAGCTACGCCGACCCACAGACCGGCTACGCCGAGCCGGGCGGCTACACCGACCCGACCCGCGGCGGCTACGCCGAGCCGCAGACCGGCACCGGCCGGCCGCTGCCGCCGGTGAGCCAGACCGACCCGCTGCCGGGCGTGCCGTCGAGCGGCGTCACCCGTCCGTGAGCGGCCGATCCGTCAGAAGGGAGGCGACGGCATGAGCATGCCGACGCAGGGGTCCGGACTGGACTCCGGTTACCACGCGGAGACGGGCGCCCCGCACACCGCGGACGAGGTCCGGGGCAGCTCCCTCGGTGAGCTGATGCGTTCCGTCACCACCGACCTCTCCACGCTGATCCGGCAGGAGGTCGAGCTGGCCAAGGCGGAGATCCGCCAGGAGGGCAGGAAGGCGGGCAAGGCCGCCGGGCTCTTCGGCGGCGCCGGCTTCGGCGGTTACATGGTGGCGCTCTTCCTCTCGATCGCGCTCTGGGCCGGGCTGTCCAACGTGATGGACGCCGGCTGGGCCGGGCTGATCGTGGCCGTCATCTGGGCGGTCATCGCCGCGGTCCTCTACTCCATGGCCAAGAAGAACGCCGAGCGGATTCGCGGCCTCAAGCAGACCAACGACAGCGTGCAGCGCATCCCCGACGCGCTCAAGCCGCACCCGGAGGGAGTCACCAGATGAGCACTGACCCCGACCAGATCCGCCGAGAGATCGAGGCCACCCGTAACAGCCTCAGCTCCGACGTGGACGCGCTGGCGTACAAGGTCAGCCCGAGCCGCATCGTCGACGACCGCAAGCAGCGGGCGCGCAACGCGCTCCAGAATGGGAGGGACAAGGTCATGGGAACCGCCTCGGACTACGGCCACAGCACCGGTCACGCCGCCGACTCGGTGGCCCACCACGCCTCCTCGGCGGCCTCCACCGTCAGCGACAAGACGCACGCCGCCGCCTCCACCGTCGGGGACGCCGCCCAGCGGGCCCCGCACGTGCTGCGGGAGAAGTCCGAGGGCAACCCGCTGGCCGCCGGCCTGATCGCGTTCGGCGCCGGCATGCTGGTCTCCTCGCTGATCCCGGCCAGCCGCCGCGAGCAGCAGGTGGCGGCGCAGGTCAAGGAGAAGGCCGGCGAGCACGCCGGCGCGGTGAAGGAGAAGCTGGGCGAGGTGGCCGGCGAGTTCAAGGAGGAGCTGCGCGAGCCGGCGCAGCAGGCCACCGAGTCGGTGCGCGCCACGACCCAGGACGCCGTGCACGCGGTCAAGGACGACACGAAGTCGGCCGCGCACTACGTCAAGGACACCGCACAGCAGTCCCGCGACCAGGTCCGGTACTGACCGGGGTCCTCGTCCACCGCAGCTCGCGGTCACTCCCGGCCCGCTCGGGAAAGGGGCCGCGAGCTGTCGCGTGCGCGGCGGACCGGTCGCGGTCGGTGCGGAGCCGGTGTCGGGACCGGTTCAGCTCGGCGCCGAGCCGGTGGCACCGGCGGTGCGGTCCGCGACCGCCCCCCGCGGCCGGCCGGCGGCCTCCACCCACAGCACCAGGTCACCGGGACCGTTCGCGGCCAGCCGGCGGCGCAGCGTCCGGACGGAATGCGCGGCCTCGCGCACCCGGACGTCCGCGCAGGGCACGCCGCCGCGCCAGCGCCGGCCCAGCGCGAGCCAGGAGCAGACGCCGCGTTCCAGCACCCAGAGCGGGGCGGCGAGCGCGGTGTGCGCCGGGAAGACCCGGGCGCCCCCGGCCCGCCGCCGGCCCCCTCGGCGACCGCCACCGTCGCGACGGCGGCCCGCAGCAGCAGGCCGGGCCGGCGGGCGGCCAGCGCGGCCACCACGCCCGGCAGCACCGCCAGCGCGGCCAGCAGCCGCAGCGGCTGGGCCTGGTCCCGGTACGCCTGCCGGATCCGCTGCCCGCGGAAGTGCGCGGCGGTCGGCGGGAGCCGGCGTACGTGCAGCCAGGCGGGCGTCGCCGTGGCACCCCCGTACGCCCGCACGGTCCGGGCCAGCTCCAGGTCCTCGAAGAGCACGTCCGGGTCGTACCCGCCCATCGCGCGGAAGGTGCCCCGGCGCACCGCCACGGTGCCCGGCCAGTCGCCGCCGAACGCCCGGTTGAGCAGGGTCCGGCCGGTGTCCCACCAGGCGTGCCAGGGCAGCCGGTCGAAGTGGCCCTGCGGCCGGACCAGGTCCACCCGGTCCAGCAGCTCGTGCACCGCGCGGAGCCCGGACTCGTCGTACCGGACGTCGTCGTCGGCGATCACCACGTGTTCGTGCCGCGCCAGGCCGACCCCGGTCAGCACCCCGAGCGCCCTGCCCTTCGCGCCGCCCAGTGCGGCGTCGGGCCGGACGTGCCGGACGAGGCCCCGCCACGCGGCGGCGTGCCGGGCGAAGAGCTCCGGCGGGGAGCCGTCGACCACGGTGACGTCCACCCACCGGGCGAGGTGGCGCAGGTGGTCGGTCAGCCCGGTCAGGCTGCTGTCGTCGGACCGGCGCAGCGGCAGGACGTACTCGACGGGGAGCCGACCGGGTCGCCGGCCGCCGCTCGGCCCGGCGGCCGTGCCACCGACGACCGGGGCCGGCGCGAGCGCCGCGTGGTGATCGCGGGCCGGCGCGCTCATGCCGCCGCCCGGCCCGACGGGGCGAACCCCCGGCTGCCGGTGGGCCGGCCTGGGCCGCGGTGATCGAAGGACACGCTGCCTCCCGGAGGAACGCGGGGACGGGGTCGGCGGGTGCCCTAATTTCCGCCAATCAAACCGATTTGTCGTTTCGACGCCCTCCCGGCGGGTAGCGCTGCGGGATGCGGGCGGTCCATCCCCGGACGCCCGGGCGGAGGAGACGTGATGACCAGCAGAGGAACGAGGTGGGCGCTGGCGGGCGCGGCCACGGTGACCGCCGTCGGTGTCGGCCGGATGGTGGCCCGGCGGCGGCGTCCGCTCCAGGCCGAGCGGGCGGACGGCTGGTACGTCGTCCAGCGGGGGATCACCGTGGACCGCCCGATGGACGCCCTGATCGACTTCTGGACCGACCGGGAACGGCTGGACCTGGCGCTCGCCGAGTGGGCGACCCTGGAGCAGCTCGACGACAACCGGTGGCGCTGCGTGGCGAGCGACCCGGCCGGCGGCGGCACCGAGTGGCGCGCCGAGCTCACCGTCGAGGGTCCGGGCCGGCTGAGCTGGCGGGTCACCGAGGGGCCGGTGGTCCAGCAGGGGCAGGCCGAGCTGGTCCCCGCCCCGCACGACCGGGGCACCGAGATCCGGACCCAGCTGCGCTGGCGGTCCAACCCGGTCCGCCGGGCCCTGGGGCGGACCACCGGCCACGACCCGGAGGTGGGGCTGCGGGACACGCTGTTCCGGATCAAGTCGCTGGTCGAGGCCGCCTGACGCGGTCGATTCGATCGCGGGCGGCGGGGGTACAGCAGTCGTCATGGCCGCGCAGAACGAGCAGAACGCGCCCCGAGCCGGCACCGCCGGCAGAGCCTTCGCCGGCAGCGGCGCCGCCCTGGTGGTGGCCGGCACGGTCGCCCTGCTGACCCGGCAGCCGTGGCTCTTCCCCAGCCTCGGCCCGGCGGTCATGCTGCACGTCGAGCAGCCCGGCAAGCCCGAGTCGGCACCGCGCAACACCGTCATCGGGCACCTGGTGGCGCTGCTCGCCGGGTACGCCCTGCTGGTGCTGACCGGGCTCGCCGACCACCGGTCGGCGCTCCAGGAGGGCGTCTCGGTGCCCCGGATCGTCGCGGCCGCGGGTTCCCTCGCGGTCACCGCCGCGGTGCTGGTGCTGCTCGACGCCGCACACCCACCGGCCGGCGCGACCACACTGATCGTGAGCCTGGGGCTGCTGCGCACCCCCAGCCAGCTGGTGACCGCGTTCGCCGCCGTGCTCCTGGTGACCCTGGTCGACTGGCTGTTCATCCGGGCCACCGGCCGGCCGATGCCGTTCTGGGCGCCTTCGAAGAAGGAGGGATGAGCGATGGTGGACCGGATCGCGGACCCGTGGGGGCCGCGCACCCCGTACGGGCCGGGTGAGCGCTGGCCGGCGCGGGTGGACACTTTCCTCTCGGCCGGGCACACCGAGGCCGACGTGCAGCGCTGGGTGCCGAGCGCGTCGATCCTGCACTCCAACGGCGACGCGATGGACATCGCGGTGGTCGACGACCGGATCGTCGGGGTGCGGGGCCGGGCCGGCGACCGGATCAACCACGGCCGGGTCGACCCGAAGGACCTGTACGGCTGGCAGGCCAACCACAGCCCGGACCGGCTGCGCCGGCCGTTGGTGCGCGAGGGCGACCGCCTGGTGGAGACCGACTGGGACACCGCGATGGGCCGGATCGTGGCGCGCTCGAAGGAGCTGCTGGACGGCCCGGGCGGTTGGGGCCACTTCGGCTTCTACACCAGCGGTCAGCTCTTCCTGGAGGAGTACTACACGCTCGGGTTGATCGGGAAGGCCGGGCTCGGCACCCCGCACATGGACGGCAACACCCGGCTCTGCACCGCCACCGCCGCCGCCGCGCTGAAGGCGTCCTTCGGCACCGACGGGCAGCCCGGGTCGTACACCGACGTGGACCACTGCGACGCGATCGCGCTGTGGGGGCACAACGTCGCGGAGACCCAGACGGTGCTCTGGATGCGGATGCTGGACCGGCGGCGCGGGCCGAACCCGCCGGCGATGCTCGCGGTCGACCCGCGCGCCACGCCGGTGGCCCGGGAGGCCGACGTGCACCTGGCGCTGCGCAACGGCACCAACCTGGCGCTGCTCAACGGCCTGCTCCGCGAGCTGATCCACCGCGGCTGGTACGACGAGGAGTACGTCCGCGCGCACACCGTCGGCTTCGACGAGCTGTGCCGGGTGGTCGAGGACTACCCGGTGGCGAAGGTGGCGGAGATCTGCGACCTGCCGGCCCGCGACATCGAGCGGGCCGCCGAGCTGCTGGGCCGGTCGCAGCGGCTGGTCTCCACCGTGCTCCAGGGCTTCTATCAGTCCAACCAGGCCACCGCGGCCTCCTGTCAGGTGAACAACCTGCACCTCATTCGCGGCATGATCGGCCGGCCCGGGGCCGGGATCTACCAGATGAACGGCCAGCCCACCGCGCAGAACAACCGGGAGTGCGGCGCCGACGGCGATCTGCCCGGCCTGCGCAACTGGGAGAACGAGGAGCACGTCGCGGAGCTGGCCCGCCTCTGGAACGTCGAGGTGGACACCATCCCGCACTGGGCGCCGCCGACCCACGCCATGCAGATCTTCCGGTACGCCGAGCAGGGCTCGATCAAGCTGCTCTGGATCTCCGCCACCAATCCGGTGGTCTCCCTGCCGGACCTGGCCCGGATCCGCCGGATCCTGGCGAAGCCGGACCTGTTCGTGGTGGTGCAGGACCTCTTCCTGACCGAGACCGCGGAACTGGCCGACGTGGTGCTGCCCGCGGCGACCTGGGGCGAGAAGACCGGCACCTTCACCAGCGTGGACCGCACGGTGCACATCTCCGAAAAGGCCGTCGAGCCGCCCGGCGAGGCCCGTCCCGACCTGGACATCTTCCTCGACTACGCGCGCCGGATGGACTTCCGGGACAAGGATGGCCAGCCGCTGGTCAAGTGGTCGGACCCGGAGGCCGCGTTCGAGGCGTGGAAGGAGTGCTCGCGCGGCCGGCCCTGCGACTACACCGCGATCACGTACGAGCGGCTGCGCGCCGGCGGCATCCAGTGGCCGTGCACCGAGGAGCACCCCGACGGCACCGAGCGGCTCTACACCGACGGGGTCTTCAACACCGACCCCGACTACTGCGAGTCGTACGGCCACGACCTGGCCACCGGGGCGGAGCTGCTGCCCGACGAGTACCGGGCCAAGGAACCGCGCGGGCGGGCGTTCCTGCATGCGACGCCGTACCAGCCGTCGCCGGAGGTGCCGAGCGACGACTATCCGCTGCTGCTCACCACCGGGCGCACCGTCTACCAGTTCCACACCCGCACCAAGACCGGGCGCGCCCCCCAGTTGGTGCACGCCGCGCCCGAGGTCTGGGTCGAACTCAACCCCGCCGACGCCGGGACGCTCGGCGTCGGGGAGGGAGACCTGGTCCGGGTGGAGTCACCGCGCGGCGCCGTCCGCGCCCGGGCCCGGATCTGCGGGGTACGCCCCGGCGTGGTCTTCCTCCCCTTCCACTACGGCTACTGGGACGCCGCCGACCCGGCCGGGCCCGGCGGTCCGGACGGCGGCGCTGCCGATCGTGGCGCGGGCCGTCGGCACGACCGGGCCGCGAACGAGCTGACCATCACCGCCTGGGACCCGGTCTCCAAGCAGCCGATCTTCAAGGTCGCCGCCGTCCGGGTGGTGAAGGAGGCGGACTCCGGGGGCCGCCCCTCGCCCGCACCCACCGTCGGCGGCTCCGCTCCGCCCGAGGGATCGGGCATCCCGGCCACCGTCGGTGGGCCGGCCGCCGAGGCACCGTCGAGAGGGGAGTGAGATGCACCTGGCGCACTATCTCGGGCTGCTGCACAAGGCCCAGAACCGCCTCGGGGACGCGTTCACCGAAATCGGCGAGGCGCACCGCGACGAGCCGGACATCTTCCACACCTGCCAGCGGCTGGCCGGCCAGTGTCGGGGCCACGCGGAGAAGCTGGCCCCGTTCGCCCACCGGTACGCCGAGGACGCCCCGGCGGAACCGGACCGGCTGCACTCGCAGCTCTTCTCCGGCACCCGCTCCGGCGGGCTCGGGCTGCTCCGCGACCTGCAGGACCTCTACCTGATGGCGGCGGAGTGCGACATCAGCTGGGCGGTGGTCGGCCAGGCCGCGTACGGGGCCCGCGATGAGGACCTGCTGGCGGTGGTGAAGTCCTGCGAGCAGGAAACCGCGATCCAGCTCAAGTGGCTGCGTACCCGGATGAAGCAGGCCGCGCCCCAGGCGCTGGTGGCGGCGGAGTGAGCCCGCCCTACGCGGTGCGGCGCACGCCGTCGATCAGGAAGCCGCTCGGCGGCAGGGCGGGCATCCGCCGCAGGCTGATCGCCAGGTCCTGCGGCGGCACCCGGTAGCTCATGGCGGTGGTCAGGTTGGTCACCGCCCGCTTCATCAGCTCGATCGTGATCCACTCCCCGGCGCAGCGGTGGCCGGTGAGCTGGTCTCCGCCGCCCTGCGGGACCAGGCCGAAGGGGTCGCCGCGCCAGCCGACGAACCGGTCGGGCCGGAACTGCTCCGGCCCCGGCCAGAGCTCCGGGTGGCGGTTGGTGCCGTAGAGGTCGAGCAGCACCCGCCGCCCCAGCGGGAAGTGGTGTCCCGACCACTCGAAGGGGCGCCGGACCCGGGCCGCCGCCACCGGAAAGAACGGGTAGTAGCGGCGTACCTCCTGCACGAAGGTCTCGGTGGCCGGCTCGTCGCCGCGGACCCGCTCCCGCCACTGCGGGTGGTCGTGCAGCGCCAGCGCGGCGAAAACCACGAAGCGGTCCACGGCGACGGTCGGGCGGAGGACGTTCAGCAGCTCGACCGCGGCGATCCGGCGGGGCAGCGGGTGGCCCCGGTCGTCCCGGTGCTCGACGATCACCCGCAGCGCGCTGCCCTCCGGGGCGGGGAGGGCACCCGCCCGAACGCGGTCGACGACTTCGCCGGTCCAGCGTTCGGCGCGCCGTCGGCCGAGCAGGCCACGCCAGTGCCGGGGGCCGACCGCGGCCGGGGCCTCGATCATCGCGTGCAGCTCGCTGGTCCACCGGGCCACGTCCGGGTCGGCCAGCGGCACCCCGGCCCAGGCGCAGACCGCCCGGGTGAGCATCCGGGCCGCCTCGTCGTAGAGCACCACCGGGCCGGACCGTTCCCAGATCGGGATCCGGGCCCGCCACTCGTCGTCGAAGAGCTGGCCGAGCTGACGGATCGCGGCGGGCGTCATGATCGACATCAGCATCGCCTTCCGCGCCCGGTGCACGGCGTCATCCAGCCCCTGCACCCCGCCGACCCCGGTGAGCGTCCGCTGCGCGCGGATCGGCATGGCCCCCCGCCGGCGGAAGCGCTCGTCGTCGTAGAAGAGCTCGACGGCGGGGCGGCCGCGCAGGCAGATGGTCGGTTCCAGCAGCAGCCGGGTCTGGAAGATGTCGCTGCCGTACCGGTCGCAGCGCTCGCCGATGAACCGGTAGCCCTCGCGGAGGAACGCCAGGGTGCTGTCCGGGCTGCGGTCGACGGGGATGCTGCTCATCTGCTGCTCCTGACCTGGTTCGGCAGCGGGCTCGGCACTGGGCCCGCTTGCGTCTACCCGTGCACAGCCGGCTGAACCGCCCATCATCGCCGAAATCAACAGCACCGGGGAGGGGCCAGCCGAAGCTCGTCGCGCTGGCCCCTCCCCGGCCGACGGAAATCTGTTTGGCTGCCGCAGGCGAGGCCGGCCGCCGGGGCCGGATCGACGACGGGGAGGACGAATGCGGGACAACAGGCCGCCGTACTGGCGGCAGCGGCGGGTGGTCGAGGCGCTCGGCGCCGGCCGCGACCGGCCCGGAGCGGGCGGCCCCGACCTGCCGCTGCTCGCGCCGCCGCGCCGTGGGCCGGCGCCGTCCCGGCACTTCACCGTGCACCTCGGCTTTTACGCCGACGACGCCGACCGGGCCCGGGAACTGGCGGTGGCGTACGCCGAGGCGCTGAGCCTGCTCCGCCCCGAGCTGGCGCTCGGTGCCGCCGCGCTCTCGCCCGCCGACGCCTGGCAGCGGGCCGAGCGGCTGTTCTGCGGGGCGGTCGGGCCGGACGGCGAGCGGTGCGCCGACGTCGCCGGCCATCCGGGCTTCCACCACGCCCCCGGTCCGGGTGGTCTCGGCTGGGGCGACGGTGATCTGTGAGCGCCGCCGGGAGGTGACGCACCGTCCCGGCGGCGGAGCGCCGCGGTCAGTCCAGGTCGAACTCGCCGTCCTGGGCGCCCGCGACGAACGCGTCCCACTCGGCCTGGGTGAAGACCAGCACCGGCCCGTCCGGCTCGGCCGAGTTGCGCATGCCGATCAGATCGTCGACGAAGGCCACCTCGACCGCGCTGTCGGAGGTGTCGCCCTCGGCCCGCTGCCAGACCGCCCGGGTGAGGTCGAAGTCGCCCTTGGGGTGCTGACCCATCGTTGTTCCTCCATCGCCATGCCTCACGGGAAGCCCGTCCGGATCCCCATCGGGCAGGATAAGCGGATGCCAAGCCTGACCCGTGTAGAGGCGACCGCGCGTGGCGCGTTGATTACCGTCGAGTCCTACCAGGTGGACCTCGACCTGACCGGTACCGGCGAGCGGTTCCGCTCCGCCGTCACCATCCGGTTCCGGGCCACCCCCGGCGCCGAGACCTTCGCCGAGGTCAAACCCGCCGGCCTGATCGAGGCGCGGCTGAACGACCGGGAGCTCGACCCCGCCGCGCTGGCCGACAACCGGCTGCCACTGACCGGCCTGGCCGCGGAGAACACGCTGACCGTCCGCGCCGAGATGGCGTACTCGAACACCGGCGAGGGGATCCACCGCTTCGTCGACCCGGCCGACGGCGAGACGTACCTGTATGCGATGTCGTTCCTCGACGACGTGCAGCGCATCTTCGCCGCGTTCGACCAGCCGGACCTGAAGGCGCCGGTCACGCTCTCGCTCACCGCCCCGCCGGAGTGGACGGTCGCAGCCAACGGCCAGGTCGCCGCCCGGCCCGCGCCGGGGCGCTGGGAGTTCGCCCCGACCGCGCCGCTGGCGACGTACTTCTTCACGCTGATCGCCGGGCCGTGGCACGTCCGGCACGACGAGCACGACGGCATCCCGCTCGGCGTGTACTGCCGGCGCTCCCTCGCCGCCCACCTGGACGCCGACGCCGACGAGATCTTCACCGTCACCAGGCAGTGCCTCGACCGGTTCCATCAGCTCTTCGCCGAGCGCTACCCGTTCGGCAAGTACGACCAGGCGTTCGTGCCCGAGTTCAACGCCGGCGCGATGGAGAACCCGGGCCTGGTGACCCTGCGGGACGACTACGTCTTCCGCTCCGCGGTCACCGACACCCAGCGCGAGCTGCGCGCCACCACCATCGCCCACGAGATGGCGCACATGTGGTTCGGCGACCTGGTGACCATGCGCTGGTGGGACGACCTCTGGCTGAACGAGTCCTTCGCGGAGTACCTGGGCACCCGGGTGACCGCCGAGGCCACCCGCTTCGACCAGGCGTGGACGACCTTCGCCATGCGCCGCAAGGCCTGGGGGTACGCGGCCGACCAGCGGCCCTCCACCCACCCCGTCGCGCCGGAGGAGGTCGCGGACGCCGCGCAGGGGCTGCTCAACTTCGACGGCATCTCGTACGCCAAGGGCGCCAGCGTGCTGCGGCAGCTCGTCGCCTGGCTCGGCGACGGCGTCTTCCTGGCCGGGCTGAACGCGCACTTCGCCGCGCACCGGTTCGGCAACGCCACCCTGGCCGACCTGCTCGCCAGCCTCAGCGCCGCCAGCGGGCGGGACCTCACCGACTGGGCCGAGCGCTGGTTGCGCCGCCCCCAGGTGAACACGCTGCGGATGGAGACGGCGGTGGACGTCGACGGCCGGTGGACCGAGGCGGCGGTGGTGCAGACCGCGCCGGAGGCGTACCCGGTGCTGCGCCCGCACCGCATCGGCGTCGGCCGGTACGCCGCCGACGGCACCGCCAGCCGGTTCGAGGTGGACCTGGACCCGGACGCCGACAAGGGTCGTACCGAGCTGGACCGACTGGTCGGCGAGGCCGCCACCGGCCTGCTGCTGCCCAACGCCGGTGACCTGACCTTCGCCAAGATCCGCCTCGACCCGGCCTCCGCCGACGCGGTGCCGATGGTGCTGCCGGCGCTGGCCGACCCGCTGGCCCGGGCGCTGCTCTGGGGTGAGGCGCTCGACGCGGCCACCGACGGGGAGCGGCCCGTCGCCGCCCTCGTGGCGTTGATCGCGGCGGCGCTGCCCGCCGAGACCGAGGTGATCATCGCGGAGGACGTGCTCACCCTCAGCCGCGGCCTGATCGACCGCTACCTGGACCCGCTGGCCCGCGACGCGGCCCTGCTGCGGGTCGCCGGGGCCTGCGCGACGCTGCTCGCCGGGGCGCCGCCCGGCGGGTCGCTCCAGCTCGCCGCGGCCCGGGGCCTGATCTCGTCGACCACCGACACCGCGCTGCTCGGCGGCTGGCTGGCCGGCGACGGCGTGCCGGCGGGGCTCGCCGTGGACGCCGACCTGCGCTGGGCGCTGCTGCTGCGCCTGGTCGTGCTCGGCGCGGCCGGCGAACCGGAGATCGCCGCCGAGGCGGCCGCCGACCGCAGCGCAACCGGGGCGGAACGGGCCGCCAGCTGCCGCGCCGCGCTGCCCGACCCGGCGGCCAAGCGGGCCGCGTGGGAGATCGTCACGGTCAACGCCGAGCTCTCCAACCGCCTGGTGGAGGCGACCGCGGAGGGCTTCTGGCAGCCGGAGCAGGCCGAGCTGACCGCGTCGTACGTCGAGCGGTACTTCGCCGACATGCCGGCCGCGGCGCGGCTGCGTACCCCCTGGACGGCCGACCGGGTGGCGGCCCTGGCCTTCCCCCGCTACGCCGTGGCGCAGCCCACCCGGGAGTTGGCCGCGGCGCTGCTGGCCCGCGACGACCTCACGCCGGGGTTGCGCCGGCGGGTCACCGACGCCGACGACGACCTGCGCCGCGCGCTGGTCGCCCGGACGGCGGCGGCCGCCGCGGCGGCCTGACCGGGCCGCGCGCGGCGGTGGGTCCGGCGTGGGTGGCGCACCCGACCGGGGTGCGCCACCCACCGCGCCGAGTCAGCGTGCCGCCGGGACCGGCGACACCGGGGCGTCCCAGTCGATGACGTAACGCTGCTCGGGGCCGAGCGTCTTCTCCGGGTTCATCGCGGTCTTCATCAGCAGCGGCATCAGCAGCGGCATCAGCGCCCGGGCCACCGGGCCGGGGGCCTTGGCCTGGTTGATCCGCGCCGCCCGCGCGGCGATCTTCTCGACCCGATCCCGGCGCAGGCGTTCGTAGGCGGCGAACGCGGACGGGGCGTCGGGCAGGTCGCGCAGGCAGCGGGCCAGCTGCACCGCGCTCTCGATCGCCAGCGAGGCGCCCTGACCCGAACTGTTGGAGGGCGCGTGCGCCGCGTCGCCCACCAGCACCATGCGGCCCCGGTGCCAGTGCCGGACCGGCGGCATGATGTGCATCGAGCCCACCGCCCGCAGGTCGTCGTCGCTGCTGGTCAGCATCAGCTGGCGGCCCGGGTCGTCGTCCGCGTACGCGTCGCGCAGCGTCCGCAGCCACTCGGCCGGCGGCACCGCACGGGCCTCGGCGAGGCTCATCGGCCGGACCTGCGGCAGATTGGCGCCCCAGCGGGTGCCACCGCCCGGCTCGGGCCAGTAGAGGTAGTAGGCCCGCCGGCCGAAGGCGAAGGTCATGGTGCCCGGCTCCACGTCGACCTCGTGCCGGGCCACCGCCTCGAAGCCGAGGAGGCCGGTGAACCGCGGCCCGGCGGCGTCCGGGTCGATCAGGGCGCGGACCGTCGACCGGATGCCGTCGGCTCCGATGAGGACGTCGGCGGTGGCCGTGTCGCCGTCGGCGAACCTGGCGGTGATGCCGGTCGCCGTCTCCCGGACGTCGACCAGACGCTTGCCGTACTCGATGATCACGCCCTCGGCCCGGGCGCGGTCGTGCAGCGCCTGGTGCAGTTCGTGGCGGTGCACCACCTGCAGCGGCGGCACGTCGTCCAGCCCCGGCATGTCGAGGTGCCGCCGGCCGACGGCCATCTCCATCCGGCGGATCGGGGTGGCGATGTCGGTCACCGCCGTGTCCGCGTCGACGAGGCGCAGGGCCGCGACGCCGTTGGGCGCGAGCGCGAGCGTGCCGCCGACGCCGTCGGCGGTGCCCGGGTACGCCTCTTGCACGGTGGCGGCGATGCCCGCGCGGCGCAGCGCCAACGCCGTCACGGGACCGGCGATGCCGCCGCCGATCACGATCGCTGTCTTCACTCTGGTCATGGTTCCCCTCCCAGGGGTCGTCGGTCGTCGTGCGTGGCGAACCGACCTGGAAGGGACCCGGCTATCCTCGTGGTTGCCGCTTCGGGCCGGGCACCTTCCAGGTGTGGTTCGAGGTAAGGGCCCCGGCGCGGTGTTGGCGCACCGTGCCGGGGCCGTCCGTCACTGCGTGGAGCGGCTCCTCTCCGCGGCGTCGCTCAGGTCGGCCGGGAGCTCGCCGGTCTCGTGGAAGGCCCGCCACTCGTCGATGCCCGGATAGGTGCCCGCGGTGAGTTCGGCCAGCAGGGCCCGGACCCAGGCCGCCTCCGCTTCCCGGATGGTCAGGTCGTACTCCGACTCCACCAGGAACAGCCGCGGTATCTGCCGCTGGTGCTCCGCCAGCGCGTCACGTCCGGCTCTGATCCCCTCTTCCAGCAGCTCCAGCCGCTGCCGCAACAGAGCCGTCGCCTCGTCGGGGTGCAGCGTTGCGAGCACCGACAGGCCGGCGCGGAACCGGGGGTGCTCCGGCGTCGGGATCGAGACCAGCTCGCGGGCCCAGTCGACCAGCTCCGCCCGCCCTGAGTCGGTGATCCGGTAGACGGTGCGCTCGGGGCGCCGGCCCTCCCGGATGCTCTCCACGGGCGCGATCAGCCCGTGCCGGTCCATGTTCCTGATGACCGTGTAGAAGGACCCCCACTTGATGTCCATGTCCTGGTCCTTGCCCCAGGACCGGAGCGTGGTGGCGATCTCGTACGGGTGCATGGGTCGCCGGACGAGTACCGACAGGACGGCCAGTGCCAACAGGTTGCCGACCTTGCGCTGCTTGGGCATGTTGGCCTCCCCCCATGCTCGCTGGCGGTTACTTGTCGACGAATATACGGCCGGGAGGTCGGGTTAGGGAAGCCCATTCCGTGGCCGTCCTGCTGCGCGGACGGCGGACGGGCCGGAACTGCCGGTGGGAGCGGTCGGCCTACGATCGCGGGGTGGAGGAAGACATCCGGCGGATCGGGATCATGGGCGGCACGTTCGACCCGATCCACCACGGGCACCTGGTCGCGGCCAGCGAGGTGGCGGACCGGTTCGAGCTGGACGAGGTGGTCTTCGTCCCCACCGGTCAGCCGTGGCAGAAGGTCGACGAGCCGGTCAGCCCGCCCGAGGACCGGTACCTGATGACGGTCATCGCCACCGCCTCCAACCCGCGGTTCCAGGTCAGCCGGGTGGACATCGACCGGGGCGGCCCGACCTACACCGTCGACACGCTGCGCGACCTGCAGGCCGAGTACGGCCCGAAGGTGCAGCTCTTCTTCATCACCGGCGCGGACGCGCTGGAGAAGATCCTCTCCTGGAAGGATCTCGACGAGATCTTCGAGCTGGCCCACTTCATCGGGGTGACCCGGCCGGGCTTCGAGCTGTCGGACAAGCACCTGCCCGCCGACACGGTGAGCCTGGTGCAGGTGCCGGCGATGGCGATCTCCTCCACCGACTGCCGCGCCCGGGTCGCCCGGGGCGAGCCGGTCTGGTACCTGGTGCCCGACGGTGTGGTGCAGTACATCGCCAAGCGGCGCCTCTACCAGCAGTGATGCCGCCCAGAATGTGAGCGTACGTCCGCGTAATCGACCAGAACTGACAAGTCGTCGCCCGGCCGGGTGTGAGAGGCTTGGAGGGTCGCACGGTTGATCGAAGGAGAACGGTGACAGTTTCCGAACGCGCTCACGAGCTGGCGATGGCCGCCGCCCAGGCCGCGGCCGACAAGAAGGCGCAGGACATCGTCATCATCGACGTGGGCGACCAGCTCGCCATCACCGACGCGTTCGTCCTCGCCGCGGCCCCCAACGAGCGTCAGGTGCTGGCCATCGTCGACGCCATCGAGGAGCGCCTGCTCGAGCTGCCGGAGAAGGCCAAGCCGGTCCGGCGCGAGGGCGAGCGGGGCGGCCGCTGGGTGCTGCTCGACTACGTCGACATCGTGGTGCACGTCCAGCACACCGAGGAGCGCGAGTTCTACGCCCTCGACCGGCTCTGGAAGGACTGCCCGCAGATCCCGTTCGTGGACCGGGACCTCGTCGACGCCGACACCACCACCGGCGCCGCCGCCGCGGAATGACCCGCCTGATCATCTGGCGGCACGGCAACACCGACTGGAACGCCGCCAGCCGGGTCCAGGGGCAGACCGACATACCCCTCAACGACCTCGGCCGGGAGCAGGCCCGCGCCGCCGCCCCGGTGCTCGCCGGGCTGCGCCCGGACGCCATCGTCGCCAGCGACCTGCGCCGCGCCGCGGACACCGCCGCCGCGCTCGCCGCGCTGACCGGGCTGCCGGTCCGCGCCGACGCCCGGCTTCGGGAGCGGCACTTCGGCGACTGGCAGGGCCTCGCCCTCACCGAGGTCGCCGAGCGGTTCCCCGAGGAGTACGCCCGCTGGCGCGCCGGCGACCCAGACCCGGGCTCCGGGATCGAGAGCCTCCACGACCTGGGCAAGCGGATCGGCGCCGCCTTCCAGGACGCGGCCGACCTCGCCGTCGGCGGCACCGTGGTGGTGACCACTCACGGCGGCGGCGCCCGGCAGGGCGTCGGGCACCTGCTCGGCTGGGACCACGCGGTGCTGCGCAGCGTCGGCTCCCTGTCCAACTGCCACTGGACCGAGCTGCGCCACGACGATGTCCGGGGCTGGCACCTGCGCGCCCACAATGTCGGCCTGATCACGCAGCCGGCGCTGACCGAGGCGGTCTGACCGAACGGCCCCGGCACGCCGCGACGACATCGGCTAGCGTGCCGGGCATGCCCGTCGCGGTCGTCACCGACTCCACCGCCTACCTCCCGCCCGAGCTGGTGCGCGCGCACCGGCTCACCGTCGTCCCGCTGACCGTCGTGCTCAACGGGGCCGAGGGGCTGGAGGGGGTGGAGACCTCCCCGGCCGACGCCACCCAGGCGCTGGGCGGGCGGCGGGTCTCGGTGAGCACCTCCCGGCCGTCGCCGGAGCAGTTCGCCCAGGTCTACCGTTCGCTGCTCGCCGGAGGCGCCGACGGGGTCGTCTCGGTGCACCTCTCCGCCGAACTCTCCGGCACGGTGGAGGCGGCCCGGCTGGCCGCCGCCGAGGTCGGCGACCGGGTCGCGGTGGTCGACAGCCGTTCCACCGGAATGGGTCTCGGCTTCCCGGTGCTCGCCGCCGCCGCGGCCGCCGCGCGCGGCGCCGACCTCGCCGCCGTACGGCAGGCCGCGCTGGACGCGGTCGACCGGACCACCATCTTCTTCTACGTCGACACGCTGGAGTTCCTGCGGCGGGGTGGCCGGATCAATGCCGCCGAGGCGCTGTTCGGCACCGCCCTGTCGGTGAAGCCGATCATGCACATGCCGGACGGCGCGATCGTGGTGAAGGACAAGGTGCGCACCGCCAGCCGGGGCGTGGCCCGCCTGATCGACCTGGCGGTCGAGGCGGCCGGCGACGCCGAGGTGGACCTCGGCGTGCACCACCTCGCCGCACCGCAGCGCGCCGAACAACTGGTCGCGGCGCTGACCGACCGGCTCGGCGACCGCCTCCACGACACGTACGTCTCCGAGGCCGGCGCGGTGGTCGCCGCGCACGCCGGACCGGGCCTGGCCTGCGTGGTGATCCACCGCCGATCCGGGCCGGACGCGTCGCCCGAGGGCTGACCGGATCCCACGTGGTGACCGGCGGGGCGGGCTGTCGGCCGGGCGCGCCTGTCGGAATCCCGGTGCGGTCCGCGTCCGCCTGTTACCACGTCGCCGCATGATCAGGGCGTTGTCCACAGGGGACGTGTTCGTCCACAGGGGGCACGCGCGGGCCTGAGCGCAGCGGCCTGCCCGCCCTAGCCTCGCGTCGTGCCAGATGACCAGGAGAGCCGGGTACGGCAGCGGCTGTCCCGCCTGTTCGACCCGTCGCCGACGGTCACGGCCGACCCGTATCCGGGCTCGCCGGCGCCCACCGACCACCACGGCACCGGTCCCGACCCGGCGGCCCACCCCCACCCTCGGCCGGTCGGTCCGGCGGCCGCGATCGATCCCGATTGGCCGACGTTCGACCTGCTTCCCCCGAGCCGGTTCGAACGGCCCGTGCCGGACCCGTTCCC
>NZ_QGKS01000227.1 GCF_003172935.1 Micromonospora sicca | reverse complement strand
GCCCCAGCCGGGCGTGGCCTGGACGCCCCGCCCGCCGACGCCCCGGACCTCGTTCCTCGGCGCCAAATGGCCGGGGCCGAAGCCGGCCACCGGTCGGGCCACCCCGCTCGCCGTGCTCGCCGGGGCGCTCGGGATCGCGTTCTTCGTCCCGCTGAGCCGGACCGGCATCGGCTGGTTCCTCGGCTGGCTCGTGCTGACCGCCGGCGTGGTCGCCGCGGTCCGGCGGGGCACCGCCGAACTGCCCCGCACCGAACGCCTGGTCCGCGGCGGCTGGGCGGTGGCGGCCCTGGCGCTGCTCTCCGTCCTCGCCTTCCGCAACGCCTGGTGGCTGGTGACGTTCTGCGTCCTCGGCGCGCTCGGCTGCGCGACGCTGGCCATCGTGGGCGGCCGGCTGGTCCGCTCGATCCTGTTCAGCCTGGTCGCCGCGCCGTTCGCGGCGCTCCGCGGCCTGCCCTGGGTGCGCCGGCACATCACCGCCACCCCCGACACGGGCATGGTCCGCCGGGTGACCGGTTCGGTCGTCGCGACCGTGCTGGTGCTGCTGGTCTTCGGCAGCCTGCTCTCCTCGGCCGACGCGGCGTTCTCCGAGGTCCTCGGCGCGATCGTCCCGGAGATCAACGTCGGTACCGTGTTCCGCTGGATCTTCCTGGCCGTGGTGGGCGTGCTGATCGCGGTCGCCGCCGTCTACACGCTGGCCGCCCCGCCGGACCTGTCCACCGTCGACAAGCCGAGCAGCCGCAACCTCGGCCTGCTGGAGTGGGCCCCGGCCATCGGCGCGCTGACGGTGCTCTTCGCCGGCTTCGTCGTCGTGCAGTTCACCGTGCTCTTCGGCGGCCAGCGGCACGTCCAGAAGGTCGCCGGGCTCAGCTACTCCGAGTACGCCCGCAGCGGCTTCTGGCAGCTGCTCTTCGTCACCGTGCTGACCCTGGCGGTGCTCGGTGCGGTGAGCCGCTGGGCCAGCCGGGAACGCAACGTCGAACGCACCGTGCTGCGCGTCCTGCTCGGCCTGCTCAGCGCGCTCAGCGTGGTGATCGTGGTATCGGCGCTGTCACGCATGTACACCTACCAGAAGGTCTACAGCTTCACCGGCGAGCGGATCTTCGTGATGGCGTTCGAGCTGCTGCTCGGGGCGGTCTTCCTGATGATCCTGGCCGCCGGCGTCCGGTGGCGGGGCCGGTGGATCCCCGGCGCGACCGTGGGGCTGGCCGTGGTGATGCTGCTCAGCCTGGCCGTGCTCAACCCGGAGGACTACGCCGCCCAGCGCAACATCGCCCGATACAAGCAGACCGGCAAGATCGACGCCTGGTACCTGCGGGCGCTCTCCGCCGACGCCACGCCGGCCCTGACCCGGCTGCCGGACCCGGTACGCCGGTGCACCCTGAGCTGGATCGACGACGACCTGGCCGAGCCCGACCCCTGGTACGCCTGGAACCTGGGCCGGTACCGGGCCCGTCAGGCCCTCGACCGGATCGGCGAGGACGCCGTCGGGGGGCCGAAGGACTGCCGGGCCGCGGATCAGTTCGACCTGCCCAAGAGCCGCCGTCCGCGATGACCCACCGCGGTTGGACGAGGAACGCCCTGGATCGGGATCGACTTCCGCTCCAGGGCGCTCACGTCAGGGGCGGGCGTCGAGGAGCCGGTCGAGGTTGACGGCGGTGCTGATCAGCGAGAGGTGGCTGAACGCCTGCGGGAAGTTGCCGACCTGCTCGCCGGTGGGCGCGATCTCCTCGGAGTAGAGGCCGAGGTCGCTGCTGTAGGTGAGCATCTTCTCGAAGGTCAGTCGGGCGTCGTCGAGCCGACCGGACTCCGCGAGGGCCTGGACGTACCAGAACGTGCACATGCTGAAGGTGCCCTCGTGGCCGCGCAGGCCGTCGGGTGAGGCGGCCGGCTCGTACCGGTAGACGAGGCTGTCGGAGACGAGTTCGGCGTCCATGGCCCGCAGGGTCGACTGCCACATCGGGTCGGCCGGCGACACGAATCCGACGCCGGGCATGGTGAGCAGCGCCGCGTCCAGGACGTCGGTCGCGTAGCGCTGCACGAAGGCACCGCGTCCGGGGTGGAAGCCGCGCGCCATGATCTGTTCGTAGATGTCGTTGCGGGCGTTCGCCCAGCGCGTGGTGTCGGCCGGCAGGCCACGGCGGTTCGCGAGGCGGATGACGCGGTCGAGTGCCACCCAGCACATCAGTCGCCCGTAGGTGAAGTCCTGCCGGCCGGAGCGGGTCTCCCAGATCCCGTCCTCGGGTTGGTCCCAGTGGTCGCAGAGCCAGTCCACGAGTTGCCGCACGTCCAGCCACCCCTGGTGCGAGCCCTGGAACCCGTGCCGGTCGGCGAGGTGCAGCGCGCTCATCGCCTCACCGTGGATGTCGAGTTGCAGTTGGCCGACCGCGCCGTTGCCCACGCGCACCGGGCTCGACCCGCGGTATCCCTCGAAGTGGTCGAGCACCTCCTCGGTGAGATCGGGTGAGCCGTCGACCC
Source organism: Micromonospora sicca (assembly GCF_003172935.1). Classification (GTDB taxonomy): domain Bacteria; phylum Actinomycetota; class Actinomycetes; order Mycobacteriales; family Micromonosporaceae; genus Micromonospora; species Micromonospora sicca. The sequence goes on along the minus strand of NZ_QGKS01000227.1, from coordinate 27,753 downwards.
GGTACATGATCTGGAGCGGCACGCCGGCCGCCGCCGAGTCGCCGATGCGGTCGTTGAGCCACTCCAGATAGCGGCCGGCCTCGTCCGTGAAGCCCAGGCCGAGCAGCGCGCCCACGGAGAGGGACGCGTCCCGGATCCAGGTGAAGCGGTAGTCCCAGTTGCGCTCGCCGCCGATCTGCTCCGGCAGCCCGGCGGTGGGGGCGGCGATCAGCGCGCCGGTCGGCGCGTACGTCATCAGCTTGAGCGTCATCGCGGAACGCTCGACCATCTCCCGCCACCGGCCCGTGTAGTGGGAGCGGTCGAGCCAACGCCGCCAGAAGTCGCGGGTCTGCTCGAGCAGCTCGCGCACCTCGGCGGGACTGAACACCCGCGGCGGGTCGGGTGACGCTGTTTCCATGACCACTCCGCCGCAGTCGCCCTCCCGGAACGTGCCGAACATACAAACGCCCTCCTCGGTACGCCGGGCGTATGTGTCCGCCCCGCGCTCGACGTCGCGGACGGCATTCAGCGTGAGGGCGAGGCCGGGACTGCGGAAGACGTCGCCCTCCGGATGCACCTCGAGCTGGTGCGGATCCCGACCGTAGTTGAACCGGGGTCGGCATTCGACCTGGAACCGCATTTCCCCTCGGACCACCCGGATCATGCGGACCAGGCGGTGCCGGTCGGTGGCGCGGTCACCGGCGACCGGCATGAAGTCCACGAGTTCACCCACGCCGTCCGCGCTGAGAAAGCGGGTGATCAGGATCGGCGTTCCGGGCACGTACAGCTGTTTGCTCCGGTACTCGACCCCAACGGGCGAAACCTGGAAGTATCCACCCTCGTGCCGATCGAGCAGGCCACCGAAGATGCTCGGCGAGTCGAAGCGGGGCGCGCAGAACCAGTCCAACGTCCCGTCTCTGCTCACCAGCGCCGCGGTCTGCAGGTCGCCGATCAAGCCGTGGCCCTCCACGGCCGGGTACGAGTCCACCGGACCTCCCCGCCCTCGCCGCACCGACTGCGGCGACTACTCACAGGCAGGCGGAGCACACCTCATGCGGTCCCGCTCCTGCCGGAAATGACGGAAGGCGAGTCTTGATCGGCTCCGTTGGCGCCTGCACCCGGCTGCCGTACGCGCCTCGGGCCGCGGCTCGGGCGGCTGATGGGGGCAGGCTCAGACGGGGACCTCGGCGCTGAGGACGATGGTGCGTTCCTCGGGCAGGTGAAGGAACTCCGCATGACTGGCGGCGTTGTGAGCGAGGGCGATGAACAGGCGTTTACGCCAGGTGGCCATACCGGGCTGACGGGTGCAACGCAGTGTGATCCTCGAGACGAAGTAGGAGACCTCCTCCAGGCCAATCCCTTTGGCGAGGGGGTGGGCAGCGGCGTGGCGCAGGACCTCGGGGAAGTCGGTGGGGTCCTGAAAGCCGAAGACGGCGGTGATGTGGATGATGCCGTCGTTCGGGTCGCCGAGATCGTCGATGGTCAGGCGCTGATCCCATGGAATGTGCGGGACGTTCGCGGTACGACCGGTAATGATGACAATTTTCTCGTGCCGAACGTGGTTGTGGGCGACGTTCGCGCGCAGTGCCAGGGGCGTCGTCTCCTTGTTCGGGTGGGGGAACACCGCGGTGCCCGGCACCCACGGGATGTTCGTGGCGTGCAGGGTGTCGATGAAGTCCCGTAGCGGGCCTTCCCGTTCGATCCGTCGGGCGGTGACCAGTTCGGCTCCGCGCCGCCACCTCACCAGTGCCGTGAACACGACGATCGCGATGAGCAGCGTCAACCAGCCACCGTGGCTGACCTTGGCCAGGTTCGCGGTGAAGAAGGTCAGCTCGATGCTGCCGAAGACGACCCCGAACAGCACGAGCCGCCAAGCGGCCCAGCGCCACAGTGCCCCCGCGACGACCAGGAACAGGGTCGTGGTGATCAGGAATGTGCCGGTGACCGCCACCCCGTAAGCGGCGCCAAGGTTCGTGGATGAACCGAACGCGAACACCACCAGCAGAACTGCCGCGAAGAGACTCCAGTTCACCCCGGGCACGTAGATCTGCCCGTACTCGCGGCGGGAGGTCTGCCGGATGCGCAGGTGCGGCAGGAAGCCCAGCCGCATGGCCTCCCGGGACACCGAGAACGCCCCGGAGATCACCGCCTGGGACGCGATCACGGTGGCCACGGTGGCCAGGACGACCATCGGTAGCCGCGCCCAGTCTGGCAGCAGCAAGAAGAACGGATTATCCCGGCTGTCCGGTGCCCGTAGGATCAACGCGCCCTGGCCGAGGTAGTTGAGTGTCAACGCGGGAAACACGATCGCGAACCAGGCCCGGCGGATCGGGGCGCGGCCGAAGTGGCCCATGTCGGCGTAGAGCGCTTCGGCGCCGGTGATCGCCAGCACCACGGCACCCATCGCGACGAACGCGATGACCGGGTGGTCCACGACGAACAGGGCCGCATACGTCGGTGACAGCCCGGCCAGAACGCTCGGGTGACGCCACACCTCGGCCGCGCCGGCCACGCCCAGGCAGGCGAACCAGAGCACCATGATCGGCCCGAAGACGGCCCCGACCCGTCCGGTGCCCCATCGCTGGCCGGCAAACAGCAGGGTGAGGACCGCCGCCGACACCGGCAGCACGACCACGGCCCACTGCGGGGAGGTGACCTCCAGCCCTTCCACCGCCGACAACACCGAGATCGCCGGGGTGATCACGCTGTCGCCGTAGAACAGGGCGGCGCCGAGCGCCCCGAGCGCCAACACCGTAGCGGCGCGCCTTCCGTTGGCCTTCAGCAGCGCCCTTCGGGCGAGGGCGGCCAGGGCCATCACCCCGCCCTCGCCCTCGTTGTCGGCCCGCAGGATGAAGACGACATATTTGATCGACACGATCAGGGTGATCGACCAGAAGACCAGCGAGATCACGCCGAACACGTCGGGGGCGTCCGGTACCAGGCCCCGGTCGAAGGTGAAGACCGTCTTCAGCGCGTACAGCGGGCTGGTACCGATATCGCCGTACACCACACCCAACGCGCCCAGCAGCAACCCCAGCCCCGCCGTCCGGCGACCCGTCAGCGATGTCTGGGACGCCGTTCCACCGTCCTCCGTCGGCCCGTCGCCGGCTACCGCACTCTGCTCGTCGTTCGCTCGATCCGACACCCCACAGGCATACCAACCCGCACGCCGCCCCCTGCGCCGGACCTCGGAACCGCGCCGATCTTTCTTCGGGTGCTGGTGGTCGTCTCTGGGCAGCGTTCGACGCGACCGTGGCCACTTGCTCGGCTACTCCCGCCCCCGGGGAACGACAAAGGGCGTCCGTCATGTCTGACGAACGCCCTGGTCGCTCGGGTGGAGCCGAGGGGACTCGAACCCCTGACCCCCACACTGCCAGTGTGGTGCGCTACCAGCTGCGCCACGGCCCCGTGCGGTCGTCCCGGTCGCCCGGGCACGCAGAGAACTATACACACGCCGGTCGGCATGGTCATCTCGCGGGGGTCCCCACCGCCGGGCTCAGTTCAGGGCCACGTCCGGGGGGAAATGGGCCACCGCCGCCATCATGCCGCCCTGCCGACGCAGCACCATCGGCCAGAGGTCGTCCGGCCGGTCGACGAAGGCGTCGCCGGGCAGCGCGTCGAGAACGAACCAGGACCCCTCCTCGATCTCCCGCTCCAGCTGGCCCGCTCCCCAGCCGGAATAGCCGGCGAAGACCCGGATGCCACCGAGCGCGTCCCGCAGCCGCTCCGGGTCCACCGAGAGGTCGACCGTGCCCACCGCGCCGGAGACCCGGTGGAAGCCCTTCACCGGCTTGATCGGGTGCCGCATCCGGGCCAGGCAGATGGCCGAGTCCGGCTGCACCGGACCGCCCTCGAAGAGCACGGCGGGGTGACGGGCCAGGTCGCACCAGTCCCCGAGGACGTCGGCCACCGGCACCTCGGTGGCGCGGTTGAGCACCACGCCGAGGGCGCCGCCGGGCTCGTGGGCGACCAGCAGCACGACCGTACGGTCGAAGTTCGGGTCCTTCAGTGCCGGAGTCGCGACCAGCAGCCGTCCGGTCATCGACTGCATGGCCCGACCACCGATCGCCTGCCCCTCCTGCATGTCGGACATTCGTCACCCGCACGCCGGGACAGGGAGCCCGACGCCGTCGACCATCCGCGCTGTCAACGCCATGCCTGGCACCATAGCCTGCGCCCCGCACGGTGGCTAAGGTCTGACGGGCGGGTGATCGAACATGACGAGGGAGTTTCGATGGGGCCGACGGCCGAGCTGGCGGTGATCGGCGGGTCGGGGCTCTACGCCCTGCTCGACGGCGCCACCGAACACGTGCTGGAGACGCCGTACGGGCCGCCGTCGGACCCGGTCACCATCGCCGACGTCGGCGGTCGCCGGGTGGCCTTCCTGCCCCGGCACGGACGCGACCACCGCTACCCGCCGCACCTGATCCCCTACCGGGCCAACCTCTGGGCGCTGCGTTCCCTCGGGGTACGCCAGGTGCTCGCCCCCTGCGCGGTCGGCGGCCTGCGGCCGGAGCTCGGCCCGGGCACCTTCGTGGTGCCGGACCAGCTCATCGACCGGACCAGCGGGCGCACCCAGACCTACTACGACCGCGGCGCGGTGCACGTCCCGTTCGCCGACCCGTACTGCCCCACCGGCCGCCGCACCCTGCTGGAGGCGGCGGCGGGCCGGGACGTCCCGGCGGTCGACGGAGGAACGGTGGTGGTGGTCGAGGGGCCGCGCTTCTCCACCCGGGCCGAGTCCCGCTGGTTCACGGCGATCGGCGGGTCGGTGGTCAACATGACCGGCCACCCGGAGGCGGTGCTCGCCCGCGAGCTCGCCCTCTGCTACACCTCGATCGCGCTGGTCACCGACCTGGACGCGGGGGTGGAGGGCGGCGAGTCGGTCACCCAGGAGGAGGTGTTCCGGGTCTTCGCGGCGAACACCGACCGGCTGCGCGGGGTGCTGATGGACGCGGTGGCCGCGCTGCCCGCCGACCGGGACTGCCCCTGCGGCCGGGCGCTGGACGGGATCAAGCTGCCGTTCCCGCTGCCCTGAGAGTGCCCCGCGAGACCTAAGAAGTGCCCGAAAAGCCCGGCCCGCCCCGATAGATTCGGCTGGTCGGGGGACTGATCAATAGCCGTCTCCGGCGCAGCAACAACAGACGGAGGCAGCCGGCGATGGCAACGGTTCGCGACATCACCTACGACCTGCTGCGCGAGCTGGGCCTGACCACCGTCTTCGGCAACCCCGGTTCCACCGAGGAGCCGTTCCTACAGGGCTTCCCGGCCGACTTCCGCTACGTCCACGCGCTGCACGAGGCGTCGGCGATGGCGATGGCCGACGGGTACGCGCAGGCCACCGGACGGCCCGCCCACGTCAACCTGCACACCGCCCCGGGCACCGGCAACGGCATGGGCAACCTGGTCACCGCCTGGCACAACAAGACCCCGCTGATCGTCACCGCCGGCCAGCAGACCCGCGAGATGCTGCTGATCGAGCCCCGGCTGGCCAACCGCCGCGCGGCGGAGCTGACCCAGCCGTACGTGAAGTGGAGCTACGAGCCGGCCCGGGCGCAGGACATCCCGGCCGCGCTGATGCGGGCGTACGCGACCGCGGTGCAGCCCCCGACCGGGCCGGTCTTCCTCTCCCTGCCGATGGACGACTGGGCCCGGCCCGCGGACCGTCCGCCTGAGGTGCGCGGCGTGGCCACCCGGTACGCGCCGGATCCGGGGCGGCTGGGCGACTTCGCCGCCGTGCTGGCGGCCAGCCGCGCCCCGGTGCTGGTGCTCGGTGCGGCGGTGGACCGGGCCGACGCCTGGCCGGCGGCGGTCGCCCTGGCCGAGCGGCTGGCCGCGCCGGTCTGGGCCTCCCCCGCGCCGGAGCGGGCCGTCTTCCCCGAGGACCATCCGCACTTCCGGGGCGTGCTGCCGTACGCGATCGAGCCGCTGGCGGAGGCGCTGCGCGGGCACGACACGGTCCTGGTGGTCGGCGCGCCGGTGTTCCGCTACTACCCGCACGTGCCGGGCGACTACCTGCCGGCCGACGCGCGGCTGCTGCACGTCACCGACGACCCGGACGAGTCGGCCCGGGCCCCGGTCGGGGAGAGCCTGCTCGGCGACGCCGGGCTGGCCCTGGCGGGCCTGCTGGACCTGCTGCCGGCGACGGACCGTCCCGCCCCGGCCGCCCGCCCCGCACCGGGGCCGCCGGCGGAGTCGAACCCGCCGAGCGCGGACGCCCTCTTCGCCGCGCTGGCCCGGCACTGGCCGACCGACGGGGTGCTGGTACAGGAGTCCCCGTCCAACCTCTCCGCGCTGCGCCGCCGGGTGCGGATGACCCGACCCCGGTCGTACTTCACGATGGCCAGCGGCGGGCTGGGGTTCGGGCTGCCGGCGGCGGTGGGGATCGCCCTGGCGGAGCGGGACACCGGGCGCGGCCGGCCGGTGGTGGCAGTGATCGGCGACGGCTCGTTCCACTACTCCGTGCAGGCGCTCTGGACGGCCGCCCAGCTGCGGCTGCCGCTGCCCGTCGTGGTCCCGGTCAACCATCAGTACGCGATCCTCAAGGCGTTCGCCGAGCTGAAGCACACGCCCGGCGTGCCCGCGCTGGACCTGCCCGGGCTGGACGTCATCGCGGTGGCGCACGGTTACGGCTGCGCCGCCGAGGTGGTGGATCCGCTCGACCGGCTCGGCGACGCCCTGCGCGCGGCCCTCGCCGCCGACCGGCCGACGGTGCTGCCGGTGCAGATCAGCACCGACGTGCCGCACATCCTGTAGCCCCCAGCTGGCGCGGGTCAGCGCGGGCCGACCACCAGCGGCGTGCCGGTGAGCACGTCGAGGACCGGTCGCGCGCCGAGCGGGGCCCGCAGCGTGACGGTGACCGGGTGGATGAGCAGCTGGTCGGTGCAGACGCCGGTCGAGCGGGTCACGCCCCCGCCGACCACCACCACGTCGTCGCGCTCCAGCACCAGCGGCGTGACGCCGGTGTCGCAGGCGCCGACCCCGAGCCGGTAGGCCAGCCGCGCACCCTCGGCGGGGGCCGCGAGATCCTGCGCGCCGACCACAACGTCGGGTGCGGGCCCGGTCGGCGCCACCCCCTGCGGTACGGCGGTGACCGCGCTCGGCGCGACGGCGAGCCGGGCCACCGGCGCCTTCAGCTCGGTCACGGTGAACAGCCACGCCGGCACGTCGGCGACGCCCCGGCTGGTCCGTACCGGGGCGGTGTCCAGCCGCACCGCGGTCACGGTGAGCGGGATGCAGGCGCCCGGGTCGGCGGGGCTGGTGACCCAGCCGTCCGGTCCGGGCTCGATGGTCGGGCCGCCCTTGGACCGCCCGGGTTCCTTCGGCCGGCCGGCGCACGGCGGCGGGTCGCCCTGGTCCAGTGCGGCGTACGCGTCGGCGGCGCTGATCAGCGGCACCCGTAGGGTCCCGTCCGGGAACCGGACGGTCCCGTCGCCGGGCTTCGCGGTGGGCAGTTCGATCTGGTCCCGGTACCAGCCCGCCCGGAACGCCGCCTCGGTGTCGGAGCCGAAGCCCGGGTCGCCGGTCAGCACCGTGGCGTCCTGCAACGGCACGTACCCGGTCCGCCACGCCGGGCCGGGCCGCCAGGCCTCGGCCACCTCGACGGCCCGCTGGTGGAACGCCTCCCACCGGTGGTCCGGGCTGCCGGCGGACGGCCCACCGGCGGCCGGGCCGGAGCCGGCCGGGGCGCACCCGGCGGCGACCAGGAGGGGTAGCCCCAGCTGGGCTATCGCGCGACGCATGCCGCTTGGACGCCGCGCCCGCCCCGCCGGTTCCCGCCCGGGCGAGCGAGCCTCAGGTCTCCCCGCCCAGATCGGCCTGGTACGCCTCCCAGAGCAGGTCGGCGCCGCGCTGCCGGTGCCGGTGCAGCGCCCGCAGCAGCTGCCCCGCCCGCCCGCGCAGCTCCTCGTCGGGTACGCCGGGCAGCTCGGCGACGTGCTGGAGGGCGGCGATCGCCGCGGCGATGGCGGCGTGCTCGCGGGTGAGCAGGCGGACCCCCCGGTCCAGGCGTGGGGCCTGGTGCAGCAGCTCCACGTAGAGGCCGATGGGTCCCTCGGTGAGCTGGACGTGCTCGGCGAAGCCCTGCCGGACCGGGCCGAGGCGGGTGATCAGCCGCTCCCGCCAGTGGGGTTCTCCGGCGGGCGCGGCGAGCGCCCGGGCGAGAGCGCGCACCTCGCCGTGGAGGGTGGGCCGGTGCTCGCGCGCGACGAGCGGAGGGGCCGCCGCGACGGCGGTGGACGGCTGCTGGATCGGACCGGTGACCATGGGCACCTCCCGCGCTGCTGTGCTACCGCGTACAGCGATGGTGAACCCGCCCGACGGCCCTGTCCAGGGCCCCCGGACGCCTCATCTGCCCCATCCGTCCCACCGGCCCCACCAGCGCTCACAGACCCAGCGGATTGCCCGCCATGGTGCGGAGCTGGCCGGCGAGGACGTGCGCGTCGGCGTCCCGGCCGTCGGTCGGCCGCCCCGCCGTGATGGCGTCGGCCAGCGCCCGCAGCTCGTACGGTGGGAGCGTGGCCAGGCCCATGCCCTGCAACGGGATGATGATCCGGCGGCCGGTGCCCGGGTCGCGGGCGACCACCGTCGGCACCCGGACCACCGCCTCGTCCCCGGCGCGGTAGGCGACCGCCCCGGCGGCGACGTCGGCGGTGGCCAGGTCGACGGTGCGGGTGCCCAGCGCGCCGCGGACGGAGGCCCGGGTCCCCTCCAGCCACGCGGCGGTGCGCAGCACCCGCAGCACGAGGTAGAGCCCGAGCAGCACGAACGGAACGCCGCAGAGGCCGACGAACCGGACGGGGCCGGGGGTGACGGTGCCACCGGACAGGTCCGGGGGGGAGCATGCCGGGCGGCAGGTCCCGCACGTCGTCGTACGACGGGAGCGGGTCGCCGAAGCCGGTGATGCGGCCGAGCAGCCGGTCGGCGAGCACCGGCAGCAGCACGAAGACCGTCCCGAAGCCGGCGAGGAGCACACCGACCACCGCCGCGATGGTGCGCTGCCCGGGTGCGGCGCCCACCGACAGGCGGATCTTCTCGTTCGTCACAGGCGGCAGCCTAGGGCGGCCGGGCAACCGGGGTGAGACCGCCTGGTCCGGAGACGACTGTGCGCCCCGGTCCAGGTGGACCGGGGCGCACAGTCAGGTGGTGGAGGTGCCGGGAATCGAACCCGGGTCCTTCGCCGGTTTGTCAGGGCTTCTCCGAGCGCAGCTCGCTATGCCTCTACTCGGCCCCACCGCTCACGCGAGCGAGTTGGTGTGACGGGCCCAGTCGCTGATTCATCTCGCCGCACGGACCCCGCGACCGGGTCCGATTGGCCAGCCTTCTAGCTGATGCCGGCTAACTGGGTCGAAGGCGCTCCCAGGCCGACAGACTCACTACTCGCCTCAGGCGGCGAGAGCGAAGTCAGCGCGATTGTTCTTGGCGCTTATTGGTTTCCGACGAACGATTCTCGAGACGACGTCGGCTTCCTCGGCTCGCTTCCCCTGCCGCAACGTACGAAGTCGAAACCAGTCACCCCCTCGACGGGCCACCTTCGTGGTGGCACTGACAAGCCTAACGCCTGCCGCAACGGGTTTCATCCCCAGCCCCGGGCCGGACATGCCGACCGGGACAAAGTGGGCAAATCACTCGTCCATGCCCTTGCCACGCCGGCCGGCCACCCGGGCGATCTCCCGGTCGGCGTCCCGCTTGGCGAGGTCCTGCCGCTTGTCGTACGACTTCTTACCCTTGGCCAGGGCGATCTCCACCTTCGCCCAGCCGTCGGAGAAGTAGACCTGCAACGGCACCATGGTCAGGCCGCCCTCGCGGGTCTTGCCGATCAGCCGGTCGATCTCCAGCCGGTTGAGCAGCAGCTTGCGGGTACGCCGGGGCTCGTGGTTGGTCCAGGTGCCCTGGGTGTACTCCGGGATGTGCATGCCGTGCAGGTAGAGCTCGCCGTTGCGCTCCTGGGCGAACGCGTCGACCAGCGACGCCCGCCCGGCCCGCAGCGACTTGACCTCGGTGCCGGTCAGCGCCATGCCCGCCTCGTACGTGTCGAGGATGGCGTAGTCGTGCCGCGCCTTCTTGTTGGAGGCGACCACCTTGCGACCCTTTTCCCGTGGCATCGGCGCCACCCCCTTCCGGCTGACCCACGACCGGTGGCCGGCCGCGGGGCGGAGATCATGCTACCCGAATGACAAGGACCCTCCCGCGCCGTTTATTCCTGGCAAGGGAGGGTCCTCTGCGGAGCCGGTACGCGACTAGACGCGCAGGTAGAACCGGAGCGTGACCCAGGCGGTGATGGCGCTGACCAGGCCGCCGACGCCCGCCATGAGCGGGAACATCAGGAAGATGTCGCCCCACGAGACCGGCGTGATCAGGCCCTCCAGGGCCTGCATGGACCCACCGCCGGCGAAGACCTTCAGGGCGGCCAGCGCGACCAGGCCGAGGAGCGAACCGATCAGGCCGGCGACCACGGCCTCCAGCACGAACGGCGCCTGAATGAACCAGTTGGAGGCGCCGACCAGCTTCATGACCGCGACCTCACGCCGCTTGCTGTAGGCGGCCACCTGGATGGTGTTGGCCACCAGGAGCAGCGCGGCGATCGCCATCACGATCGCGATGGCCAGCGCGAAGTTCTGGATCCCGGTGAGGACGCCGAAGACCTTGTCGAGCAGCTTGCTCTGGTCGACGATCTCGTCGACCCCCTCGGTGTCCTTGTACTGGTCGTAGATGTTCTTGTACTGCTCGGGGTTGACCAGCTTGAGCCGGAAGGACTCGGGCAGCTGGTCCGGCTTGACCGCGTTCACCAGGTCCGGAGCGTCCTGGTACATCTCCTGGAAGCGCTTGTACGCCTCGTCCTTGTTGACGTACGTGACCTCCTTCACCAAGGGGTCGCTCTTCAGCTTGGCGTCGAGATCGGCTTGCTGCTGCGGGTTGACGTCGGTCTTCAGGAAGATCGAGACCTCGATGTTCTCGTAGTAGAGGTCCTTCATGTCGCCGACCTTCTGGAACAGCAGACCGCTGCCGCCCAGCATGAACAGTGACACCGCCAGAGTGATGATCATGGCGATAGTCATTGTGACGTTGCGCCACAGTCCGACCAGTACCTCGGACAGGACGTATTTCACGCGCATCGGGAATTCCTCCGGCTCTCCGGCATGAGGTGTTCGTCGTCAGGGTCCACGGCTCGCGGCCGAGCGCCGGCTCAGCCGTAGACGCCGCGGGCCTGGTCGCGCACGATGCGGCCGCTCTCGATCTCGACGACGCGGCGGCGCATCTGGTTCACGATGTTGGAGTCGTGCGTGACCATCACGACGGTGGTGCCGGTGCGGTTGATCCGGTCCAGCAGGCGCATGATCTCGATCGAGGTGTCCGGGTCCAGGTTTCCGGTGGGCTCGTCCGCCAGCAGGATCAGCGGACGGTTCACGAACGCCCGGGCGACGGCGACCCGCTGCTGCTCACCACCGGAGAGCTCGTGCGGGTAGCGGTGCTCCTTGCCACCGAGCCCGACCAGCTCCAGCACCTCCGGCACGACCCGGCGGGCGACCGCCTTGGTCTTGCCGATCACCTCGAGGGCGAACGCCACGTTCTCGTACGCGGTGCGGTTGGGCAGCAGCCGGAAGTCCTGGAAGACACAGCCGATGGAACGCCGGAAGTGGGGTCGCTTCCAGGAACGCATCGAGGTGACGTCCTTGCCGTTCACGACGACGCGACCCTTGTTGGGGCTGACCTCGTGGAGCAGCATCTTGATGATCGTGGACTTGCCGGAGCCGGATGGACCGATGAAGAAGACGAACTCGCCCTTCTCGATCGAGACGGACACGTTGTCGAGCGAAGGCCGGGACGCCTTCGGGTACGTCTTCGTCACTTGCTCAAGCTGAATCACGGGTCGGTAGTCTACGCGGTGTAACCGGAGAGCCAAGCCCCCCGCCCCTCGGTAGCGAGTCGCGTCATCTATTTACTGCCTGACGTGGAGATCGATGACGCGCTCCGCCCCCGGTTGATCACACAGTGTCGCCGGCCATCTGCTGCTGCTTGCGCCAGCGGATACCCGCCTCGATGAAGCTGTCCAGCTCGCCGTCGAAGACCGCGGACGGATTGCCCGTCTCCTGCTCGGTACGCAGATCCTTCACCATCTGATACGGGTGCAGGACGTACGAGCGCATCTGGTCGCCCCACGACCCGGCGGCGTCGGTCTTCAGGCCCGCCATCTTGGCCTGCTCCTCCTGGCGCTTGCGCTCCAGCAGCCGGGCCTGGAGCACGCGCAGCGCGGAGGCCTTGTTCTGCAGCTGGGACTTCTCGTTCTGGCAGGTGACCACGATGCCGGTCGGGATGTGGGTGATCCGCACCGCCGAGTCGGTGGTGTTGACGCTCTGCCCGCCGGGGCCCGAGGAGCGGTAGACGTCGATCCGCATCTCGTTCTCGGGGATGTCGATGTGGTCGGTCTGCTCCACCACCGGCAGCACCTCCACGCCCGCGAAACTGGTCTGCCGGCGGCCCTGGTTGTCGAACGGGCTGATCCGGACCAGCCGGTGGGTGCCCGACTCGACGCTGAGCGTGCCGTACGCGTAGGGCACCTTCACGGTGAAGGTGGCGGACTTGAGGCCGGCCTCCTCGGCGTACGAGGTTTCGTAGACCTCGGTCGGGTAGCCGTGCCGCTCGGCCCAGCGCAGGTACATCCGGAGCAGCATCTCGGCGAAGTCCGCCGCGTCCACGCCACCGGCGCCGGCCCGGATGGCGACCAGCGCCTCCCGCGAGTCGTACTCGCCGGAGAGCAGGGTGCGGACCTCCATCTCCTGGATGGCCTTGGTCAGCCCGGTGATCTCGCTCTCCACCTCGGCGAGCACCCCGGGGTCGGACTCCGCCTCGGCCAGCTCCAGCAGCACGCCGGCGTCGTCGAGCCGGGAGCGGAGGCTGCCGAGCTTGCTGATCTCGCCGTTGACGTACGACAGCTGCGAGGTCACCGCCTGGGCCTTGGCCTGGTCGTCCCAGAGGTCCGGCGCGGACGCCTGCTCCTCGAGCCGGGCCTTCTCCTCGTGCAGCCGGTCCAGGTTGAGGACGGCCTCGATGTTCCGGAGGGTGGCGTCGAGTTCCTTGAGCTGTTCGGCATAATCGGCAGCGGTCACGACAAACAAGCGTACTTGGCTCCCGACGGTCCGTTCACCTCAGCCGCCCGACCCGCCGGGGCAGGTCAGCCGACCGGTGCGCTCTTCAGCCAGGACAGGGCCGCCTTGTGGTAGGCGACGGCGAACTCCAACGCGCTGGCGTCGTAGGTGTCGCCCTCCTTCTTGGCGTTCTTCACCTGCTCCCGGACCGCCGCCAGGGCCTCCGTGTGGTACTCGTTCGCCGAGGCGTACAGGTTCTTCAGCTGGCTCGCCGAGTGCAGGTCGCCGAAGGCGATCCGCAGCGCGATCGGGTTGCGGATGGTGTCCCGCCCCGGGTTCTCCGCCAGCCAGCGGGAAAATGTCCGTTTCCCGGCCGCGGTGATCGCGTACGGCTGACTCATCCGCGGCCCGGGCTTGCCGAGCCGCACGAAACCCCGCTCGGCCAGCACCGGCAACTCACGGTAGACCTGACTGCGGGTCATCGACCAGTACGGCGCCAACCGCCGTTCAGCGGCGGCCATCAGCTGGCCGCCTGTCATCGGGCCCTCGTGCAGCAGGCCCAGTAGGGCCGCCGCCGTGGGGTTGACTCCGGATTCCGCCATGCCTCTAAGCTGCCACTTTGCCGACCCGGCGTCCAGGATTTGCCGTTTTCGCCACCCAATGGGACTTCCAATGTGCACTGTCGGCGGACGACAGTCCGCCAAGGACATCGATCCCCTCCACCGGCCGGTCAGCTCCGTCCCGCCGGAGGGGCCGGCCCGACCGCCGGTGACGCTCCGTGCGCCACCGGCGGCCGTCGCCGGTTCAGCCCATGTGCGGGTACGTGTGGTCGGTCGGCGGGACGAAGGTCTCCTTGATCGTCCGCGGCGACATCCAGCGCACCAGGTTGTGCCAGGAACCGGCCTTGTCGTTGGTGCCGCTGGCCCGGGCGCCGCCGAAGGGCTGCTGCCCGACCACCGCGCCGGTCGGCTTGTCGTTGATGTAGAAGTTGCCGGCCGCGTAGCGCATCTTCTCGGCCACCGCGTCGACCACCCGGCGGTCGGTCGCGAAGATCGACCCGGTCAGCGCGTACGGCGCGATCGATTCGGCCTGGGCGACCACGTCGTCGAAGCCGGCGTCGTCGAAGACGTGCACGCCGAGGATCGGCCCGAAGTACTCGGTGGTGAAGGTCTCGTGCGCGGCGTCGCTGCACTCGAACAGGGTGGGCCGGACGAAGTACCCGACCGACTCGTCCGCCGTGCCGCCGGCCAGGACGCGGCAGGTGTCGTCGTTGTTGATCAGCTCCAGCGCGGCGGTGTGCCGGAAGAACGCCTTGTCGTCGATGACCGCCCCGCCGAAGTTGCTGAAGTCGGTGACGTCGCCGTAGGTCAGCGAGTCGGTGGTGGCGGCCAGCCGATCGCGCAGCCCGCCCTCCCAGAGCGAGCGCGGGACGTACGCCCGGGAGGCGGCCGAGCACTTCTGGCCCTGGTACTCGTAGGCGCCCCGGATCAGCGCGGTGTGCAGGGCGTCCACGTCGGCGCTGGTGTGCGCGACCACGAAGTCCTTGCCGCCGGTCTCGCCGACCAGCCGCGGGTAGCCCCGGTAGCCGGCGATGTTCTCGCCGACGGTCCGCCACAGGTGCTGGAAGACCTTGGTGGAGCCGGTGAAGTGGATGCCGGCCAGATCCGGGTCGGCCAGCACGACGTCGGAGACCTCCTCGCCACGCCCGGTGACCATGTTGATCACGCCGGGCGGCAGGCCGGCCGCCTCGAAGAGCCGCATGGTGAAGTGCGCCGCGAACTGCTGGGTCGGGCCCGGCTTCCAGACCACGGTGTTGCCGAGCAGGGCCGGTGCCGAGGGCAGGTTGCCGGCGATCGCGGTGAAGTTGAACGGGGTGACCGCGTAGACGAAGCCCTCGAGCGGGCGGTGGTCGAACCGGTTCCACACCCCCGGCGACGACTTCGGCTGAGCCTCCAGCAGCTGCCGGGCGAAATGCACGTTGAACCGGAGGAAGTCGATGAACTCGCAGGCCGCGTCGATCTCCGCCTGCACGGCGGTCTTGGACTGGCCGAGCATGGTGGCCGCGTTCAGGGTGTCCCGCCACGGACCGGCGAGCAGCTCGGCGGCGCGCAGGAAGATCGCGGCCCGCTCCTCGAACGGCAGCGCGCGCCACATCGGGGCGGCGTCCTTCGCGGCCTTGACGGCGGCGCGGGCGTCGTCGTGGGTGGCGTGGCCGGTGACGCCGAGCACGTGCGCGTGCTTGTGCGGCTGGACCACGTTGATCGACTCACCGCCGGCCATCCGCTGCTCACCGGCGATGGTCATCGGCAGGTCGATCCGCTCGGCGGCCAGCTCGGTGAGCCGCCGCTGAAGCCGCTCCCGGTCGGCGCTGCCCGGCTCGTAGGTGCGTACCGGCTCGTTGCGCGGCTCGGGTACGGAGAACACGGCGTCCATCACAGGCTCCTGTGCGATCTCGACGGCGGTGGCGAAACCGGACCCGCGGGCACCGACCGGACGGCCGGTCGCCGGGCACCGCGCGGTGGACCGGTCGCGGCGGCGGGACCTGCGCCGATTCTTCCATGCGACCCCCCTCGGGCCACCCCACCCCGGCTTCTGCCGGCCCCGGCCGTCGTTCCTCCCGCCGATGATCGGGACGGACCACCGCACACCGGACCGTAGGCAGGGACAGCCACAGAGGGGGCGAACCGTCGGCGAGCAGTCCAATGCTCCTGCGATCCTTCGGCGCGCCGCTGCCGCCCGGCCCGCCCACGTCGTCGGCGACCACCAGGCAGGCCCGGCCCCAGGCAGGCCCGGCCCGTGGACGGAGAGGGGCGCCCGGCGACGCGTACCCTGGATGGCCGGTGACCTGCCCGGCCGTCGCGGCCGATCCGGCGTCCGTCGAAGGGGAGACGATGAGCAACCAGCCCGGCAGCTCCACGGCCGCGGAACCGGACCAGCCCACGGCCGCCCCGGCCGAGGAGACCGCCCCGGTCGACGCGACCGGGCCGGCGCCGGCGGGCACCGGACGGGCCACCTTCGCACCCGGTGCCGTGGTGCTCGCGCTGCTGGCCGTCGGCTGGCTGGCGGCGATGCTCTGGTCGACCCGGGCCGCGATCCACTCGACCGCGGCCGGGGTCACCGCGATCAGCCTCTCCGCGTACGCGCTACCCGGTGTCATCTCGGCGGCGCTCGTCGCCGGCGCCGCGGTCGCCCTGGCGGTGACCAACCCGCTCACCCGGCGGACCGAACGCGCCACGCTGCGCTTCCTCGCCACCGTCGGCGCCGGCCTGCTGGTCGGGCTGGCCGCCGCGCTGGCGATCAACCTGACCTACGCCGACAACGCGACCACCAACACGATCGCCGGCACCACCGCGGCGGCGGCCATCATCGGCGGCGCGGTGGCCGGTGCCCGCAACGCCCGGGTGGTCGCCGCGACCGCGACCGCCGCGCTGGCCGCGCTGATCTTCGTGGTGGCCTTCAGCCGCGCCCGGGACCCGCTCTCCGACCTGTTCGGCGCGGGCGACACCCAGGAGTCGGTGCTCAGCGCCGCGAAGTGGGTCTCCCGGACGGAGTCCCTGCTGGCCGGGCTGCTCGCCGGGCTGGTCGCCTTCGGCTACCTGACCTGGTCGCGCCACCGGGCCCGCCGGGACCCGGCCGCGCCGCAGCCGCGCTGGCCGGCCTACCTGCTCGCCGGGGCGGGACCGGGCCTGCTCCTGCTGCTCACCGAGGTGATCATCCGGGTCGGCGGCCGGACGCTGCTCGACCTGGCCGCCGCGCTCAGCGACGCGGACGCGGTCGCGCAGACCGCGCTCGGCACCTCGCGGGTGGACAACGGCATCTGGGTGCTCTTCGTCGGGGCGCTGACCACGCTCATCGCCTTCGGCCGCACCCTCGGCCCGGCACCCGGCGCCGACGAGGCGGAACCGGCCGAGGACGAGCCGGCCCGCTGAGGTCCGGCGGCCGGCGGGCCGCAGGCCGCGGTCAGGAGACCGAGCGGAGCAACAGGTCCAGCTCGGTCACGTCGTACCACTCCAGCTCGTGGTCCTCCGCACCGTCGACCGTGAACTGGGCGTCCGGGTCGCCGGCCTGCGCCTCGGCGATCACCTCAGCTGCGGCAACCACGTCCTCCACCGCCTCCGCGCCGTCAACGTGAATCGCGGCGACCGACGTCACCGGCACCGGCCCGGTCAGCCGGACGAGGCTGGACCCGAGATCCCCGTCCATCCGGCCGACCGCCGACGCCGGCAGATCCACCGAGACCACCACCCGACGGCGGGGTGCGGCCGGGTCGGCCCGGAGCAGGAGCAGCGCGTCCTGGGCGGCCCGGGTGAAGGCGACGTACTCCAACTCCTCCTCGTCACCCTCGGCGTACCACTCGCGCAGCTGGGGGGTGACCGCGTGCGCCTCGCCGTCGGCGAGTCCCTGCTCGCGCAGCCGCGACAGCATCGGGACGGTCGCCGGCACGTACACCCGGACAAGCTCGTCGGTCACGGTGTCTCCCCTGCTCAGGCCCCAACCGGCGGACGCCGGCCGCGGGCGCCGATGATGCCTTACGCCGTGACCGTCATACACCTCGCACCCGCCCGGGAGAAGTTTCCCGCCGGTGTGTCCCGTCGGTCGTGGCCGGACGCGACCGGAACACCGCTGGTTCAGCAACGCCACTGATGGTGAAACTGAGGCAAACGACGTCAACCGTTCAGAGAATCTGAGTGATTCTCTTCCTGCTTCGTTGGTCCATGCCTCGGTGAGCCGAGGTCTTACTGGTCCTCCACAGGCGTTTCGTGTCTCCGGGGAACTGCCCGGCGACAGTTGCGTGTCAGGTGGCGGCGTGCATGGCGGTGAGGAGATTTCGGGCGGCATTGTGGTCTCGGTTGTGGGTGGCGCCGCAGCGGCACGTCCAGGACCGGTCGGACAGGGTCAGTCCGGCGTTGACCGCCCTACAGACGGAGCAGGTCTTCGTGGACGGGTACCAGCGGTCGGCGGCCCATACCGTCGACCCGTACCAGGTGGTCTTGTACTGCAACTGCCGTACGAACTCGGCGAACCCTGCATCGGAGACGGCGCGGGCCAGGCGGCGGTTGCGGAGCATGCCCGCCACGTTGAGGGACTCGACGGCGATGGCGCGTTTGGATGTCGCGAGCCTCGTCGTCAATTGGTGCAGAAAATCGGCCCGCTGGTGGGCGACCTTCAGGTGCACGGAAGCGATCTTCCGGACGGCCTTGGCCCGGTTCGCCGACCCCCGCTGGCAGCGGGCCAGCGCCTGATTCGCCCGGCGCAGCTTCCGCTGCGCCGCCTTCAACGCCCGAGGCGCGTGGATCTCCTCCACTTGGCCCGTGTCGTCGGCGATGACCGCGAACGTGGCGAGTCCCAGATCGATGCCACAGGTCGGCGCGTCGGCCGCAACCGCACGACGGGTGTCGACGTCCGTGCGATCGATCTCGAGCTGGAAAGACACCCACCAGCGCCCCGCCTGCTGGCGCACCGTCGCGCCGATGATCCGGGCCCGGCCGTCACCGATGCGTCCGGTCAACCACGACATGTCCTCCCGGGTGCGCACAGGGCCGACCCCGGGCAACGCGACCATACTCGGGCCGGTGGGGTGGGCTCGGTCGGCGTCATAGCGGAACCGAAACCCATGCCTGCGCTTCCGCCAGGTCGGAAACCCGACCCTGCCGCCCCGGCGTGCACCCTTACGCGAATCGGCCCAGTTCCTCAACCCGGCCGCCCGTACCCGACACGCCTCCTTCGGCACCCGCGACGACAACCCTGCCTGAGTGAACCAGGGGTATGCGGTGGGATGGGCCGCCCGCCACGCCTTCTCCAACGCCGGCGCCGACCACGGCACCGGCGTCAACCGTTCTTCGCCGATGCCGTAGGTGCGCTCGGCGTTGCGCTGATCCAGGGCTGCCTTGACCAGAGCGAGGCAGAAGTTCTCCACCACCCGCGACAACCCCGCGTGCTGAGCCAGCCGGGCACATTGCTGCACGGTCGGATCCAACTCGACCCGGAAAACCTTGTCTGACCCGGCTCATCCGGCCGCCACAATTGCCTCCATCGCAGCTCCCGCCTTACCGGGCCGCCGAACCACACCCATACATGCGGACACAGCAAGAGGTCACAGCGTCCACGACGTCTTCCACCAGTTCATCCGCGACCTCAGCTTCGTCGAGGACGACGATGCGGCGGCCGGTCGCGGCCAGCGCGCACGACGAGCCCTGCACCCCGAAGCGGGCCAGCCGACCGCGATGCTCGACCACGGCCGTCGTCACCCCCGGATCCCGCAACAGCAGCCTCGCCAACCTCGGCCGGTCGCCATTCGACGCACCGGCACCGGCATCCGCCGAGTCCGAGCCCACGACGACCGGTCTGGTAGTGCACACCATTCCGACACGCCCACCCGACAACGTCACCCACTGATGATCACTGAGAAGAACCGAGAATCACTAACGACACGCCAGCAGTTTCCGTTCAATCCGCGCGTGGCGAAGGATGCCGGACGGGCGCGGACGCGGACGGGCCCCGGCCGTTTCCGACCGGGGCCCGTCGTTGCTGCGGGTTGCTCAGGCGCCGTTGTTCGGCGCGCCGTGGCAGCGCTTGTACTTGCGGCCGGAGCCGCACGGGCAGGGCGCGTTGCGGGACGGGCCCGCCTCGGCGCCGTCCACCTGACCCGGGGCCGCCCGACGCGCGGTGCTCGCCGCGACGGCGTGGCCGCTCATGCCGGCCGCCGCCGGGCGACGCGGCGAGGACGGGTTGGCCGGGGCGGCCGGCCGGGC
This sequence comes from Micromonospora sicca, assembly GCF_003172935.1. Classification (GTDB taxonomy): domain Bacteria; phylum Actinomycetota; class Actinomycetes; order Mycobacteriales; family Micromonosporaceae; genus Micromonospora; species Micromonospora sicca. The sequence continues at coordinate 7,937 of NZ_QGKS01000227.1, read as the reverse complement.
CGTCTTCTCCGGGCTGCCCAGGCCGAGGGCCGGCGCCTGCTGCTCAGCCGGCTCGACGGCCACCGCACCGGCGCCCGCCTCACCGTCGATGGTGGGCGCGGAGTACTGCAGGCCCTGCTGCTGCGGGGCGCGGTTGAGGCCCTTGGCGCGGATCTCCACCGGCTTCTCCAGCAGCTGCACCTCCTCGGCCTCCGGCTCGGGCTCCTCGACCTGGACCTCCAGGTTGTAGAGGAAGCCGACCGTCTCCTCCTTGATGCCGTCCATCATGGTGGCGAACATGTCGAAGCCCTCGCGCTGGTACTCGATGACCGGGTCGCGCTGGGCGTACGCCCGCAGGCTGATGCCCTCCTGCAGGTAGTCCATCTCGTAGAGGTGCTCGCGCCACTTGCGGTCGATGACCTGCAGCAGCACCATCCGCTCGAGCTGGCGTACCGCCTCCTCGCCGAGCGTCTCCTCGCGCCGGTCGTACGCGGCGTGCGCGTCCTCCTTGAGCCGGGCGAGCAGGAAGTCCTGGTCGAGGCCGGCGCGGGAGCCGACCTCCTCCTCCAGCTCCTCGACGGTGACATCCACCGGGTAGAGCTGCTTGAGGCTGGACCAGAGCTGGTCCAGGTCCCAGTCCTCGGCGTAGCCGTCGCTGGTGGCGCCCACGACATAAGCGCTGATCACGTCGTCGATCATGTTGCGGACCTGCTCGGAGAGGTCCTCGCCGTTGAGCACCCGGAGGCGCTCGGCGTAGATCACCTGACGCTGCTTGTTGAGCACCTCGTCGTACTTCAGGACGTTCTTCCGGATCTCGGCGTTCTGACCCTCGATCTGGGCCTGCGCGCTCTTGATCTGGCGGGTGACCATCTTCGACTCGATGGGTACGTCCTCCGGGATGTTGAAGCGCTCCATCACCGCCTCGACCGCGCCGGCCCGGAAGCGCTTCATCAGCTCGTCCTGCAGCGAGAGGTAGAAGCGGGACTCGCCCGGGTCACCCTGGCGACCGGCCCGACCACGCAGCTGGTTGTCGATGCGCCGGGACTCGTGCCGCTCGGTGCCCAGCACGTAGAGGCCACCGGCCGCGGCGACCTCCTCCGCCTCGACGTCGCAGGCCTGCTTCCACTGGGGCAGGACCTCCTCCATCGCCTTGGCGTACTCCTCCGGCTGCTCGACCGGGTCGAGGCCGCGCTGGCGCAGCTCGTTGGCGGCGAGGAACTCGGGGTTGCCGCCGAGCAGGATGTCCGTACCGCGACCGGCCATGTTCGTGGCGACGGTGACCGCGCCCTTGCGCCCGGCCTGAGCGACGATCTCCGCCTCCTTGGCGTGGAACTTCGCGTTCAGCACGGAGTGCGGGATGCCCCGGCGGCGCAGCAGCGTGGAGAGGATCTCGGAGTTCTCCACCGAGACGGTGCCGACGAGCACCGGCTGACCGGCCTGATGCCGCTCGGCGATGTCCTCGATGACCGCGTTGAACTTGGCCTTCTCGGTCTTGTAGATCACGTCGGCCCGGTCGAGCCGGACCATCGGCCGGTGCGTCGGGATGGTCACCACGCCGACCTTGTAGACCTTGTTGAACTCGCTCGCCTCGGTCTGGGCCGTGCCGGTCATGCCGGAGAGCTTCTCGTAGAGGCGGAAGTAGTTCTGGAGGGTGATGGTGGCCAGGGTCTGGTTCTCCTGCTTGATCTCCACCCCCTCCTTGGCCTCGATCGCCTGGTGCATGCCCTCGTTGTAGCGGCGGCCGTGCAGGATGCGGCCGGTGAACTCGTCGACGATCAGGACCTCGCCGTCGCTGACGATGTAGTCCTTGTCGCGCTTGTAGAGCTCCTTGGCCTTGATCGCGTTGTTCAGGTAGCCGACCAGGGGCGTGTTCACCGACTCGTAGAGGTTGTCGATGCCGAGCCGGTCCTCGACCTTGGCCACGCCGCGCTCGCTGATCGCGATGGTCCGCTTGGCGTAGTCGACCTCGTAGTCGCCCTCGCCGTCGGTGCCGGGCTGGAGCCGGGCCACCACGCCGGCGAACTCCTGGTACCAGCGGGCGGAGTGCTCGGCCGGGCCGGAGATGATCAGCGGGGTGCGGGCCTCGTCGATGAGGATCGAGTCGACCTCGTCGACCACGGCGAAGTTGTGGCCGCGCTGCACCAGCTCGTCCTTCGACCAGGCCATGTTGTCGCGCAGGTAATCGAAGCCGAACTCGTTGTTGGTGCCGTAGGTGATGTCGCACTCGTACGCGGCGCGGTGCTCGCTGGCCGGCCGGTTCGGCAGCACCACGCCGACGGTCAGGCCGAGGAACTCGTGCACCCGGCCCATCCAGGCGGCGTCCCGCTGGGCCAGGTAGTCGTTGACCGTGACCACGTGCACGCCCTTGCCGGAGAGCGCGTTGAGGTAGACCGCCATGACCGAGGTCAGGGTCTTGCCCTCACCGGTCTTCATCTCGGCGATGTTGCCGAAGTGCAGCGCCGCGCCGCCCATCACCTGGACGTCGTACGGCCGCTGGCCGAGCACTCGGGCGGCCGCCTCGCGGACCGTGGCGAAGGCCTCGGGCAGCAGGTCGTCGAGGGTCTCACCGTCGGCGAGCCGTTCACGGTACTGCTCGGTCAGGCCGCGCAGCTCGTCGTCCGTGAGGTTGACGTAGTCGTCCTCGATCGAGTTGACGGCGGCGGCGACGGCCTTGAGCCGGCGCACCATACGGCCCTCGCCCGCGCTAAGGACCTTTTCCAGAATCGACACGGATCAACGCTCCCCTAGACAGTCTCGAACCATCGTAGGCGCTCCGCCGCGGCGATGGTCACTGGTGGCGGCGGTCCGGGGCAGCGAAACCGACATAACGTGCGGCCCACGCCCTGACCGGCGGTTTATCGGGTTACGCCCAGCGCGAACGATCCGGCACGATGGCTCGGGTGGAGCCTGTGGAGATCACCGAGGACGGCCTGCTGCTACGACCCTGGCGGACGGAGGACGCCGACGCGGTGCACCGCGCCTGCCAGGATCCGGACATCCAGCGCTGGACCACCGTACCCCGCCCGTACCTGCCCGAACACGCCCTCGGGTTCGTCACCGAGATCAGCGGCAAGGCCTGGGCGGACGGCACCGGGGCGCCGTTCGCGGTCTGCGACGCGGCGACCGGCGAGCTGCTCGCCTCCGCCGGCCTCGTCTCCATCGACCGGGGCCTCGACTCCGCCGAGGTGGGCTACTGGACCGCGCCCTGGGCCCGCGGCCGGGGCGTCGCGGTGCGGGCCACCCGGGCGGTGGCCCGCTGGGCGTTCGACGCGCTGAAGCTGCGCCGGGTCATCTGGCAGGCCGAGGTCGGCAACCACGCCTCCCGGCTGGTGGCGCTCCGGGCCGGCTTCCGGATCGAGGGCGAGCTGCGACTGGCCCACCCGGCGGCCGGCGGTCGCCCGGAGGGCTGGATCGGCTCCCTCCTCCCGGCCGAACTGGCCGCGCCGGGCGAGCCCACGCCGGCCGGCCCGGACACCCTCCAGGCCCGCCGGGCCGCCGTCTTCGGCCGGCCGCAGCCCGTCCTCTTCGCCACCGCCGGGGCCACCGAGCTGCGGCTGCGCCCGATGGAGGAACGGGACCTCGACGCCGTCGTCACCACCTGCCGCGACGAGGACACCATCCGCTGGACCACGGTCCCCCACCCGTACCAGCGCGCGCACGCCGAGGGCTTCATGCGGGACTTCGCCGCAGCCGCCTGGGCCCGGGGCACCGGCGCCTACTACGCCATCGCCGACAGCGACGACCGATACGTCGGATCGGTGGACCTGCGGATCTCACCCGCCGACCCGCTCAACGGCGACGTCGGCTTCATGACCGCCCCGCACGCCCGGGGCCGGGGCTACATGCCCGCCGCCGTGGGCGCCCTGACCGCGTGGGGCTTCACCACGCTGCGCCTGGCCCGGATCGAGTGGCGGGCGCTGGCCGGCAACACCGCCTCCCGCCGGGTCGCCGAGAAGGCCGGCTTCGCCTTCGAGGGCACCGCCCGTGGCGTGCTGCCCGCCCGGGACGGCCGGGGCGACGCCTGGGTCGCCGCCCTGCTCGCCGCGGACCTCACGGGAGGGCCGACGTGACCCCGCAGGTGATCGAGGCCGACGGGGTACGGCTGCGACCGTTCCGCCTCGACGAGGTGGCGGACATCGCCGCGGCCTGCGCCGATCCACTGACCCAGCGGTTCATCTCCGGCCTGCCCGACCCGTACACCGAGGAGACCGCCCGTTGGTGGGTCACCGAGGGCGCCCCCGCGGCCTGGACCGACGGCGGCGCCGCGTACGCGATCGCGGACCCGGCCAGCGACCGGCTGCTCGGCGGCGTGGGCCTGAGCCAGGTGGTGCCCTTCCGCGCGCAGGCGCAGATCGGCTACTGGGTGGCGCCGTGGGCGCGGAGCCGCGGCGTGGCGAGCGCCGCCACCCGCGCCCTGGCCGGGCACGCCTTCGCCACCGGGACGGCCCGGCTGGAGCTGCTCACCCACCCGGAGAACACGCCCAGCCAGCGGGTCGCGCTGGCCGCCGGCTTCCGGCACGAGGGGGTACGCCGGTCCGCCAGCCCGGTCCGCGGGGGTGGCTGGCACGACCTGATCGCCTGGGTACGCCTCGCCGACGACCCGCCCGGACCGGCCGCCCGGCTCCTGCCCGACCTGCCCGACGGCCGGCTCACCGACGGCGTGGTGACCCTGCGCCCGCTGGGCCCGGACGACGTGGACGCGATGTACCGGCTGCACACCCGGCCCGAGGTGGTGGCGAACCGGGTACCGCCGGTGGCGCCCACCAGGGCCGCGATCGAGCGGCGCTGCCGGCGGGCGGAGAGCCACTGGCTGGCCGGCGGCTCGGCCGACCTCGCCGTGCTGGACGCGGCGACCGGGGCGGTGACCGGCGGCTGCGCGCTGGTGTACGACGAACCGTCGACCGGCCAGGCCATGCTCGGCTACAGCCTGCTGCCGGAGGCCCGCGGGCGGGGGCTGGCCACCCGGACGGTGGGGCTGCTCGCCGGCTGGGCTCTCGGCGTCGGGCTGGCCCGGCTCTGGGCCGGCACCCGGCCGGAGAACGTCGCGTCGCAGCGGGTGCTCGAGAAGGTCGGCTTCCGCCGGGAAGGGCTGGCCCGTGGCCGGTTGCCCGGCCCGGACGCCACCCGGGTCGATTCCGTCGTGTACGGCCTGCTCGCGGCCGACCTGCCGGCGGCGCACTGAGGCGGGAGACGACGCGGAGCCGTGGTGGTCGCCCACCACGGCCCCGCCGCCGGTGTCTGCGGGGTGGTCAGGGGTCAGGCGTCGAGGGAGATGATCCCGTAGTCGTAGGCGTGCCGACGGTAGACGACACTCGGCCGCCCGGACTCCTTGTCCTGGAACAGGTAGAAGTCGTGGCCGACCAGTTCCATCTGGAACAGGGCGTCGTCGACGGTCATCGGCTCGGCGGGGTGCACCTTCTCCCGCGCGATGTGCCACGGCTGATCGTCGTCGTACTCCTCGTAGCTGTCCTCGGGTCGTTCGGCGACCGCGGTGGCCGTCCTGGCGCCGTCGGCGAGCGCGGCGGGCACGGCTTCGCCGAGGTCGGCGACCGGCAGACCCGCGGTGGCGGCGGCGACGGAGAGCGGCGCGTGCCGCCCCCGGTGGACCCGGCGCCGGTCGGCCGCCCGGCGGAACCGGGTGTCCAGCTTGGCGATGGCCGCGTCCAGCGCGCTGTAGAAATCATTCGTGCAGGCCTCGGCCCGGATCACCGGGCCCCGTGAGACGCAGGTGATTTCCACCCGCTGGCAATGATCGGCCTGGCGCGGATTGCGCTCGTGGAACAACTCCACGTCGACCCGAATGAGCTTGTGGTCGTAGCGTTCGATCTTCGCGAGTTTCTCGGCTACGTGCACCCGGTAATGGTCCGGCACTTCGACGTTACGGCCCTTGACCACGATGTCCACGTGACCTCCCTTGTTCGGACGGTCGTTCGGTCCGGTACCCGGTCGGCACGCCTGGGAGATCCCCGTTCGGCGTCGACCGGTTCAGTACGGCTACGCCTCCTCTCACCGCCGGGGGCGGTTGGGAAGACCTCCTACCCCCGACAGCAGAACGCTAACTCCTGTTCGTGCGGCAGTCACCCCTTGTTGTCGAGACCGCCCAGGAATTTTCACAGCTCATACACCAAGGGGTGAAACGGAAACACGAAGCGTCACCTGTGGCGTCGTTTTTGCGTTGCGGCGAGCACCGCCGCGACGTCTGGCGTCATTCCCGCCGGGCGCAAAATTCGGCTCACCGCGGCCAGGGTCACCCCGGTGGTGACGATGTCGTCCAGCACCACCACCGCGGTGTCCGCGCCGACCCGCGGCGCAACGCCGAGCCGGCGCAGCCGGAACGCCGAGTCCGCCGCCGCGGCCCGGCCCGCGCTGTCCAGGGCGACCGAGTCCGGCCGGGGCAGGGCCCGCAGCGGCCGGACCACCCGCACCGGCCAGCCGGCCCCGCGGAGCCGGGCCGCCGCGTGGCCGGCCAACCGGTCGAGGTGGTCGCCGTACCGGGCCCGGGCCGCCGGCGCGGTGTCTGGCACCGGCACCAGGAGCACCGGCCGCGACCGGTCCACCGCCGCGGCCACCTCGGCGAGCAGCGCGCTTAGCGGCCGGGCCAACCCGTGCCGGCCGCGCGCGCTCCTTGTACGCGAGCAGCCGTTCCTCTCATGGTGCGCAAGTGAGCACATGATCGGATGTCCTACCTTGCGGTGGGACGGTCCCGGTGTTGCCCGCCGTGGCGGTGCCGGGTTGACGTTTCACAGCCACCAGCCCCGCGAGCGGGGTCTTACGGTCGGCTCCACGTCCGTTTCGCGTCTCCGAGCCACTCCCGGCGACGGTGACCGCCAGGGCGGCCAGGTTCCGTGCGGCATTGACATCCCGGTCCAGGACCAGGCCGCACAGGGTGCAGGTGTAGATGCGCTCGGACAGGGCGAGTTTGGCTCTCACTACGCCGCAGCTCGAGCAGGTCTTCGAGGACGGATACCACCGGTCGGCCACCACCAGCCGCCCACCGCTCCACCCCGTCTTGTACGCCAGTTGCCGCCGCAGCTCGGCGAACCCGGCATCGGCGACGCTTCGGGCCAGCCGCCGGTTGGCCAGCATCCCGGCCACGTTGAGGTCCTCGACCACGATGGTGCCGTACTCGCGGGTGAGCCGGGTGGTGAGCTTGTGCAGGCCGTCGCGGCGCAGATGAGCAACCCGGGCGTGCGCCCGACCGAGCCGGGCGGACGTCCGCTCCCACCGCTTCGACCCGCGCCGCCCGGTGCGCCGGTCCGGGCCGACCCGGCGAGACACGCGCCGGGCCAGACGCCGCATCCGGCGGGCGGCGGCGTCCAAATGGCGGGCGTTGGGCTCCACCTCACCGGTGGACAGCACCGCCAGATGCGACACACCCAGGTCCACACCGACCGTCGCATCCGGGCAGGCCGGCACACCCTGGACGCGCTGCACCGTACAGGTGAACGACACGTACCAGCGGCCGCCGTCACGGCGCACCGCCGCGGACACGACCCGGGCGGTGCCCGCCTCCAGCCGGCGGGCGAGCTTACGAGCCGACTCGTGCAACTTCAACCGGCCCAACCGGGGCAACACCACATGCCTACGGTCCGGCTCCACCCGGATCGCCCCGGTGGTGAACCGCACCGACGGGGTCGACCGGCGCCGAGACTTGAAACGCGGGAACCCCACCCGCCGCCCGGCCCGCTTACCGGTGCGGGAGTCCGACCAGTTCTTCAACCCCCGGGCCAGCGCGTCCAGACCGGTGTTGAACGCCTCCTTCGAACACTCCGCCCACCAAGGCGCCACATCCGCCTTCGCCTGATTCCACGCTCTACGCAGCGCGGGCAGAGACCAGCCCTGCGTCGGGGTCAGGTCCACCTCGTCGATGCCATAAGTGCGTTCGGCGGCCCGCTGGGCCATCACCGCCTTGACCCGGGCCAGCGCCCAGTTGTGCGCCACCCGCGCCGCACCCGCAT
>NZ_QGKS01000297.1 GCF_003172935.1 Micromonospora sicca | reverse complement strand
AGGGGCAGGTCCGGTGGGGGACGTGGGTGGCGAGCCAGCGCGGCCCGTCGCCGGTGAAGCCGTCGGCGATGGCGATCAACCCGGCGGCGGTGGCGGCTTGTCGGTCGCCGGTGAGCCTGTGCAGGGCGGCACGGGAGTCGGCGGCGAACACCTTCTCGGCGGCGGCGAGGGTCGCTGCGGCGCCGTGGCGGGTTTCGGGGCGGTAGGGGTGCAGGCTGTAGTCGTGTATGACGGCGTCATCGTGCAGGTGCTGCACCCAGCTGGCGAGGTGGCGGGTGGTGTCGGCGAACCTGCGCGTGTCCGGAAGCGGGATGCGCAGCCGCAGGTGTGGCTCGGGGTGGGGATACCTCAGGAACCACCAGCCGGCTGGTAGGTGGTCGGCGGGGCGGCCGGCGAGGTCGGTCAGGATGTCGTCGAGCCGACCGTGCAGGTGTGCCTCGAGCCACCGTGACCGCCCAGGCCAGTGCTGAACGGTGGCGGCGGTTCGGGTTGGTCGGGCTGGTCGGGCGGCCGGCGCGGGGTGGGTGAGGGTGAGGAGGACTTCGGCGGGGCGGTCGCCGATCCAGCCCGCTGCCCCTGCAGCCTCGGTGATCGCGGTGCGGGAATGCCGGTCGAGGTGGTCGCGTAGCACCGCCAGGTGGGCGTCCTCGTCGAGGTCAAGACGTAGGCGGATGTCGTCGTCGCCGACCAGGACCTGCTGCGGGATGTGCCGCTGCTGGCGGTGTCGCTGCCAGGCGTCGCGCCACTGCGGCCAGGCCGTGCCCGGGGCGGGAAGCGCGGTCTGGTCGATGATCCAGCGGGCCGGGTGCACGATCGTGCGCCCCCGGCGTAGACGGGGTAGGAACGGCAGGCCGCTGGCGTGTCCCCAGTCGAACCGGCTGCACGGTGCCGTCCATGCGGTCCAGATCTCGGTCAGGAACCTCATCAGCGGCTGCTGCAGCGTGGGCAGCAGCACGCTGTTGAACAGCAGCGGTTCGACGGGCTGACTGGTGGCCAGCGATACCAGCCACAGCCGGCGTCCGTCGCCGGTCACCGCCAGATCCTCGACCCTGCACGGCGGTGCCGGGTGGAAGTCGCCAACAGGAAGGACGGGCAGCAGCTCGGTCACGAGAGCCACTGCGGCGAGACGGGCGTCCAGCGGGGGGCCGGAGAGCTGCACCGTGGCCGCGCCGGGCAGGGCGGTGGGCAGATGCTGGTAGACCTGCTGGAATCCGGCGAGTTCGGCGGGGGTGAGCAGGTGCAGGAACCGGGCTGCGGCGACCCCGGCGTGGCGGGATCCGCTGAGTACCGTCAGGGTGAACGCGCCGCGGTCGAGATCGTGCGGGGTGTCGGCGGCGAGGGTGAACCGCAGTTCGGTGTGCGGGATCGGCGGCCGGTCGTCATTCCCGCGCAGCCGGTCGATCAGCGCGTCGTCGAGCACCACTTCGGCGCAGCCGTCGAGTGCGGCCTGCTGCGCGAGCTGTCCGAGCAGCCGGTCGCGGGCGGTGAACGGCGCTGGGGCGCGGCGAGTGGATCCCCGATAGCCAGCCGGAAAATCCAGCACGGTCAGCACATCCCGGATGGGAACAGCCGCTCCGGGACCCCACCGCTCGATGAACGTGTTGTGGTACTCGGCCCATCCGGCCGCCTGAGGCGGCGCTACCGCCACGAGCGTCGACGCGGCCCGCTCCGCCTCTTGTAGTACCGGCGGGGGCAGGGTCACGGCGATGTCTGCGCGTAGATCGACGGCGGTCCGGCTGCCCGGCTCCGGAATGACGTAGTGGCGGGTGACGTGGGCGGCCGGGTCGGTGGCGGTCATGGGTGGGCGGAGGGCCGACAGCAGCACCCCGTTGTGGACCAGTTCGGCCAGCAGCCGCTCGGCGTCGGCGATGCTGGCGGGTCCGGCGACCGTCGCGGCGAGGTCGGCGAACCTGACCGGGGACCGCGCCGCCTGGATCGCAGCACGGATCGGGCCGGTCAGGCGGACCTCGACGTCCCACCGCCGATCGTCGCTGGCGTGGGCACAGGGCAGCACCCACCTGTCGCCGCGCCGGTATCCCAACGAGTTAGTCACGACGGGGACGGTGCGCAGGGTGGCCAGGTCGTGTTCGGCCCGCGCGGTGTGCTCGGCGATGAACTGGCCGTCGGGGCGGGAGACCGCGCGATGAGCCTCGCCCAGGCGAACCGCCGCGCGAGTGCCGAACTGGACCGGGGCCACGCCGGCGAACGTGCCGAACGGGGTCGCGCGGGTGGTCCAGCGCAGCAGGTACCGGACCGCTGACTGCACAAGGCGCCGCAGTCGCTGCTGAGGCATCGGCTCCCCGCTCAGCGTGCGTTGGATCTGGTCGGCCATCTGCGGCGCCGCGCCGGTAACGGCTGCCGCGAACCCGGGCAGCGTCCACGTCTTGTCCAGCCACTCGCGCCACTGATCCGGATGACCGTGGGCCGTGTCGGGCCAGGGAGGCAGAACAAGGCCCTTTGGGTAGGCGGCGATTCTGATCAGCGCCGCACCAGCTGCGGGAACCATGATGCACCACCGAATCGACGGGCCCGGCGCGCTCGGCGCCGGGCCCGATCGTGAGAGGAACGGATGGGTCAGTTGCCGCCGTCGCACTTCGTGGTGCAGGCGTTGGAGCCGGTGTTGCCGGAGCCGCACCCGTCGTCGGTGGCGGTGGCGTAGCCGCCCGCGGTGGGGCCGGCGTCGACCAGGCTGACGTCCAGGGCGAACTCCGAGGAGTCGGTTTCGTTCACGTGCGTTCCCTTCTATGCGGGGGTGAAGGTGAGGACGAAGCGGCTGTGCCGCTTGTCCAGCACCGTCCCGGCCGGCAGGTCGCCGTCGGGAGTACCAGTGGGCAGGACGTGCAGCACCGGTGAAGGGCTGCCCGCATCCAGCCACGCGCGCATCTGTCCGACCATCCGACCGGCCGCCGACGCGGCGTTGGGCCCATGTGCACAGGCGCCGAGGTCGAACATGTCGTCGTCGTTCCAGCGCAGCGTCGAGCGGTAGCAGAACGCGCCGTGGTTGAGGGCGGCCGGTGTGCCGAAGCGCCACGCCGGGGCGACGACGCCCGCATCGACGGCCTCCTGCTGAGCCGTGAGAACAACGAACTGCTGTCCCGCATCGGTGATGCGGGTCGCCAGCCACAGGTCGAGGTCAGCCAGGACGGTACGAGGGGGCAGGCTCACCCCGGCCCATGCCTGCGTCTGCGGCTGCGCCAACAGCTCACCGACGGCGTGGCGATTGACCTGCTGGTCCTCGTCCAGCCGCAGGTGAGCCCCGTGAGCGATGTCGACGTACCGCACCTGATGTGCCCCGGCACCCTGCATCGACACGAACCCGCACAACCGCTGGCTGTGACTGACCATCTGGTCCCCCGTCCGACGCATCGCCCACGAGCGGGTCATCCCGAACGTCCGTAGCGGTACGACCAGCGTTCCGTTCTCGGCGAGCTGCGCGGTCCAGGCCGGTGAGATGTCCCAGGCGCCGACCGTGACGATGATCAAGTCGTATGGACGGTCCGGGTTGACCGGTTGCTCGGCGTCAGCGCACACCACGACCACGTCGTCGTAACCCGCCGCGGTGAGGCAGGCGGTGGCCCGGTCGGTCACCTCGCGATCGATGTCAACGGTCGTGACCGAGCCCGACGGGCCGACCAGCTCGCGCAGCAGCGCGGCGTTGTATCCGCCGGAACCGATCTCCAGGACGTGCCGGCCGGCCAACCCGCCGTCGATGGCGTCTGCGGCCTGACCGAGCATCTCCGCGATGAGCCACGGCGCCGACACCGAACTGACCGCTTCGTCGCCGATCCGCTTGGTCACCACGGCCTGGTCGGCGCGGTACGCCTCCGTCAGCGCGGCATCCGGTGTGAAGAGATGGCGTGGCACGGACCGTAGCGCCGCCTCCACCTCGGGCCGCATGACCAGCCCTTTCTCCGCGTGATCAGCGACGAGCTGATCGACCATTGCGGCGTGGAGGTCCTCGCCGCTCGCCGTGTCGACACTCATTCGGGTTCTTCTCCCTTTCCATCACGGCCTCCCGGTCGGATGGCCCGTCGTTCCGCTCTTCTCGGCTCAACAGAGCGTCAAGCCGCTGGACTCGCCAAGTCACATGGAAGTCTGAAGTCGATGTGTGCTGGTCGAAGGTTGCGTCCTGCTGGCGCGCGTGGAGGTCCAGCGGTATGCACCGATGTCCATACGCATGATCGCTCGTGCGGGTGGTAGGCCGAGGACGCAGCCGGCGTGCATCAAGATCACGGCGGCGGAACGGTCTCCTGCTCCACTGCAACCTCCCGCGCTCGTTCAAGTCAGGGGCAGATCTGACGAGTAGCCAGGCCCGTCTCCACACTCACCCGTCGAGTCGGTGAAGTGAATGCCAAGCATGCGGACGAAGCGGTTGTCCGCATGTGAGCCACCGATGCGCACTCCTGTATCCGTGGATCTCGGTGTTCTTGGTTGCGCCGCGCTGAACACTGAGTGACCCTATGTGCGCGATATCCATGCTGCTCATCGCCGTGGTGGTGTGAACAGCCAGAGGAGGCGGTGCTATGGGCCAGACCCCGCGCATGCTCCAGCCGTCCCTGTCTGAGCGCCACTTCTTCGGTGCCGAGCTGCGTCGGCTGCGGGAGCGGGCCAACCTCTCGCAGGCGCGACTCGGCACGATGATCCGGTTCAGCGCTGACCTGGTGCGTCGGGTCGAGACAGCGGACCGTTTCCCGTCCCGGGAATTCGTTGAAGCCTGCGACAGGGCGTTGGCGGCCGGAGGGGCGTTGGTCCGCCTGCTACCGCTTCTTGAGGGAAGTCGCGCCAGCGAGGGTATGCGAACAACTTCCCCGAGCGGTCCTACCAACGCCGACACCCTGCTGGCCGCCCAAGCGGAGGAGACGCCCGGGGTGGCGGACATGGTCGCCCGTGTTCCCTTCCAGCCCGGCGTTCTTGACCGCGCCGCGCTGGACTGGCTGAACACCTCAGCAGGACCCCGTCTGTCCGTGGCCGGCCGAGCCGGTTCGCCTGATCAGGTCTGCGAAGAGGATCTCGACTCCGCAGAGACCGTCCTGGCGATGTTCCGCCAGTTGGATCACACCCACGGGGCCGGACGAGTCCACGCTCAGGTGCAGCGGTACGTCGAACGCGAACTGAACCGGCTACTGGCCAGCCCGCCCGCCTCGGAGGCGGTCGGTCGGCACCTCTACACCTTGGCGGCGGGATTCTTCGAGCTCTGCGGGTATCAGGCGGTCGACACGGGTGCCCATGGCCTCGCCCAGCGCCGCTACCTTCGCGCTCTACGTCTGACGGAAGCCGTCGATGACCGCCTGTACGGCAGCTACCTGCTCGCCGTGAACATCGGCCACCTTGCGCTGCACTGCGGGCACCCCGAGCCGGCACGCAGGATGGCGCTGACGGCGGTGAGAGGAAGCGAGACCCGGGCGACGCCCGCTGTGGCAGCCGCGCTGCACGCGGTGGTGGCGCGCACGCACGCCCGCCTTGGACGCGAAGGCGACTGCCTGACCCACCTCGACATCGCGGAGAAGAAGCTGGCCCGCAGCAAGCCCGAGGACGAGCCGGCGTGGATCGGGTATTTCGACGCGGCGTACCTCGCCGACGAGATCGCCCACTGCTTCCACGACCTGGGCCGACCGCAGCACACCCAGCAGCATCTGGGCGACGCCCTCACTGCGCTGAGCCCCACCCATGTCCGGCGACTCGCCATCGACACCGCGCTCCTGGCCTCGTCGTTGGCCGCCGCCGGCCACATCGACGAAGCCTGCGCCACCGCACGCGAGGCGGTCGACTACGCCGCACGAACCACCTCACACCGCTGCCTCCAGCGCATCGTCGAGGTACAGGCCGACCTCGAGCCCTACCGGTGCGAGCCCGAGGTCCGCGAGTTCGGCGAGTACGTGCGTTATCGGCTACCCCTGGCCGCTGTGTAACCCCTGTTGATCGTTGGCGGCATCCGCCATCACCGAGCGGAAGTGAGCCAGCTCCGCCTCCAGCGCCGCGCCCGCTCGACGGGACGACGCCACATAGTGGCCGACATCAGGAAGAAGCAACACCTCGGGTGCCATGCCGAGAGACGTCAACTCGTCGGCGAGGTCACGGACATCCTCGACCACGGCCACCTCGTCGGCGGTGCCATGAATGAGCAGCACCGGCCGTTGAACCGTGGCGGCACGGACCGGGCCGGCGCCCCCGCGCAGCCGCGTCGCGTGCGCCCGCTGGAACCGGGGCACCGTCTGCGCCCACCGGTCAGGATCCACGATCGCCGATACTGCGGCGGCAGCGGCGAACGGGCCGTCCTGTGCCACCGCGTGCAACGCGGTGTATCCACCGGCGCTGGCACCGCGGATGAACACCTGCCCCGGCACCGCCCACCCCGCCGACAGCAGGTGAACCGCCACCGCCGCACAGTCATCGACATCGTCCAGACCCCACCGGCCGTACAGCGATTCCCGGAACATGCGGCCGTACCCGGTGCTACCCAGGTAGTCGACATCAACGACGGCGAACCCGCGACTGGTGAAGAACTGCGCCTGCCAGTCCAGGCGCAGCAGGCAGGAGGCGGTAGGCCCCGGATGCGCCCGAACGATCACCGGCGCCCGCCAGTCCGCCGCCGCGCCCATCGGCGGATACACCAGGGCAAGCACCTCCCGACCACTGGCCACTCGAACGCGCAGCTCCGTCGGCGTCGACACTCGCGCCCCGTCGAGTGCGGCGTGCTCCGACCTGGCAAGCACCTCCACCTGGGTATCAGCGTCAGCCAGGTCCACGAGCGCGACCTGCGGGGCTACGGTCGGTGACGATCCGATCAACGCCACCGTCGTGCCTTGCACGGCCAGGTACGGCTTGATCGACGTGTACGGCAGGCCGACCGAGCGGACAGTGCCGTCGGCCTCGATGACGACAAGGCGGTGTCGCGGCCCCTCCTGCACCGCCACGACTATCCGACCGTCGTCCAGGAAGCCGTACGACGCGTAACCCAACTCCCAAGGCTCCGCGGCACACTCACCCGCGATCGGCGCCACCGCCTCCACTTGGTGGCCGTTCCACCGGTAGAGGTTCCACCAGCCACTGCGATCCGACACGAAGTACAACGCCCCGTCGGGTCCCCACTGCGGCTCCACCACAGACTCATCCGGACCGCCGGCCAGTCTCATTGCGCCCTCGACCGACCCATGCGGCGAGTAGTGGGCCACCCACACCTCACACGCGTCCCAGGGCATTGCGCGCTCGCTCCACGCGGTCCAGGCCAACCAACCCGGACCCGGCCGAGGCGCACCGAGGAACCCCCGGGACACGGCGAGAGTCCGCATCTGCGGAGCCCCGGTGAGCGACACCACGACGAGTTCGTCAACCTGCTCCGACTCCCGCACAGCCAGCAACTCGCCGTCGCCGATCGTCAGGTCACCGAAAGATCCGTGGCTGACCAATTCGGGTTCATCGCCGTGACGACGGCTCCGGTAGAGGCCATCTCCGCCGACGCACCACAACGTCCCCTCGACGACAGCGAACGATCCGCCTCCATATGCGTGAACGCCGCTGGCGACATCAAAGCCCTTCGGACTGACATCATGCTTGCCCTCGCCGGACCGCCACCGTGCCACGGTCATACCCCCGCCGACGTCGGGGCGAGTCTCCAGCCAGTACAGGCCGTCATCACCGGTACGCAGTTGGTCATAGCTCACCGAGGCGCGGACGGCGTCGTCCACCGACACTTCAGCGATCCTGTCGCCCAGCCTCACGGGTCCTCCTCGAACAACTTCCATGCGGGCCGGACGACGGCGGGCTTGTCAACCGGTCGCCGAGACACCGGCGTGGCCACCGGCAGGGCTCGGTCTTCCGGGCCGGAGTAAGTGCCTAGACGTGGCCGACTTTACGTCCGCGCACCTTGTCCCTGCCCCCGGATCACCCTGCAGACTGCCTCCGCCCGATCGCTCTCCCGGGGGCAATGTCGATGCGGACAGCAACTCTCGTCCAGCATCATTCCTGATCATGCCTTGGGCCTCGGCAGAAGGCCGTAGTGGTCGGCGAAGGAGCGAACAAGGTCTTCGAGTATGGCTTTGCCCTTCGCCGCGGTGGCGTGGGACGGCAGACCGATGACGCCGCTGGTGGTGTAGCCACTCATGCCCAGCGTAAGGAGGTGACGTCGATCGTCCGCTAGGTGGTCGGCATGCTGGAAGCCATCACGCACCACCTCCGGCGCAACGTGCAGAAGCAGCGAGACCTCGAGCTCACCAGCGTGCATGTCCTGGTGGGCGGTGCTGTGCAGGCCAGCGGCCAGTCGAGCGTTGTCCCAGTCGGCCCGAGCAGGGAACAGAGTCATCCGCGGTCCGGCGACGTTGGCTTCCTGAACGACGTTGGCAAGCGCGTAGTTCCCGCCGTGTCCGTTGATCACGGCGAGCTGATCGATGCCCGATTCATGCAGGGAGGCGGCGATGTCAACAACTACGGCGGCGAGGGTGGTGGCGCTGATACTGACTGTTCCACGCCACGCCGCGTGCTCGTGGGAGCAGGAGATCGTCACGGGCGGTAGCAGGAAGAGGTTGTAGCGCTCAGCAACTGCCTTCGCAATCGCGCATGCCACGATCGTGTCCGTCAGCAGCGGCAGCTGGGCGCCGTGCTGTTCGAAACTCCCGACCGGGAGGACCGCGACGGACGCCGCTCGCTCGGACTCGTCGGTGCTCGTCGCCGTGGTGATCAGATCCACGGGCTAATGGTTACACGCTTCGAGAGTCGCCCGCCGATAGGCGAGCACGAAGGCCGCCGCCTCGGGAATGGCCGGCTGCTGCCGAAGGGCCACCGCCGTCGGGTTCAACCAGCGCAGAGCCCGCGCGGAGGAGGTGCCAGCGGCCAAGGCCAGGGCCTTGGTGGCCTCGGTCGCCGCGCGCTCGACGTCGCCACTGTTGACGTAGGCGATGGACAGGGCCGATCGCCAAAGGGCCTCGTCGACGCGCCACTTTTCTGGCCATTGGTGCAGGAGTTGCTCGTAGAGATCGGCTGCAGCCGCCGGTTGGCCGAGGAGCAGGCGGCACTGCGCTTCGTGGGCAGCCACGTACACCGGGTCGCAGTGGACGCCAACGTCGATCGGCAGTTCCGAGTCCCAGTCGGCGCTGTCGGCGACGCTGTGCGCCTTGTCGATGCTGGCTGCACAGGCGCTATGGTCACCTCCCATCGCGTAAGCCTGGGCCTGGCGGACCAGCAGTAAAGCGCGGATGCGGGCTGGTAACCGGACCTCGTCCAACGCCCGCTGCGCCAGGGCAGCAGCATTACGCGGGTCGAAGCGCTCGAGGGCGCGTTGGCTCTGCCTCATCAGGACATAGCTGGCGAGCGCCGGCGCGTTCGCTTCGACGGCGTGCCGCTGGGCGCGTCGCAACCAGGCGTCGGCCTCGGCAGCGTCGCTCTGCTCGTCGATCCAGCTGAGGAACTCCGCCCACAGTGCCTGCGCGATTAGTACGTCTCGGCGGTCGGCTGAACGGCTTCGCCGCCCGATGGCGGCTGCGACGCTGATCTGCGCATGGGCGGTGGACGCCATCCCGGCGTATCCGGTGCGGTTTCCGGCAATGGCCAGACTGGTGAGCCGCTCGTGCCACGAGCGGAGCAGGTCGGGCTTGTCGGGATGATCGATGGAGGCCCGGAGTTGGCCCTCCGCACCGTCGACCAAGCGGTAGCCGACGCTGGTGAGGCGACGCTCACTCTCGAGGTCTGACAGGAAGCGGACCAGCTCACCACCCGTCTGCAGTGCGCTCTCACACGACTCGACGAAGCGCGCGGAGGGCCAACGTTCGGCCTTCTCCACCTTGCCGATGAGGTCCCCACTGACGTGCACCAACCTGCCTAGAGCACGCTGGGACAGCCCACGGCACTCGCGCCACTGCCGAAGCGCGGCACCGAATCCATGCAGCGCCGATCGATGCGGGGTCAGCCGTCGTGGAGTTTGCGCCACCGGTACTCCTGAGTGCCGTCTGTCCGTCGCTGCCACATCCGGACAGGTCTGACCGTACGTGGTCGAACGCTACGCGGACAGTTGCATGCGGACAACACCGCATGTCCGCATCGACGCTATCGACTCATCTGGCCCGGTGAGCAATTCTCGTTGCTGAGATACCCGTCCGCATGCTGGTTGAAATCATTAGCGGCGGTTCAGGCTCGACGAAGCGGTTGCTTTCGCTGACGAGTCAGCTGCGAAGTCGAGGGATTAGCCAGATAACAAATCTTTGAGGAGTCTGATGAGCCTCCAGAACGACCTCTCCCAATATGGGTATCGACAGGAACTGAGCCGCCAACTGCGGTTTCGGGACTTGGTCGCATATGGGCTGGTGTACATGGTGCCGATCGCGCCGATGGCGATCTTCGGCAGCGTGTACGCCGGCTCCGGCGGGATGGTGGCCCTGGCCTACGCGGTCGGTGTGGTGGCATTGGTGTTCACCGCGTTCTCCTACGCGCAGATGGTCAAGGCGTTCCCCATGAGCGGCAGCGTCTACAACTACGCCGGCCGGGGCATCAGCGCGCCGGCCGGTTTCCTGGCCGGCTGGGTGATCCTGCTCGACTACGTTCTCGTGCCGGGCTTGCTGTATCTGGTGGCGTCGGTGGCGATGCACTCCACCGTGCCTGCGGTGCCGGTCTGGTTGTGGTTGCTCGGCTTCGTCGCGGTCAACACGGTCGTCAACTCGGTCGGGATCCGGATGACCGCGATGGTGACCCGGGTGATGCTGGTCGGCGAGTTGATCGTCTTGGCGGTCTTCCTGGCTGTCGCCGGTTGGGCTCTTGCCTCGGGCAGGGGCCGGTTCAGTTGGGACGCCTTTTACAACTCCGACGCGTTCACCTGGTCCCTCGTGGCGGGGGCGGTGTCGATCGCGGTGTTGTCCTTCCTGGGCTTCGATGGGATCAGCATGTTGGCCGAGGAGACCAAGGGCGGTTCCCGGCAGATCGGCCGGGCCATGGCCGCCGTTCTGATCCTGGCCGGGGTGCTGTTCATCGCCCAGACGTGGCTGGCCGCGATGCTCGTCTCCGAGCCGGCCTCGCTGCTCAGCGATGGGGATCCAAACGGCACCG
This sequence comes from Micromonospora sicca, assembly GCF_003172935.1. GTDB lineage: Bacteria > Actinomycetota > Actinomycetes > Mycobacteriales > Micromonosporaceae > Micromonospora > Micromonospora sicca. The sequence goes on along the minus strand of NZ_QGKS01000297.1, from coordinate 19,350 downwards.
CCTTCTACGACGCCGCCGCTGTCGCCGGTGGGGGCTGGCTGGCGACGGTGTGCGCGGTGGCGACGGCCATCGCATGGGGACTGCCGAACTCGATGGTCGCGCAGGTCGCCACGTCCCGGCTGCTGTACGCGATGGCTCGGGACCGGCAGCTTCCCGGCTTCCTGGCGAAGGTGTCGATCCGCCGGAACGTGCCGATCAACGCGACCCTGCTCACCGGCGCCGTGTCCCTCGCGCTGGGCCTGTACATGGCGACCCGGGCGGACGGTATCGCCCTGCTGTCGTCGCTGATCAATTTCGGGGCGATGGTCGCGTTCCTGGTCCTGCACGTCTCCGTGGTCGTGCACCACCTCATCCGCCGACGTAGCGGCAACTGGTGGGCGCACCTCGTCATGCCCGGTATCGGGTTCGCGATCCTCGCCTACGTGGTGGTCAACGCGAACATCGCCGCGCAGCGCCTCGGTCTGGCCTGGCTCGCCCTCGGCGTGGTCGTTCTCGCCGGCCTGTACCTGACCGGCCGCAGACCCGCCCTCTCGGGTCTGGCGCCCGCGCAGCCGCAGGCCCGCCACCTCGAGCGGGTGTGACGACCATGGACACGATCACCTACCGGCCCGCCCGCGACGAGCTCGCCTACACCTTCGGCGGCCGGATGCCGGTGGCCCACGTCCGCTCCGGCGACGTGCTGCGGGTACACACGGAGGACTGCTTCGGCGGATTGGTGCGCGGCCCGGCGGACCTGCCGTCGCAGGTGTGCCGCATGCCGTACCTGAACCCGGTGTCCGGGCCGTTCTTCGTCGAGGACGCAGAGCCAGGCGACACCCTCGCCGTCCACCTCGCCTCGATCGTCCCGGCCCGAAACTGGGGAGTCTCCTCGACGTTCCCACACTTCGGGGCACTGACCTCCGCCTCGCACACGGCGACCCTGCAGCCGCCTCTCGAGGAGCGGGTGTGGGTGTACGACATCGACCGGCAGGCCGGCACGGTCCGCTTCCACGCCACCGACAGCGACCACACCGTCGACCTGCCACTGGATCCGATGATCGGAACCATCGGCGTGGCACCGGGCGGTTTCGAGGCGCGTTCGACCATCGTGCCCGACAGCCATGGCGGGAACCTCGACACGCCGGAGCTGCGCGCCGGTACCACCCTGTACCTGGGGGTGAACGTGCACGGGGCGATGCTCGCCCTCGGCGACGGCCACGCCCGCCAGGGCGAGGGTGAGGCCTGCGGCGTCGGGGTGGAGATCGCCACGACCACCACCCTGATCATCGAGGTCATCAAAGGCGTCCCGACGGTGTGGCCCCGCCTGGAGACCGACCGGGAGATCATGTCAGTTGGCTGCGCCCGTCCCCTGGAAGACGCGTACCGGATCGCGCACCGCGACCTGATCGGCTGGGTGAGTGACCTCACCGGCCTGGAGCAGCTCGACGCCTGCCAGCTGGTGTCGCAGGCGGGGAGGGCACCGATCGGCAACGTCTGCGACCCGAACTACACGATCCTCTCCGCCGTCGACAAGCTGCTGCTTCCGCAGCCGCAGACCGCCTACGGCGGGATGCACGCCCGCCTGCGGCAGCACGCCGGCGGGCCGCGGTAGAGAGGGCGGGATCCACATGACCTCCTCCATCGCCCAGTTGCCGTTGCGGGACGAGTTGTTCCTGCTCGGTCACGACGACGACACCGGCCAGCCGCACATCCACCGCCAAGCCCTCGCCCTCGGCCTGGCTGGTGCGGTTCTCATCGACCTGTTCCTCGCAGGGCGGATCGCTCTCGACACCACGGACGACACCCCATCGGGCGCGGAGCAGCGTCTCTGGCTACACCTGGACCGCCCGGTCGGGGACCTGATCGCCGACACCGCCCTGGCCTCCATCCGCTACGCCCACCCGACCCCGCTCCTGCGGGGGTGGCTGCGCGGGTTCACCGACGACCTGTACGACCGCACCCGCGCCGGCCTGCACGCCGGCGGGATCCTGCGCCACGACGTGCGCCGCCGCCTCGGCGGGCTCGCCCGCACCGACCGGTACCTGCCCGCCGACCTCAAATGGCCGGTCGTCGCCCGCGCCCGACTGCACTACATCGCCGCCGGCCGTGACCAGCCCGACAACCACACCGCCGCCCTCGGCGGCCTCGTCGCGACCCTCGGCCTGACCAACCACCTGTACCTCGCCGACGACATCGCCGCCCTCACCGTGCAGCTACGCACCATCGCCGCGCAGCACCACCGGCAGATACGCGACATCACCGCCGCGGTCGACGCCGCCGTCGGTGACCTCGCCACCGCCACCTACCGGTGAGCCCGCACCATCCCACCCGATCCGCTGCCCTTGGAGGCATCTCATGGACGTCATTCCGCGTATCCGTGCCGCCCGGTGGGCGGACAAGGAACCGGTCGCCGCGATCGTCGCCGACGCCCTGCATTGCGGCCCGCTCGCCCAGTGGCTGGTGCCCAACCCGACCTGCCGGCGGCGGATCCTCACCGACGTGGCGGTCATCTGGGTGGAACACGCCATGTTCTTCGGCGACATCCAGATCACCGACGACCTGAGCGCCGCCGCGATGGGCTTTCACCGCTACCGCAGCATCCCGCCACCGTCGAACTACCGCAGCCGACTGGCCGACGCCGCCGGCCCGCACGCGCGACAGTTCGAACTCCTCGACCAACTACTCACCCAGGTCCGACCCACCGAACCTCACCACCACCTGGCAGTTCTCGCCGTCCTTCCCGCCGCCCAGCGGCGCGGTATCGGCGCGGCGATGCTCACCCACCACGAGAGCCGCCTCGACCGCATCGACATGCCCTCCTGGACCGAGACCATCCATGGCAGCCAGGACGTATACCGCCAGCACGGCTACCTCCCGAGACCCGCGCTCACCCTGCCCGACGGGCCGGTCATCGCACCGATGCGCCGCAACCCTCACCCGGCTCGCGGATCCTGGCCCGTGAACACCGCCAGACCGGCGACCGTCACCGCGCCGGCGCGCCCCCAGTCCGACGCGCAACGCTAGGCAGGGTGCAGACGCCCAGGTCACAGCTCCCACCGACCGTCCCGCCTCGGCGCCCGCCAGCTGCGCTGGGCCCACGCCGGGACGTACAAGCCGGTCGCCCGCCCGTAGAGGGACGGCAGCGGCGACCGACGTGGCCGGCGACGACAGTCCCCCGCTGTCGCCGCCGGCCACACCCTCCGCCCGAATGCGCAGCCCTCGGCCGCGACCGCCTGCACCAACCCAGCGGTGCTACCCGCACCCACCACCCGAACATCAACAGCAGGAAGGAACGCCGATGCCGACGCGGACGCCAGTCCTCGCCGCGTGGACACCCGCCTTCGTCGCCGAGGCCGTCGCCGCGACCCTCGAGCACGCCGCCGCCCACGGCCTGCACCAAGCGGCCCGGGACATCGCCCGCAGCCACGGCCTGTCACCGGCGACGGTCGAGGAATGGGTCTCGCGCGCCCGCGCCGTGCAGGCCGCGCCCGTGCCACCCGACCTCCTGGCCTGCCACACCTGCGCGCGATCCATGATCCTCATCCAGCTGCCCAGCTGCGGCAGGGCATACCTGTGCGCGCCGTCCTGCGGGCGCACACCCGTGCCGGCCGACGAGATCCGCGACGCCGTCGCCGCAGTGATCCTGCACCGCACCCCACACCTCGTTCCACCCGGCAAGACGACCCAGGCCGCCTCCTACGCGCTCGGCCCGATCCAACGCGTCACCGTCGGCGCGACCGGCACAGACCTGCACATCACCTGGAGGGCCGTCTCCCGGCAGATCACCGGCCCGATGATGGCCATGGCCCAGCGCCTGCACCTGGCCCAACGCCACGCCGCCCACAACACGCCCGAGCGTGCCATCGACGTCCTGCACAGCGGGCTCCTGCACATCGACCCCACCAGCAGCAGGCTCGCCCTGGACACCGCGACCGCCCGCGCCGCCACGCTCCTGGCCACCCTCACCAGCGGCGAACCAGCCGCCGCGCTGCCCTGGGCCCAGTGGGGACACCGCAGCCTGCGCCACCTCCTCCGCGACCCCACCAACCCGGACGTCCGCGCCGTCCTGCGCGTCCTGGCCGCCACCCACCGCGCCGCCGGCAACCTCACCGCCGCCACCGACTGCTACAGCGACCTCATCCGCCACCACACCCAAGCCGACGGACCCTACGCACTACCCACCCTCGCCGCCCAAGCCACCCTCGCCGTCGTCCTTTACGAACACGGCCGCCAGGAACCGGCGCGGCAACTCCTCGCCCGGACCATCGCCGACCACCGCCGTGCCCATCCCCACCACCCCGCCGTCGCGCGCATGGCAGCCACCCTGTACCGCATGCACAGCACAGCTACCGGCCCGCCGGGTCATCCCACGCACTCTGCGATGACCGCCATGCCCGGCACCGGCCGGACCGCCCGAACCTGAACACCCACCACCGGGACAGCTTGCCTGGGCGCACCCGCACCAGACTCGCTGCGGAAGGACACGAGACACCTTGCTCCGCACCACCCCCACCACGCGCCGATGGTCGGAGGGGCTGATCGGCCGCCTCCTACTAGCTGGCTGCCAACCCAGTCCCTCCGCGGTCGAAACGACAGGCTCACCACGGTGACGGTCGCGGATCTCGGCACCTTCGCGGACATCGTCACGGAGATTTCGGGTTGGGAAACCGGCCTGGCGGAGCGGGCTTGCCGCGCCGCGGCGGCGGAGCGCCGGATCGAGCGTCTCGCCGAGGTACCCGCGGGGGTCTGGCCCGCGCTGGCGCGCTCCCGGCGACGGTGACCAACACCGCCGCTTAAGTCGAGCAGGCCGGCGGGGTCGACGTCGATCTGGGCGGCCTACTCGTCGACGCGGGCGCCATCACCGCTCCCGCCGGTGAGCCCGATCGGCTCGCCGAGCAGAAGACGCAGGTCGCGGTGACGATCCTTCGCAGCCGAGATACGCTCCCCGTCCCCAAGACCCGCGCCGCGTTGGTCTCCACGCTCGCCCTGACCGAGTCGATCGCTGCGAGCCGCATTGAGCCGGAGAACGGCCCCCTGCTCGGCGAACTGCTACGCCACCAGATCTGCGCCGACACCGGCGATGTGTTCCAGCGGCTCGTCACCGGCGACTGGGAGACCCTGCAGCACGGCATCGAATACCTCGGCGAAGTTCGCCGACTTCGTCACGCCCGCCCTGCTCGACGAGGACATGACCGCCCGGTTGCTGGGCAGCACCTCGATCAGCCGGACGGTCCAACAGGCCGTTCTCTCCCGGCTGGACGAGTTCGTCCCGACCGACCATCGCGACGCGCTGCGGGCCGCCGGGCGCTGTGCCGCGACCGCCCGGGTGCCGCTGAGCCCCGCCAAGCTGGAGCAGATCGCCCGGGTAACCCGCGACGCAGCGCTGGTGGTCCTGCTGGTCGACCAACTCGGGAACGCCATCTCCACGGACCAGATCATCGCCGTCCTAGCAAACCTCGGCAGCCCTTACGCCGAGCTGACCACCTCTGCCGCTTCGCCGACCTTCCCCAACGACTCTCATCACCTGCAGGTTCTCGCCCGGCTCAAGCAGGACGGACGGCTGCCGAAGTTGACCCGGCGCCAGGCCAAGTCCCAGATCAGCGTCACAATCGCCTGAACATCGGCCCTACAGGTTGCCTTTGAGGCGTTCTAACGGGATGTCAGTTCTCGCTCGCCATTCGTCAGGCACGCGTCGAGTGGCCTGGGAAAGCGTCTGGACGTGGCCGGCATATCGCGCCCGCCATCCCGCACAGGGGCTCGTCGGTGAGCTCGCCCAGTTCGACGCCGACGACTACCGGCCGCTGCCCATGGTGGACGCTGGGGCCGGCGCAACTACGTACCGACGTTGGACTGCCAGAACGCGTGTGCTGACGAACAAGCCCACCATCTCGCTCCCCGGCAGCTGACGATGACCTGGGCGTCCGCTCGCCCAGAATGACAATTCTGTCTACAATGACGTATTGCGGTATGAGCATAATCGATACACCCTTGAGGGGCTGCCGCGACGCTCAAGGTGGGGGTTGCCCCGGCAGAAAGCATCTGATCCGTAGTCAGAGGCTAGGAGCGCATAATTCTACAATTAGCACTCTACACCAAACTGGTCCGACCGCAACCCTTCCGGTCCGCCCGAGTTCGGGTGCGTCCTTGCAGGTCCAAGCCCTGCAGGGACATGTCATTCTCGACTGTCGATGGATTAGCAGGCATCGCGCTTCCCGTCGGGTCCGCGAGCGTAGCGGTACGTCCGCGTCAGTTCCCCGACGTCCGAGCAGCCACCGAGCAGCCACGATCGCCGCGGCCGCAACCCGGGTAGCCGAACGGACCAGGTGGGACGATCATCTGCGCGGTTACCGGCGGGGCGAGACAGCGTCGATGAGAGTCCGACTCAGGGTGCGGCCCACCTCGGCAGCCCCCGGCCCAAGCGCCGCTAGGGTCATCAGCTCGTCAGGTGGTACCTGGATCGGCTCGTTCGACAGCATCAGGCTGGTGGCCTGCTGACGGGGCTGCCCGCTGACCCGGCCAACCGACATCATCTGCGGGTTGTTGACGCCGACACCGATGGCCACCTGGTCGCCGTCGAGAATTCCCAGACCGCCGATGAGACGCAGCAGTCCGGCGATCTGGTCGGGCAAGGCATCCGGGTCGAGGATGGCGCCCATCCCGTCGCCCGGCAGTGATGCCCACGCCGAGGTCTGCCCGTCGGCGGCCGTGCGCACGCCGAGCACCTGCGGCGCGCGCACCTCGTCCCATCGGCTGCTCCGAACCGGAACCGTGACGACCACGGCACCGCCCTGGCGGGTCGCGGCCAGCGGGTCGGCGGCGTGGACCTGACCGCTGGCGCGCAGTCGCGCCGGCAGGAGCTGTTCCAGCTCGGCCATCACCCGGGCGGGCCGGTTCGTCCCGGTGGCAGGAAGGACATGAACCTCGACGGCCGCCGGAAGATTCGGGGTGCTGCCACGGCGATCCTCGAAGTCCGAGCGCCAGGCCACCGCCATTGGACGTGGCAGCGGCATGAAGGCCAGCGGATTCCCGGCGCTCTCGAGCTCCCTCAGCTTCGCCGCGACCTTGGTCTGCAGCTCGGCGGTCGTGGCGAACGACTCGTAGAACACGCCCGTGCCGTAGTCACCGATGGAGCGAATGAACTCCTCCTGGGCGGGCTCCAACGCAACGCCCAGCTTGCGATACACCAGCCGGGGCATGCCGGCGGCCCTCGCGGCGATCCACTCATCATGTGTCGGCGACTGCCCGGTGTCGGGCAGCGGGTCGCCATAGCGGGGGCCCAGGATCAGCACGTACACCTCGGCCGAGGTGACACCCTTCAGGCACGCCTCACGGCTCGGCGACGTCTGGGCGGTGAAGTCCTCGAAGCGCACCGGCGTGTGCCCGAGCGCCGAGATCAAGCCCGGAAGTGCATCGCGCTCCTCTTCGAGCTCTCGGCGAACACTGCTGATGAAGACCCTCATGCCCTTATTCTCCCCCGCGCCCGCCGTTCCCCACCGGCGGCATGTCTGCAGACGACACCTCGAAGGTCGATGCGACTACGGTTTGCGCGCAGGGCGCCGGCACCGCCGCGGATCGGACGCTCTCCGGCCTGCTCGTCAGCCAAGCTGGACAACGCGCAGCGTTCACTGGCACCCCTGCTCGCAACCCTCGTGCCACCTCATCCTGCGAACGCCAACCCCTTGGTGGGCGTGGTGGCGGTCCACCGGCGCTGGCCGACTGCCCCGAACGGCCCGGGCCTCGTCGCCTTTTGGACGCCGGGCCGCTCCACATCCTGGCTATTGTCAGGCCTTGACTGCCGTGTTGTTGTAGGCGGCGCGGGATGCGGTGATAAGTGAGGCACCGAGTTCCGCCGCCTTCTGAGGGGTGAGTCGGATCGTCGTGCGGTCCCAGCAGCCCGACAGCAACGACGCGGCCAGGCTCCGGACTGTGCCGTGGTCCAGCCCGTCGAGCTTGGTCATGTCGGCGGTGCGCTGTTGCGGGTTGTCTATGGCCAGCGTGACCGATGGCGGCTCGTCGCCGTACCCGTCGGGCGAGTTGAACGCCTCAAGGTCGACCGTGGCCACCTTAGGTTCGTTGGCGTCGTCGCTGTGCTGGCCGTACACGGCGGCTACATGCCGGTCGTGCAGGCGGACGCCGCCTTCGGAGCGGCAGTTCCCGGCGCACCACACCGGGCACTGCGGCTCGGCCGGCCTCGCCGGGGGAAGCAGGTAGCCGGCGTGCGACCACATCGCGAAGTCCACCACCGCGTCCACCGCCTGTTCCTCGGTGCAGTTCAACCGCGCGGCCTGCTCAGCGGTGCTCAGGCCCTGCTCGGTGAAATGCGCGGCGAGGCCTCCGCGGAGGACGCTGATCTTCTGCCCGGCCGTCAGGCCCTCGTCGTGGATCACCCGGTCGACCAGGGTCCGGTCGAGGCTCGGCCGCTCCGGCGTCCGTGCTGGAGCAGACAATGCCGGAGCGGCCCCGATCGGCTGGCTGTCTGCATCTCGCGCCATGGCCACAACCTGGCCGACCGCCATTTGCACCTGTTCGGCCTCGTCGAGGGTGAGGCGCAACGCCGCCGTCGCGCCCTCGATCACAAACTTCACCACCGGCTCGACCGCATCGGCGTGCTGCTCTAGGTCGACCTCCAGCCGCTGCGGCCGGTACGCCTGATCGCGGCACGACTCGCCGGCGGTACTCACCGAGTTGTGCAGCGACAACAGCACGGGCGGCGAGTCGTCTGGCCAGTGGATTCGATCATCGAGGTGGTCGCCGTCGAGGTGGGTCGCGTTGCACCATGGCGGGCACGCCCGCTTCAGCCAGTACGGCCGGTGCGTCTGGCCGGCCAACGTGACCGCCTTCATGATGGATGTAGCGAGGTAGCCGGCGTCGGCCAGGTTGAGCGGATCCCGGGCGGACAAGACCACCTCCGCAGGTGCACTCTCGTCGGGCTGATCAAGGTGCTCCAGTGAGACGATCTCTACCCCTGTCCCGCTGACCTCGCCTTCGTGGGTTTCCATCACCGTCCGGGAGTGCCGCCGGGCCTGGTCGCCCGGACTACCCGATGCCTCGCCGGCGTGGACTGTGACGCACCACGGCGGGCACCCGTCGAGGCGCGTCGCCATGTGGGAGCTGGGGATCTGATTCAACATATCGACCATCTCGAAAGCTTTATGCATGTTCTTCGCCTCAGGACGGACACCGTGTCCATCAGGCTTCGGAGCGACGACAACGGTGATCCTGCTTCAACGCTGGCGGTGGCAGCAGCGGTTTCTAGGAGCGATGGCAAGGGTCCTTGGTTCACACCCAGACCTGTCGGCCTGGCGCTCGCCACGGCAGACTGCTGACCATGGCAACGACCGCGAATACCAATGGCTCGCCGGTCGGCGCGGCCGAGCAGGCGTGGTTGCCCCGCGGAGGTGGGAGCATCGGCGCGGCGAGTCTGCTGGCCGATGTCGGCCATGAGGTGCCCACCGCGTTGTTGCCGAGTCTGCTGACCTCGACCCTCGGTGCCCCAGCTGCGGTGCTCGGCCTGGTCGAAGGCGTCTCCGACGCCCTCGCCGGGGGCGCCCGCCTGGCCGGTGGCGGCTTGGCGGATGACCCCGTCCGGCGGTGGCGGGTCGCGGTCGGCGGTTACGCCAGCACGTGCCGCGCGCCTCCGATGTCGCTGATCGGTCGCTCAGTCGGCGGCCCGCTGCGGGTCATGGGAGTTTTGGCTCTCGACGCTCTGGGGAAAGACTGCCGGCATTCTGCAGGTGTGCCGCCACGGTCGCGAGTCCTTCCGCCAACGGGATCCGCTCTTGCTCGACGCGTCGCACTCGTGCCCATGTGGGGTCGGTGATCTGCTCGTAGAGGGCGCGTTCAGATGCTGTGAGGGTGGGCAGCGGCTTGCGAGGTGAGCATGGGATCGGTTTGCCCTTCTCGTCGGTCCAGGCGCCGAATCGCTCGTATGCGTCGTAGGCCTGCTGATCCATGAGGATGGTTTGTATATCGACGCCGTTCGTGCGGAGGTTGTTGACGATTTCGAATCCTGCGGCGTCGATGTCGCCCCAGTAGATGATCCGGGGACAGTCACGGATCCAGGGAACTCGGGGCAGCGCTCCGGGTGCCTTGCTTCCTTCGCCTTCGACGGCGATGCCGCCGGGAAGAGGTGGGAAGTAGACGGCGGTGTCCTTGTTCTCCAGGACCAGGATGGTGTCCGGGGTGTAGGCCGGCGTGACGGGGTCGCCGATGGTGACGCTCTCGTGCCGGCGGCGACCCAAGGCACGGTAAGTCGGGTCCAGGTAGGTGAAGTGCACGCGGGTTGGTCTGCTGATCAGCCCGAGGTCGTCCTTCCCGGATAAGTGACGGATCAGCGCGTGGTGTCGGTTGAGCCATTTGCCGTGCAGGCCCTCGATCGGGACCTGTCGTGGGGTCAGTCCGCGGGCGTCGTGGTGGGAGAACCAGCGGGCCGCGTCGAGCAGCAGCGTGAAGTCGACGTCGGTGAGGGCCCGCACGGCGGGCAGGGTCTTGATCAGGTCGACGTGGGGAAATGCGGTGGTAAGAACCGTTGCACGGTCGTAGGCGGTACGCAGGATGGCTGGCCATTCCTGACCGACCAGGCGGGCAGCGGTGTCCAGGTCGGGGATCTCCAGGTGGGTGGGCAGGGTTTGGCTCGTGCCGATCACGCGGCGGGTCTGCCGAACCAGCACGAGTCCTTGGTGGTCAGCCCACGCGGCCCAGTCCAGGGCCCAGCGGCGGGCAGTAGGGAAGTCTGCCTCCAGCTGGGTCCTGGTCGGCTGGCCGAGGGCGGCGCGGTAGGGCCAGCCGTCGGGGTCGAGGCCGGCGACGCCGAGGTGCCAGCGGTTGCGTAACCGGGTGCCGATCTCGGCCACGACCTGTTCAGGCGACTTCATCGGTGATCAACATGCGTGGTGTCCTGGTGGTGGGGCGCACTGACGAGACGTGGGAGTAGTAACTGTTGTTCTTGGTCACCTGCAGCAACAGGTCGACGTAGGGTTCGATGGCGGTCACCTTGTCGTTGGGTGCTCCGACGATGAGCTGGAAGCCGAGCCCTTTCCACGCTGCAACCGCCCGCCCGGCGAACTCGGCGTCTGACTTGACGAAACCCTCGTCCAGGAAGACCGGCGCGTAGCGGGGACGAGTCAAACTGGCGTCGCCCAGCTGGTAACGCAGGGCTGCGCCGACGATGAACGCGACGAGTTCTTGGGTCTCCCCGCCGGACTTGCCACCGAGGCTGGCGTAGACGCTCAGCTGCCGACCGGTGGTGTCGCGTCGCTCGGCATCGATGTCGACGTGCTTGCGAACGTCGATCAGGTACTCGCGCTGGCTGCTTTTGTCCGATTTGCGGATGCGGTCGATGAACTTGCGCAGTCGCTCGAACCTCGCCTCGATCTCCGCGTCGCTGGCGGTCTCCGTGGTACCGGACGCGAGGATCTTCAGTTCCTTGCGGAACTTGGCGATGTCCTTGGCCTCCCGGCGGCGCAGGTTGATGTGTAGGCGATCTCGACCGGCGCCGAAGGGTAGACGGGACAGGATGTCGTTCACCGGTTCGAGGCGAGCCTCGATCTCCTCGACCGATTCTTCGTATGCCCCGTGCAGGCGCAGCAGGTCGACGCCGGACCAGTCGCTGACCTGCCGGCTGAACTTGGCGCGTCGCTCGTGGAGGCCTTCCTCGAGCAGGTCCGTGAGGATCTCGCGGTAGCCGTCGTAGGAGTCGACGCCGTCGCCGAGGTTGGGGCGTGGCCACTGTTCCTGGAACCGTTTAAAGGTGGAACACAGCAGCCGCTCGTGACCGGCGGCCTCGCGCCGGGCACGTTCGGAGGCATCCGCGAGCATAGTCTTAATCACCTCGACGGATCTGCGGAATCCATCGAGAGTCTCGTCGAAGCCGGTGCCGTCCCGGGTGGCTTGTAGGCGTGCCGACTGAGGCTCCGTCAACGTCGCGGATGGATCACCCTGCATGTCCTGCAGATGGGCGCTGACCTTGGCCTGATCCTCCAGGAGCTTCTCGTGCGTCTTGCCTAGCTGCTCTTGTTCCTTCTCGTCGCCGAAGACGTCGCGTTGGACGTTCTCGAGCTGCCCGGCAAGCTTTTCTTCCTGCTGTTTCAGCTCGCGGAGCACGTCACTGGCGGCAAGGAGACGCTGGTAGGCCCGCTCCTTCTCCTTGATCTCTTCCCGGACGCCGGCCACGTCGATACTGGCCCACGTCGTGATGATGACGTGGTTATGGGCATCGCGTTCGGCATGCAGCCTGTTACTGCGTGCCTCCAGCTCGATCTTCAGCCTTGCCAACTCGCCGAGCTGCTCGTCGATGCCTTTCTGCTCGTCGACGATCTGGGCGAGTCGATGTCGGTTGGAGAAGCCGATCACCCTGCGCGCGCCGTGCCCGCCATGCGCGCCGCGCCTGCGCTCCTTCGTCTGACCGGTGATGGTGAGTCCGAAGTTGGTGTAGTCGAGCAGGGTTGGATTGTCGATGCAGTCGTAGCCGAACCGCGTTATCAGTGTGTTGAGCAGCCAGCCGGTGAGCGGTGTCTCTCGGGTGACGAACCTGCCGGGGAGCGTGTCCGGGCTCGGTGTGCGTCGCGTCGGCTCGTTCAGCGGCACCCCCTCGAAGCGGATCCGTCGGTCGAACCGCAGGGGGTTGACCCGCCGTCGGGCCTCGTCCAGGCGGCGTTCGTCGATGAGCATGGTGACGGCGAAACCGCCCAACGCGAGCTCGGCTGCCTCGCGCCACGCCTCGAACTGCGGTGCCATGTCGATGAGTTCCGCCACGAACGGAAGATCTTCGGCCTGCAGGTTCATCGCCTGGGCGAGGGCAAGTCGCTGTGCGTGAAGGTCATGGGGGACCAGGCCTGTACGTCCCTTCAGGGAGTCGAACTCCCGCTGGAGTTTGTCGCGCCCGGTCTGCAGCGGGTGAGCATCCTTCAGCGTCTGGTCACGCTGCTGTTGCAGGCTGAGACGATGCTGCTCGAACGTGCCCAGGAAGGCGCCGCTGTCCGCCCGCAGCGCGTCGAACTCCTCCGACGAGGTCAACCCGCGCTCGAGGACCGCAGTGCGCTGGCGGAAGGTGCTCAGCGTCTGCTCGACGGTGGTCACCGTACCGTTGAGAACGCTGATGGAGCGTTCCAAGGCTTCCAGAGCGTCGCCGCCGTTAGAACGTTGTTGTTCCTGCAGGTCGGCGATCTCTGCCTGCAAGGATGTCTGTCTCGCCTGAGCAGCAGTGAGCCGTCCGGTAATCGTGCCCTGTCGGGCGCGGTTGTCGGTGATCGCCTGGGTCAACAGGGCGGCTTCGACCTGCCGGGCCCACAGCAAGAACGGTGTGTTCGCGTCGGTCGACTCGATCCGCAGGGACTCGATCAGGTCGGCTTCCTCCCGCGCCTCCGTCATGGCCTGGTAGGTCGAGGGGATGCCGTCGAGGACCGCGACCTGCTTCTCCGCGGTCTTCATGGTGTTATAGGAGGCCTGGATGTCGTCGAAGTGCTCGACCGCCCTGTTCGCGGCGGTGAAGGTCTTCGGTTCTTCCAGGACCATGTCCTTGTAGAGCCCATCGACGGTGGTGACCTGTCGGCCGGCCTGGATACGGGCGAGCAGCTTCAGCGCCTTGGCGCCGTCGCCGTTGGCGCCGATACCGAGCCGGGTGTGCAGCGCTGCGGCGAACTGGGCGTAGCCATCATGGAACTTCAGGCCCGGGAATCGCTTGGTGACCTGCTGGTGTACGAAACGATCGGCGGCGAACGGGTCCAGCAGGGACAACTCGAACGGTCCGTTGATGGTGGCCAGGTGCTTGCCGAGGTCGTTGAAGCTGATCGCGGAGACCGCGGCGTAGTACAGCCGCAGGGCGGTGAACCGTTCGTCGACGTCGTTGCGCCAGGTCATCGCGACGGCGGACCAGGTGCTGGAGTGCTGGCCGCGCAGAACGTCGTCACGCAGTCGGCCGGTCCCGGCCTCACGGCTCGTGTCGACCTTGCCCCGCATGTAGGACAGGATGTTGCGCTGCTCGCTGCTGCGAGCACGTCCGGTCACAGCGTCGTTGGAGGCCCCGTTGAACGGCGTGTTGCTGTCCATCATCAGGGCGACGTAGGCATCGAGCAGCGTGGACTTGCCGGTGCCGCTCGCGCCGCTGATCAGAGTCGCGGTTTCCGCGAATGCGATGGTGTGGTGGCCTTCGAAGCCGCCCCAGTTGACCAACTGGAGCGACTCGACGCGCCACTGCTGGGTACCGATCTCGGCGTCCGGCCGGGCACGCACGGACTGCAGTGGAATACTCACGGCTGCCTGTCCCCCTGGTCCGGGCCACTGTGGTCGCCGGTCCCAGATCCACCACTTCGGGTTCGGACGAGGCTTTCGTACAGCTCCTGCACGCGGTTGACGGGCAGCAGGACCTCGATGATCGGTGAGATGCGGTACCGGTCGTCCTCGCTGCTCTTCAACAGGATGTCGCTGGTGACCAGCGCCTCGACCGCGCGACGGGCAGCTTTCTCGTCGTTGACGTGGTTGGTGTTACTCGCGGGCCGGTAGTTAGCGAGCTCCTGGACAAGATCCTCCGCATCCACGAAAACCACGTCGTCGCCGGACGCGCGTTTGCTGCGGAACACGGCCCGAAGATGGACCATGAGGATGGTCTGCTCCCGGTTGTAGGTGGTGTCGTGCAGAACCGTGGGGAACACGCCGCCACCGTCCGGACTCGCCTGCCGCTTGTACGCCACCTCGTAGTCACCGCTGACGACCAGCTGCAGGAAGATGTCGTTGAACCGCGACTCCAGCAGGCTTCGGTTCTCCATCAACACCCGCCAGTCCTGCGGGTGCCGTTCGGCGGAGATGTACCGCTTCTTGAGTAGCGACACGAACGTGCGCCGCACCTCAAGGGCCAACTGACCGCAGTCGCCCTCGAACAATGCCTGCGGCCCGTCATCGTCCAGCATCCGGTCGAGGTCGTCCCAGGAGCCGTCGTGATCCGCGCCGTCGGCCTCGTCCAGGTCCGGGTCAGTCATCGGCTCCTCCTTGCTTGTCGTCGCCCAAGGCGGCCAGCTGTGCCTGCCCGAATTTCAACCGGGGGCCTTCAAACGTGCGGCGGCTGCCATCGGGGCGGACTGCCTCGAATGTCTCGCTCCCGTCGTCTCGTGCTGGGTCGAGGGCATGCACTGCCGCCGCGATCTGGATCAGACCCAGGACCTCGACCGGGCGGCGCAGTTCGTCAGACACGCCACGGAAGACCTCGCCGGCGGTGACCGAAACAGCGCCGTCTCGCAGACGCTCGTACAGTGCGGCGCGGAACTCGGCCAGGCTGGGACCGCCTTGCTGGCGTAGTTGTTCCATGCTCAGGGGCGGCACCGCGTCGTCACCGTGGCCGCGCAACGGCGGTGGCGGCGCGTAGTCGTCGGGGTTGTAGAAACGCTGCCGCAGATGCGCCAGTTCCAGCGACGGCAGCCCCAACACCATGTCCAGTCGTGACCGGGCTCCGGTTACCTGCATCCACGCTGCCAGCTCGGTCTTGACCCGCCGCAGCGCGTCGTCGAGCTCGCGGTCCCGGATGGCGTCGTGTCGGGTGATGTGCGCCCGTAAGGTCGCTGACAGCCGGCGGCGTTGCTCCAGCACGACATCGATGCCGTGCCGGATCCCCACCACCGTGTTACGGAACTCTCGCGCCTCTAACGGGGTGAGCGCCTGCGCGAACGAATGCTGCAAGATCGAGCCCAGGTCTTCGCGCAGTTCCTTGAGCAGCCGGTCGTCACGTAGCAGCTCCACGGCGCCGGTGAACGCGCGCCCTTCCTGAGACTCCGCCATCAGGTCGCTGGACCGCGTCAGGTAGCTGTCCAGCACCTCGCCGGTCCGGCGTGCCTCCTCCCGGAAATCGGCCACGATGCCGCGGTGGATCGCCTTCACCGACTCCGACACGCGCATAAAATCGGCCGGCAGCTGCGCGATCAAATCCCGCAGGTTCAGGTACTCCTCGATGAGCCGATCGTCCGGCAAAGGATCGATCGCCCCACCGGCCGCGATCCGTTCACGCTCCGCGGTCAGACGCCCGATCTGCTCGTCAAGTCGCCGCAGCCGATCCTCCCGATCCGGGTTGGCGTCCATCGCGCAGCGACGTGCCGCCTCGAGGATCGTGCGGATTCGCGATTCGCTGAACATCGACCTGCTCCCCGACAGCCGGTGCACGTAGTCGATCGCCTCCTGGGCGTGCGACGTCAGCGAGTACTCCTCCGCCTTGTCGTCGTTGGCCGACAGCACCAGCCACTGCTCGTCGACCCACCGGCGGCACAGCACCCGCGCCGCACCGTCCGGGACCTCCTCACCCAGCGACCGCAACTCGGCCAGATAGATCGCCACCTGGGCGTGGAAACGCTCGGCCGCGATCACGTCCTGATCGCGGCTGAAGGACGCGATGAAGATAGACAACACGACCGGCGCCCACTTCCGCTTGGCGAGCAGCGTCAACGTCGGCTTAGCGAAGGCCACGCGGACGCGCGCAAGCTCACCCGCGATGTCACTCACCGGCCCGGCACCTCCCTCCTTCGACCGCCGACCCACCCAAGATCAAGGCGTAGTCGATGCCACACGCAATGTAAGTCAAGGGTGCGACATTATTGAATTGCTCGATCGATCGACCGAGAGCCGCCGTTTGGTCGGGCCTGGCTACAAAGGGCCGGGCGAGATGGAGCGGCTGGACCGCTCACGTTTACCCGGCCGACACGAGGACCGACCACGCCGTCGAGGGGAACGTGCTGGCCGCGATCGCCGCCGCGGCCCTCGGCGTACACGAGGCCTTCGGCGCGCTCCGCAACCGCCCGGGCAGCGACGCCGGCTGGCGCACCATCACCGTGAACCTCTGGCAGCCGGGGACCAGCGCCGACGGGCCCGAACTAACTCACGCCCCAGCAGCCTGGTGGATCGTCGGCCTCGGTCACCTCGGTCAGGCCTACACCTGGGTGATGTCCTGGCTCACCTACGCCGACCCAGCCCAGGTCTAGATCGTCCTACAAGACACCCAGCGCGTCGTGGACGCCAACCACAGCACCGGACTCCTCACCCGCTGAAGCCGGAGTCGCTCCGCAAGACCCGCCGGACCGCAGCAGTCCCCCGGTCGACAAAGTCCTGCAATTCGGGATTCATCGCGTTCCGCATGCTGTGGGAAGTCGTGCGACATACCTAGAAGCGACGATCACGTAGCGCACTGTAGTGCAATGATCGAGGCCGGTGAACCCTCCTCGATGGCTCACGGGAGGAGCCCTTCCTGGAGATCCTCGTCAACGAGCGACGCCCGCTCTGCGGCAGTTGCCCACGCAACCTGGCTGCCGCTGGAGGTCCGAGACACGACGAGGACGTTGTCGATTCGCTCGGCGACGGCGCGCATGTGGGTGATCACGGCGACAAGTCGGCCGCCGAGGGTTTGCCGGGACAGTGCCTCGATGGCGTCGTCGAGGCTGTCCGCGTCGAGCGTGCCGAATCCCTCGTCGAGGAAGAGCGCATCGACACGGCCTCCAGCGCGGCCCGCCAGCTCGACGATGGCCAGTGCCAACGACAGGCTGGCTTGGAAGGTTTCGCCGCCGGACAGCGTGCGCACGTCGCGTGGTTGGCCGGTGTGCCGGTCGATGATCCGGAAGTCCTCGGCGAACGCGAACCGGCGTCCGCTCATCGCGAGCAGTTGCTCGGTGGCGAGTCCGAGGAAGGCGCGTTGTCGCTTGGCCACGACCAGTGCCGGGAACTGGGCGTTCGCAAGCAGGCCGGCCACTTCCCGGAGGGCTTCCACGACGGGCGTCGCACGGGTGATCCGGTCGTCCAGGTCGGCGGCGATGGGCAGTTCGCGTCGGGCCCGAATGAGGTCGTTCTCGGCGTGGTTCGCGTCGGAGACCGCCTGTGCCCATGCGTCGTCGAGGGCATTGGCGTCCGGGGTACCTGCAGTGTCCAGCACCGCGGCGGCGGCCTCTTCGTGGCGGGTCACTTCGCCGGCCGCCTGGGTTGCGGTGACAGCGAGGCTGTGCGCCGTCTCCTCGGCGATGGTTTCGAGGTCCGCGCTCCACTCCACCACTTCGGAGAGGTGTTCGGTCCAATGCTTGAATGCGGGAAGGGCCGGAACTGGCGCCGTGAGGTCGAGAGTGTCTACGGCGTTGCGAAGCGTGCTGTGCAGCGCCCGCAGCTGTTGTTCGATCGGTGCGGCAGCTCGCTCGACCTGTTCCAAGTGGCGGGTCGCCAGTTCCGCCTGCTGTTCCCGGAGCTTGCCGAGGCCGGACGAGAGGTCGGCGTGGTGGTTCGCGAGTTTCTCGGCTTCGATGGACCAGACTGCGATCCGACCGAGCATGCGTTCCAACGACTCGTCGTGCAGCGGTACCGGAAGGTGGTAGAGGGCCGGGAGTTCCAGAATGCTGGCGGCCAGCGCGCTGTACTCGTCATTGAGCCGTTTCTGGTCCGTGGCGAGTTCGTCATAACGGCGTTTGAGTGCGACGCCGGTGGCGTCATGCGCGGTCCTGGCGACCGTTGCGGCGTCGCGGGCCGTCTGGGCCTTTTCCGCCGTCACCGTCTTGCGTTCGCCGGCGTCCGACAGCTGCTGTACGAGATCTCGGAACAGGTCATCATCCGAGAAGTCGTCACTCGGCGCAGTGTCCAGCTCTAGCAGCTGTTGCAACTGCGCCCGTGTCTCAGCCACTTCGGTGCGTTTGGTGTTGACCTTCGTTTCCAGCTGCTTCGCTTGCTTGCTCTGCTCGCTCAGCATTGCCTGATGGCTAGCGCGACGAAGTTGTACGTCGAGAAGTTCTTGACGCCTGGCTTCGACCACTTCCTCGAGCGGGCCCTGTTCCGGTGCCCGGGGGGCGATGTAGTCCGGCGGGAGGCTTCGCTCGCAGATCGGACAGGGGTCGCCGGGCGTGCACGTCGACGCGGCGAACACAGCGGAGCTGGCCCGTACCGCGGCGTTCAGCATCTCCTCCGCATCGCGCTGCCGCAGGTCCGCAACGCGGATGGCTTCCTCCACATTGAGGATGTCGGCTTGCGTAGCCTCGGCGGTCGCCTTGAGTTCTGTCAGCTCTTCTTCTGCACGGCCGAGTGCGGCATGCCGTCGTCGGAGCTGCTGCACGAGTGTGCGAGCGTCGGTAAGGCGTCGCTGAAGATCGCCGACAGTCTCGGCGGCGGTGGTGGCCTCGGTGTCGGCCGCCGTGGCGGCTGCGGCTAGTCCGTCGAGCACGGGTTGCTGCTGCTCGAAGATCGTAAGGTCACCGGCCAGATCCCGCTCGACGTCGGCGAGTCGTCGCTGCTGCTGCATGAGCCAATGCCGTTCAGATAGGGCATCGGTGCAGGTCAGCGTGCCGGGCTGACGGGTGACGTCGAGGGTCGGTACGGTTGCCGGTCGTGATGCCACAGGCGGTGCTCTCGGGACGGTTGACTGACCACATT
>NZ_QGKS01000190.1 GCF_003172935.1 Micromonospora sicca | reverse complement strand
ATCTTGGACGTGGGGCGGGTCCGGGTGGTGGGGTGGGCGTACCGATCACCGAACCCCACGGGGAGGACGCACCATGCCCGAGAACCGTACGTCCGGCATCGACCGTCGCCGGCTGCTCCGGGACGCCGCGGTCGGCACCGCCGCCGTCTCCGCCGGCGGGCTCGCCGCCGCCGCGCTGACCACGCCGGCCCAGGCGGCCCCGCCGGCCACCGCGCCGGTCGCCGCCAGCACCGGCCGACGCCGTGGCGCGGTCAGTTTCCGCTGGTGGGGTACGTCCGGCTGGCGGATCGACATCGGCGACCGGACGGTCCTGGTCGACCCCTACCTGAGCCGCCTCGACACCGGCCTGTTCCGGGGCGCCTTCGACCCGGCCACCCCGCTCGAGGTGGACACCGCCGTCGTCGACCGGCACGTGGACCGGGCCGAGAACGTGCTGGTCACGCACACCCACTGGGACCACTACAACGACGTGCCGCACATCGCCGGCCGGACCGGCGCCCGGGTCTTCGGCACCCTCACGGCCTACCACCTGGGCCTGGCGTACGGGGTGCCGGCCGGGCAGCTCAGCCCGGTGAAGGGCGGCGAGGTGCTCGACTTCGGCGACTACACCGTCGAGGTGGTCAGCTCGCTGCACAGCCGCAACGGGGCGTACTCGCTGGCCTTCCCGGGAGTGCGGGTGTCCCCGCCGCCGAAGCCCGCCACCATCGCGGACCTGCCCGAGGGCGACACCCTGGCGTACCAGATCCGGGTCGCCGACGGCCCGGCGGTGTTCTTCATGGGGGCGAGTGACCTCAACGAGCGCCACCTCGCCGGGCTGGCGCCGGACGTCGCGATGGTGGCCTCGGCGGCGACCAGCTCGACGGCCGACTACGTGCCGCGGCTGATGGCGGCACTGGACTACCCGAAGGTCGTGGTGCCGGTGCACTGGGACAACTTCGAGACCCCGCTGACCAACCCGCCGACCGTCGCGCCGAGCGACCGCAAGCGCCTCGACGACCTGATCGCCGCCGTGCGGAAGGCGTCCCCGCGCAGCCGGGTGGTGGTGCCGGAGTACCACACCGCCTACCACTTCTAGGCGTACGCCGGAGGGGCCGGGATCGCCCGACCCCGGCCCCTCCGCGCGGTGCTCACTTGGCGAGCGGCTGGCCCTGCTTGTCCTTGAACGACCCGACCAGGATCAGGATGAAGTCGATCAGCGTCCAGATGCCCAGACCACCGAAGGTGATGAGCTGCAGGATGCCGGTGCCGACCTTGCCGGCGTAGAAGCGGTGCACGCCGAGCACGCCGAAGAAGAAGCAGAGCAGAAGCGCGACCACCCAGGACTTCTGGGCGGTGGCGGAAACGGGAGCGGTCACGGTGGTCCTTTCACAAATGACGTTGGCGGCCCCGCAGCGTAGCGGGACCGTGGACCACCGGACAAGATCGATAAGGTGAAGTTCAGCCGGACGGTGGAGTCGCCGCTCAGCTCGTCGCCAGGTCGCGCAGCGCGCACACCGACTTCCAGTTGCGGGTCGTCGCCACCACGCCGAGCTGCTTTTCCAGGTACGCGTTGGTGAACTTCGTCCGGCCGTACCCGCCGTCGGGGAAGTGCAGGTGGATCTCCCGGCCGGCCACCGCGTACTCGACGTTCTCCCCGGCCGGCACGGTCAGCTCGGCCACGCGGCTTTTCGTGGGGGGCGCCGACAGGAAGGCCACCAGCAGCCGGGTCGGGTCGTCCTGCCGGTCGGCGTACGGGCTGGCCTCGGTGACCGCCGTCAGTTCGGCGCCGCTGCGGACCAGCACCGGCACGGTCAGCCCCAGCTCGTCGCTGATCGCCCGCTCGATGCCCCGGGCCAGCTTGGCGGGGTCTGTCGCGGTGCTGGTGAAGACCGCGTTGCCGCTCTGCAGGTAGGTCTTGACGTCCTCGTGGCCGAGGTCGGCGACGAGACGGCGCAGGTCGGCCATCGCGATCCGGGTGGTGCCGACGTTGACCCCGCGCAGTAGGGCCACGTACCGGCCCACGCCGGCCTTCCGTTCTGCCATCCCGCCTCCTCGCGTCGATGTGCGTCCTCGTCCAGCCTAGGCAGTCCGTGCGTTGGCCGGCAGCGCCCGCCGGTGGTTGACCCGGCGATCGGCAGGGCGTAGAAGTTAATCAATAGGGAAGCCCGTCTCACTTTTCCGGTCCAGACCCGCGGCTCCATCACGTGACTCCACCCTGCCCCTCCCGTCACGAGCGGAAAGGAGACCTCGGTGACCCGACCCCCGGGCGAGGCTTCCACCCCCATCGAGCGCTTCGGCTACCGGCAGGAGCTGAGCCGTTCCCTGAGCTTCACGGACCTGCTGGTCTACGGTCTGATCTTCATGGTGCCGATCGCCCCATTCGGCATCTTCGGCAGTGTCTACGCCGGCTCCGGCGGCATGGTGGCGCTGGCGTACCTCATCGGCATGGTCGCGATGATGTTCACCGCCCTGTCGTACGCGCAGATGGTCAAGGCCTTCCCGATGGCCGGCTCGGTCTACAGCTACGCCGGCCGCGGCATCGCCCCACCGGTCGGCTTCCTCGCCGGCTGGGTGATCCTGCTCGACTACATCCTGGTGCCCGGTCTGCTCTACCTGGTGGCCAGCGTAGCGATGCACTCGCTCGTGCCGGCCGTGCCGGTGTGGGCCTGGCTGGCCGCCTTCGTCGTGCTCAACACCGCGGTCAACTACCTCGGCATCCGGATGACCGCCCGGGTCAACCGGGTCATGCTGGCGGCCGAACTGGTGATCCTGGCGATCTTCCTGGTGGTCGGCGTGGTCGCGCTCGCCGAGGGCAAGGGCGACGGATTCAGTGTGCGCCCGCTCTTCGACTCCGGGACGTTCTCCTGGCCGCTGGTGTTCGGCGCGGTGTCGATCGCCGTGCTCTCCTTCCTCGGCTTCGACGGCATCTCCATGCTGGCCGAGGAGAGCCGGGAGGAGGCCCGCCAGATCGGCCGGGCGATGGTGGCGGCGTTGCTGCTCGCCGGCACCCTGTTCATCGTGCAGACCTGGGTCGCCGCGCTGCTCGTACCGGACTCGGCGAGCCTGCTGGCCGACGGCGACCCGGAGGGCACCGCGCTCTACGACGCCGCCCGGGTCGCCGGCGGGGGCTGGCTGGCCGGGCTCACCGCCCTGGCCACCGCGATCGCCTGGGGCTTCGCCAACTCGCTGGTGGCGCAGGCCGCCACCTCCCGCCTGCTGTACGCGATGGCCCGGGACGGGCAGATGCCCCGGCTGCTGGCCCGGGTCAACGCCCGACACCGAGTGCCAGCCAACGCCACCCTGCTGGTCGCCGGCATCTCCCTCGCGCTCGGGCTCTGGATGGCGAGCCGGGACGACGGCATCTCCCTGCTCTCCACACTGGTCAACTTCGGCGCGATGACGGCCTTCCTGGCGCTGCACGTGTCCGTGGTGGTGCACTACGTGATCCGTAACAGCAGCCGGGACTGGCTGCGGCACCTGGTCGTGCCGGTGGTCGGCTTCGTCATCCTGCTCTTCGTCGTGATCAACGCCAAGGTCGCCGCTCAGGTGCTCGGCTTCGTCTGGCTGGGCATCGGGGTGCTGGTCCTGCTGACCTTCTACGCGACCGGCCGGCGCCCCGAACTGCCCGCCCTGACCGACGCCGAGCACGAACCCACGGACGAGCCGGCCAAGGAGCGAGCATGAACGAGGTCGTGAAGTACCGGCCCGAGCCAGACGAGCTGTCGTACACCTTCGGCGGGCGGGAGCCGGTGCGCCGGGTACGGCCGGGCACGATCCTGGAGCTGCACACCGAGGACTGCTTCGGCGGGCGGGTACGCGGGGTGGACGACCTGCCGTCGCGGGTGTGCGAGTTCCCGTACCTCAACCCCGTGACGGGCCCGATCCACGTCGAGGGCGCCGAACCGGGGGACACCCTCGCCGTCCACTTCGTCGCCATCGAACCGGCCCGGGACTGGGCGATCTCCACCACCTTCCCGCATTTCGGGGCGCTCACCGGCACCCACGCCACCGCCACCCTGCATCCCCCGCTCGACGAGGTCGTCTGGCGGTACGACGTCGACGTGGCCGCCGGCACGGTCACCTACCGCGCCCGGCGCGGCGACTTCACCGTCGAACTGCCGCTGGACCCGATGCACGGCACCGTCGGCGTGGCGCCCGGCGCCTTCGAGGCGCGCATGACGATCACCCCGGACACCCACGGCGGGAACATGGACACCCCCGAGCTGCGGGCCGGGGTCACCGCCTACTTCGGCGTCAACGTGCCGGGAGCCCTGTTCGCCCTCGGGGACGGCCACTGCCGGCAGGGCCACGGCGAGGTCTGCGGCACCGCGGTGGAGGCGGCCATGAACACCACCGTCGTGGTCGACGTGATCAAGGGCGTCGGGACGCCGTGGCCGCGCCTGGAGTCCGACGACGCGCTGATGTGCACCGGCTCGGCCCGGCCGCTGGAGGACGCGTACCGGATCAGCCAGCACGACCTGGTCACCTGGACCGCCGAGCTGGTCGGCCTGGACCAGCTCGACGCGTACCAGCTGATCAGCCAGGCCGGCGAGGCGCCGGTCGGCAACGTCTGCGACCCCAACTACACGATGGTCGCCAAGGTGGCCAAGCGCTACCTCGGCGGCGCGAGCACCTACGACGGGACGCACACCCGGCTGCGGCAGATCGCCCGCGACTACCTGACCCACCGCTGAGCCGACGGGGACGCCGCCGTTGGCGGGCGTCCCCTATGGCGGCCAGCAGCCGGGGGCGTGGCGGTCAGCGCCGGCGGATGGCGGTGGAGTCGAGCCGGAAGCCGATGGTGCGGTCGACAATCCGCTCGACCAGCTCCATCTTCCGCAGTCCGGTTACCCCGCGCAGCCCCGTCCGCGCGGCCAGCGCCCGCAGGTCACGGGTCGTCCACGACGACAGGTACGCCGTACCGTCGTCGCGCCGCGACATGGCGGCGAGCGCCGCGTAGGCGTGCTCGGGGTCCACGGCGGACGCCGCCACCGGCCGCGTGGCCAGCGGGGCGGCCGCACCGGTCGGTGCCGCGACGGTGGTCGTCCCGGCGGCGGTCGCCAGGGCCGGGGAGGCGGAGGGACCAGATGGCGTGGCGTCCCCCGCCCGGACCAACGCCAGCCGGGCCCGCCCGGCGGCCAGCTCGGTCAGGTCCGCCGCCGAGAGGCCGGTCAGGAACTCGGCGACCCGGGCCAGGGCGGTGCGCGTCGGGTCGGTCATGCCGTGGCTCCGGCGGGCTGGAGGTGGGCGAGGAACTCGGTGGTGATCTGCCGCAGCTCCTCGCGGACCGGTGGGGCGGTGACCCGTTCCCGCAGCACCACCGGCACGCCGCGCGGGGTGTTCGTGGCGAAGAGCGTGACGTTCTCCCGCAGCGCGGTCGGGAAGACCGGCACGCCGAGCGCCCGGACCTGGTCCATGTAGCCCTGATGGGCGGCGATCGGCCGCTGCGCCATGAGCTGGATCATCGTGAACACCACGCCGGCGATCCCCGGCGCGACCTTGTGGTGCCGGCGGATGGTGGCGAACCGGCGGGAGTCCGCGTTGTACCGGTCGACCAGCTCCCGGACGTTGCCGTGCAGGTAGTCGATGCCGAGCGTGGAGAGGTAGTCGGCCCGCGCCGGGATCAGCAGGTGGTCGCTGGCGATGATCGCCGACTGAGTGACCACGTTGAAGTTCGGCGGGCAGTCGATCAGCACCAGGTCGTACGGATCCAGCGCCTCGTCGTGCAGCCCCTCGGCCAGCGAGCCCCGCACCCGGAACAGCTCGGCGTCGTACTCGTCGCCGTCGGCCACGCCCCGGGCCAGCGCCAGGTCGATGTCGACGAGCTGGAGGTGGGACGCGATCAGGTCGAGCCGGCCGGCGCCCTTGAGGTGCGCGTTCGCCGGGCCGGGGGAGACCACCAGCTCACCGAGGGTGATCTTGGGGGTGTCCCCGCGCAGCCCGTCGTACCAGCGCTTGACCGTGCGGTCGTCGCGCAGCCGGTCCCGCCAGTCGTCCGGCTCGTAGAAGCTGAACGTCAGGCTGGCCTGCGGATCGAGGTCGATCAGCAGCACCTTCATCCCCCGGTTGGCCAGCTCGGCCCCGAGGTTGGCGGTCATGGTGGTCTTGCCCACCCCGCCCTTGTAATTGATCACCGATACGACGTACACCGGCACCTCCCCAGACGGGGAACGGTAGCGGCAGCCGGATCCGACCCAAGAAGCCCCCCGTACGTCCTGCCGCGGTCCGGGCGGCCCCGTACGCATTGTCGTGTCCCTCGTCAGTGGACAGCTGCTCGGAGGATGCGACGTCGGCTTCCCGGGTGACCCGGGATCAGGTTCCGGTACGACGGGAATTTCCGGCCAGCCAGTTATCGACGTCGTGACGTCTTCGTTACAGAAAGTCTCTTCGCATTCGTCGTCGCTGATGGTCTGCTAAGGAACGTATTCCCTGGTCAGCCCCGGTAGGACTGCAACGCACGGGGCTGGAAAGGTGTTACATCGATGGCCGTGGACGAGCTGTCGCGGCCACACTCCCAGGAGGCATCCGCGTGCGAATGAGACGACCGAGCCGGATCGCGGCCCTGACGGCGGGCATGACAGCGCTCGCCTTCACGGTCTCGGCCCCGGCCCAGGCCAACGACCACGAGAACCTTCCCGGCGAACCGACCATCACGCTGCCGATCAACGACAGCGCCGCGGGCGGAACGTACAACCAGGACTTCACCCGGGTGTACGCCAACACCACGCCCGACGGCACCCCGGTCTACATCTACGTCCCGAAGGGCACCCCGCTCGACGGCACCGCGCCGGCCGGCGTGGCCAGCCTCGACCCGCAGTTCGACCACAACCCGGCCGACGGGTTCACGCCGTGCGCCACCGCCACCGCGGCGCAGTTCACCCTCACGCAGGCGGAGATCAACTACGTCGGCGACAAGCTCGCCGACCAGATCGTCGCCGTGGACGAGGAGCACTACGGCCCGATGGACGCGGCCGACCCGGCCGAGCCGGCCAGCGACTCGCTGGTGATGGTCCTCTACAACATCCAGGACGACGCGTACTACGACTGCGCGCAGACGTCGTACACGGCCGGCTACTTCGCCCCCGACTTCATCGACAGCGTCGGCATGAACGTGATCGTGGTCGACGCCCTGGACTGGGCGAACCGGGTCGGGCCGAACGACTCGCCGTGGCGCGACGCCAACCCGGCCAACGACCGTCCGGAACTGTACGAGGGCACCGTCGCCCACGAGCTGCAGCACCTGCTGCACAACTACAGCGATCCGGGCGAGCTCTCCTGGGTCGACGAGGGGCTGGCCGACTTCGCCATCTTCCTCAACGGCCTGGACGCCGGCGGCTCGCACCTGAGCAACCAGCAGGTCTTCTACGAGGAGACCTCGCTGACCCGCTGGGGCGGCACACTGGCCAACTACGGCGCCTCGTTCACCTACTTCCAGTACCTGTGGGAGCAGGCCGGCGGCAACGGCGACGGCACCTACACCCCGGACAAGCAGTACGACGACAAGGCCGGTGACCTGCTCATCAAGACCATCTTCGAGGAGCAGGCCGACGGCATGACCGGCGTGCAGAACGCCATCGACGACTTCAACGCCGCGACCGGCTCGCACCTGCGCAGCGCGGCGGACCTGTTCCGCGACTGGTCGGTGGCGGTCTACCTGGACGACGAGAACTCGCCGACCTACGACATCAAGGCCTTCAACTTCGGTGACCCGGCCGACACGGCGTGGACCATCGACATCGCCGACGACGTGTTCTGGAGCGGTCGCGGCAGCTACCAGGGGGCCACGCCGGAGGCCAAGTGGGCCCGGCTGAAGAACCGCCCGGACACCACCGCCGTGCCGTTCGGCATGTCGGTCGAGCGGTTCCGCAACCCCGGCCCGACCGTCGCGGTCGCCTTCGACGGCGACGACCAGACGGTCATCGCCCCGCACACCGGCACCACCCACTGGTACGCCGGCTACGAGAGCCAGTCCGACAACATCCTCAACGTCGATACCGCCGGCCCGGTCAGCTCGCTGGACTTCTGGAGCTGGAACTTCATCGAGGAGGGCTGGGACTACGGCTTCGCCGAGGCCCTGGTCGGCGGCGACTGGGTCACCGTCCCGCTGCGGAACGACGCCGGACAGGTCGTCACCACCAACGACAACCCGCACGGCAACAACACCGAGGGCAACGGCCTGACCGGCACCTCCGGCGGCGAGTACTTCGTGGACGACCCGGTCTACGTGCACCTCACCGCCAACCTGCCGGCCGGCGCGACCGACGTGCGGTTCCGGTACTCCACCGACGCCGCCTACCTGGACACCGGCTGGTTCGTCGACGACGTCCGGGTCAACGGCGCCGACGCGACCCTCTCCTCGCCGGCCGGCGACTGGTTCTCCACCACCGGCACCCAGGACAACAACTGGACCGTCCAGGTGGTCAGCCACTGCGACCTCACGCCGGGCACCACCTCGGCGGGGGAGATCACCGACGGCGCGGGCAACTGGGTCTACCGGTTCACCGGGGACCAGTTCACCCGTAGCGGTCTCCAGACGAAGTGCGCCGGCGGCAACCAGGACGACTTCGCCGTCCTGATCTCCAACCTGCCGACCGGCGACCTCACCTTCCTGGACGCGGACTACACCTTCCGGGTGACCAACACCGGCAACAAGAAGTAGGACGCACCACCATCGGTGGGCCCGTGCCGCGCGGCGGCACGGGCC
Organism: Micromonospora sicca; assembly: GCF_003172935.1. Taxonomy (GTDB): domain Bacteria; phylum Actinomycetota; class Actinomycetes; order Mycobacteriales; family Micromonosporaceae; genus Micromonospora; species Micromonospora sicca. Next base: position 21,782 of record NZ_QGKS01000190.1, on the reverse strand, counting down.
CACCGCCGCGTCGGGGTCGGGCGCCCGGGGCTACCGCGCCGCCGCGCTCGCCGTGAGCTTCGGGCAGCCGCGACGGCCGAGCTCAGGGCTTCTGGTAGGCGGGCAGGCCGAGGCTGGCGCGTACCTTGGTCGCCTGCTCGCCGCCGTCGTGCGCGGCGGCCGCGCGGATCTCCCGCATGAGCGCCGCAGCGCTCGTCGCCTCGCCGGCCAGCTTCCAGTGCGGCAGCGCCAGGTCGTTCTCCTTGAGCAGCGCAGCGACCGGGGCCTGCGCCTTCGCCGGCCAGACCGTCGTCCGCAACTGGTCCGCGTGGGCGGCGTTGGTGGTGGCGACCGTACGGGCCAGGGTGCGGACCGTACGCCACGGCCGGCCCGCCTTCAGCGCCTCCTGCAGCTCCTCCAGGGCCGTGTTGTACGGCGCCACGATCGCCAGGTAGCGGCCCTTGGCCTCGTTCGCGGTCAGCGGGGCCGGGGCCGTCGGCGCGGAGGTCTGCCAGGCCGGCAGCTCGGTCGTCCGTTCGGTGCCGCCGCCGCAGCCGGCGAGCAGCAGGACCAGGGCCAGGGCGGCGGGCCAGCGATGCACGGAACTTCCCATCTGGGCCGGGGGCGGGACACCGGAAGTCTAGGGGTGACCCGGCAACCCTGCCGGCCGCCGATCTATTCGGCGACGGGGAGCGCGACCTCGTTACGGCGCAGGAACGACGGCTTCCACGGCGGGTCGAAGCGGGCGTACCGGACCGCGCCGGCCGGCTGGAACCCGGCGGCGGCGACGGCCCGGCCCAGCGCGGTGGCCCGCTCCTCGAACGCCCGGGTGGTCCACCGGCCGGAGAACCGCGTCGCGGCGACGAGCTGCCCGGGGATCTCCCGGGTGGTGATCCGGGGATCCTCCGGCTCGGGCAGCGTCGCCGCGGTGAAGGGCGCGGGCATGGCGAACCGCACCAGCCAGCAGCCGGGCCGGTCGCCCTCCTCCTGGACCATCGGGGCGGTCACCTCGATCTTCTCCGTCCTGGCCGGCTCCTGCACCACCGGCGCGGTCATGCCGATCGGCCGCCGGGACCGGTTGGCCCCGCCGATGTACCGGGCCAGCAGTCGGAACGCCTCGCTGCCGGCCGTGGCGAAGTCGCCCTCGACGCGCACCTCGGCCACCAGGTGCGGCGGGTAGCGGCGCAGCTCGAAGCCCGGATGGCGGGCCACCACCCGGTACGGCTGCCGCTCGGTCATCGCATGCTCCCGGCCTCGCTGTCCTGTCGGAAACGCTACCGGGCTCCCGTCGCGGGGCAGGCCGGGATTGAACTCCTGCCGCTCGGGGGCCGTACCACTGGGCGAGGATGTGGTGCGGCGGGTCAGCCGCACCGCTGCCGAGTTGCGGGAGGCCTGCCGTGCGAGTTGGTGAGCAGTCGACGGATCCCATCGATCAGATCCTGGGTGAGGTGCCGGTGCCGGCATCGCTGACCCCCGAGGATGTCCGGCTCGCGGTCCGGGCGGTGGTGGTGCACGCCGCCGAGGAGTGGCCCGCCGGACCGAAGTGCCGCAACGACGGCGCGGCGTACCCCTGCCGGCTGCACCGCTGGGGCCGGCGGGTGCTGGCGGCCCACGGCCTCAACGAGCGACAGATCGACGCGCTGGTGCGGCACGGCAACCCGTTCGTGCACGTGCCCTTCCCGTTCGTGCTGACCGGGCCGGCGTCCGCGCGTCCGTCGGCCCCGGTCACCCAGTCCCCGCGCGGCCAGGCCGGCCGGGTCGTCGCACCTGGGGTGCGGCCCGCCATCCGGCCCGGCGGTACCGGTCGGCCGGTGGCGCCCCCCGCCACCAGGCCGCGCTGGCCCCGGGCGAGCTGATCGGGGGCACGCCCGACAGCCCGCGCCCGGGGTGGCACGACGGCGGCCCGGCCGCAGGGTCCCCCACCCCTGTGCCGGGCCGCCGTCCACGTCCGCCGGCTCGTGGCTGCCGGCGGCGATCAGATTCCGCAGTTCGGCGCGGACCAGCTGGTCGTGTTCGAGCTGCGGTCGCGGTTGTTCTCCCGGCGGGAGTCCACGTGGACGTGGTTCCCGTGGCCGGGGTAGCCGGGACCGTAGATGCCGCTGAAGCCACGGCTGCGGGCCGTGCGGGCCAGCTGGCACAGCGAGGAACTGCGCGAGGTCAGGTCGGCGGCGTTGCCGTAGAGGTGTTGGCTGTCCGCCGCCGCCCCGCTGACCTGGTTGTTGCAGGCGATGCTGCGAAAACCGCTGCTCACGTAGATCGGTTTGTCGCCGAGGCTGCGCCGCAGCGCCTCCAGTTTCCACATGGTGCGTATCGCGTTTTCCCTGGTCGCGGTCGGTGAAAGCGGGCCAGCGCTCCACCCGCCCTTGCCGCAGCCGTTGTCCAGCTCGGTGTAGCTGAAGTGCTTCGGCGTGCAGTCGTTGTCCTGCAGGTCGTAGATCTTGGCGAAGGTCTGTGGGCCGGCGATGCCGTCGACGCGCAGCCCGTACGCGGACTGGAAGCGCCGGACCGCGGCGGCGGTCTCCGGCCCGTAGCTGCCGTCGACGCGGACGATGTCCCGGTACGCGGCCCAGCCGGCCACCCGGATCTGCAGCTGGCGGACGTCGGCGCCGGAACGCCCCTGGGACAGGGTCCGTTGCCAGGTGTAGCAGCCGTCGGCGTGGGCCGCCGGCGCGGCGACCAGCGTGGCGATCGCGGCCCCGGGCAACGCCAGGGCGAACGCGATGACCGCCCGCTTCAAGGTGTTCACGCGCACAGAAGTCCTCCCGTAACAGGTCGAATAGGTGGTGATCAGGACATGGACCGGAACGTCCCGTCCCTTCCACCCTGACAGCCTTCCGGGCGGTCAGCGGCCGTTAACCAGAATTGTCCTCACAATCGCTTGTTCCTGGGCAGCCGCTGTGAATAGTGCAAATTGCGAAACACCCATGCGGATCCGGCCGGTCGAAGCGGGTCGCGAAAACGCCCATGAGTGACAGAAGCGGCGGTTCGGGGACACCGAGGGTGATGCCGGCTCGTGACCCGGGGCCGGTAAGGTCTGCGCCGGGCTCCGCGAACGGGGAGGTGGGCGTGGCGCGCGGTGGCGTCTTCTGCATCGAGGGCCAGTGGCACCGGGACCTCAACGAGCGCGGGTCCGTCCTGCCCACGCTGGAACTGCTCGAACGGCTCGGCCGGATCCGGTTCATCCACAAGGACGCGGCCACCCGCGACGAACTCTTCTACTTCCTCGACCGCTGGCTGCTCAAGCAGTACGCCGACTACCGGGTCGGCTTCTTCGCGATGCACGGCGAACCGAGCCGGCTCTGCCTCACCGACTGGGACTCCGTGGAACTGGCCGACGTTGCGGAACGGATGGCCGGCCGGTGCGAGGGGCGTCGGCTCTACTTCGGCAGCTGCTCGGTGCTGCGCGCCTCCGACGCCACGCTGCGCGATTTCCTGGACATCACCGGAGCGGCCCTGATCTGCGGTTTTACCCGCGAAGTCGACTGGGTGGAATCGGCCGCCTTCGAGACCGTGCTGCTCGACGTGCTCGCCAACGGTCAGCGGCACAACGCCGCCGAGCTGCGGATGGGCTCGGCGCACTGGGCGCCGCTCGCGTCGTACCTCGGGTTCCGGGTGATCTACGCCAACGGCCGGGCCTGGCGGGCGTCGGCCCGCCCCCGGGTGCCGGCCCAGCCCTCCCCGCACGGCGTCGCCGGCCGCTCCCGCTGACGCCGCGTCACCCGCCCGGGGGCGCACCCCGGCCCGCCGGGCGGCCTGGTAGAACCGACGCATGGCACGCAGCATCGCGAGCAACACCCGGGTCGACCGGGACGCCCTCATCGAGTTCCTCCGCCCCCGGCACAAGGTCGTGCTGATGACCACCCGCGCCGACGGCCGGCCGCAGTCCTCCCCGGTCTCCTGTGGGGTGGACGCCGCGGGCCGACTGGTGATCTCCACCTACCCGGAGCGGGCGAAGGTGACCAACATCCGGCGTGACCCCCGGGTCTCCGCCTGCGTGCTCTCCGACGACTGGAACGGGCCCTGGGTGCAGGTCGACGGCACCGCCGAGGTGCTCGACCTGCCCGAGGCCCTCGAACCGCTGGTGGAGTACTTCCGCAGCATCTCCGGGGAGCACCCGGACTGGGACGAGTACCGGGCGGCGATGGTCAAGCAGGGCAAGTCGCTGATCCGGGTCACCATCGACAGCTGGGGACCGATCGCCACCGGCGGCTTCCCCGCCCGGCTGGCCGACTGAACGTCAGTACGCGGCGGTGAACCGGGCGTTCGCGAACTGCGGGTTCTCGATCTCGTCCACGATCGCCACCGCCAGGTCCTCGTAGGTCAGCACCGAGCGGCCCTGCGCGTCGGTCACCGGCTCGTCGGTGCCGGTGCGGTAGTGGCCGGTGCGCTCGCCCGGGTGGAACTCCAGCGGCGGCGGGGAGACGTACGTCCAGGTCACCCCGTCGGCGGCGCGGTAGACGGCCAGCGCGTCGGCCTGGCCCTTCGCCGAGTCCCGGTACTCGGCCGGGAAGTCCGGCTCGTCGAAAAACGGGGTGCCCTTCGGGGTCAGCAGCGTCGCCCCGCCCCCGACGTGGATCACCCGGGGCGGGTGGGGCAGCTCCCGCAGCGTGCCCACCAGGGTGTCCGCCGCGTCCCGCCACAGGTCCCGCTCGCCGCCGCCGATCGCCACCACGAACACGTCGGCGTCCTCGGCCAGCTCTCGTACGCTCCGCGGGGACGTCGCGTCGCCGGTGACCGTCCGTACCCCCGCCGGCAGGTAGCTGGTCGCCTCCGGGCGGCGCACCGCGGCGGTGACCCGGTGCCCCCGCGCGACGGCTTCCGCCGTGATCCGCGACCCCGCGGTGCCACCCGCGCCGAACACGACGATGTTGCTCATGACCGCCTCCCGCCCGGACCTGCCTCGTCTCACAGGCTATGGAGCGGGCCACCCGGCCGGTGCCGTAACGGCGATCCTGGCCGGGCGCGCCCGGACGGGGTCAGTCGATCAGCGCGGAGTAGACCAGCTGGCGCAGCTGCGAGCGCAGCGGGTACGTGCTCGACGGCATGAGCTGGGTGAAGAGCAGCGCCGTGACCTCCTCCACCGGGTCCACCCAGAACGCCGTGCTGGCCAGTCCGCCCCAGTAGAACTCGCCGACGCTGCTCGGCACCCGGGCCGGCACCGGGTCCAGCACCACGGCGAAGCCGAGGCCGAAGCCGATGCCGTCGAGCACCGTCTCGGCGAAGCCCTCCGGGTGGAACGAGGCCAGGTCGCGGCCGTCGGGCAGGTGGTTGCGGGTCATGAAGCGCAGCGTCCGCGGCGCCAGCAGGCGTACCCCGTCCAGCTCGCCGCCGCGCAGCAGGAACTGGGTGAAGCGGTGGTAGTCGGCGGCCGTGGAGACCAGCCCGCCGCCCCCGGAGAACCAGCTCGGTCCGGCCAGCGCCGCCCGGCCGACACCGTCGGCGCGGACCGCCTGCCCGGTCGCCGGGTGCGGGGCGTAGAGGGCGGCCAGCCGCTTGGCGTCCGGCTCGTCGACCCACCAGCGGGTGTCGGTCATGCCCAGCGGCCGGAGGATCCGCTCGGTGAAGAACTCGTCCAGCCGCTGCCCGGAGACCACCTCGACCAGCCGGCCCAGTACGTCGGTGGAGACGCCGTAGTTCCAGCTCGACCCGGGCTGGAAGAGCAGCGGCAGCTGGGCCAGGCCCGCCGACGCCGCCGCCAGGTCCGCGCCGGCCGGCACGCCCAGGTCGAAACCCGCCGCCCGGTACAGGCCGTCGACCACCGAAGTCTGGGCGAAGCCGTACGTCAGGCCCGAGGTGTGGGTGAGCAGGTGCCAAACCCGGATCGGCTCGACCGCCGGCACCGTGTACGGCTTGAGCACCGAGCCCTTGTCGTACACCCGGACGTCGGCGAACTCGGGCAGCCAGCGGCTGATCGGGTCGTTCAGCTCGAACCGGCCCTCCTCCCAGAGCATCATCGCCGCGACGGAGGTGATCGGCTTGGTCATCGAGTAGATGCGCCAGAGGGTGTCCGACTCCACCGGGGCGCCGGCCTCCCGGTCGCGCAGGCCGTAGGTCGACGAGTGGGCGATCTCGCCCCGGCGGGCGACGACGATCTGCCAGCCGGCGAGCCGGCCGTCGTCGACGTACCTGCCGAAGTGCTCGTCGATCCGCGCCAGCCGGGCGGGGTCGAAGCCGATACGGTCCGGGTCGATGCTCACTGCCACGCTCACGCCGCCGAACCTACTCGCCGGTACGCCGGTCGGGAAGTGTCGGCCCGCGCCACTAATCTGGCCCGATGGCTGAGCCCACCGAGGATGTCACCTACCGTCACGAGGACTGGTACGCCCAAGAGCTGGTCGACCGGCACTTCGTCCGCTGCTCGTTCTTCCACGTCGACCTCACCGAGGCGATCAGCCAGCGGGCGATCTTCACCGAGTGCGTCTTCGGCAACGTGGCGTTCAACGCCTCCCGGCACACCGACTCCGCCTTCACCCGCTGCACCTTCAAGCGGTGCAACCTCTTCGAGGCCGAGTTCACCGGCTGCAAGCTGGTCGGCAGCAGCTTCGACCAGTGCGACCTGCGTCCGCTGCGGATCAGCGGCGGCGACTGGTCGTTCGTGGCGCTGCCGGGCGCGGACCTGCGCGGCGTGAGCATCACCGACGTACGGATGCGCGAGGTCGACCTGACCGGGGCGAACCTGACCGACGCGACGGTCACCGGCGCCGACCTGTCCGGCGCCCAACTGCACAGCTCCCGGCTCTCCGGCGCCGACCTGCGGGGCAGCGACCTGACCGCGCTGGACCCGACGGTGGTGGAGCGGGCCGGCGCGATCGTCGACGCCGAGCAGGCGATCGTGCTGGCGCAGGCGCTCGGCTTCCAGATCCGCTGACGCCCATTACCGCTTGGTAACAAAGTGGAAACGCGCGACCGTCCCCGTATGGCGCATTCGCCCGGTCGATGAAAACGTGAAGCGGCCACGCCCGCCCGTCCGCCGGCCGGTGCGTGGGTGGGGAGCGGAGGTTCGGTGGCGGAGGAAGACCGCACTCGGGTCGGCGGCCGGGCGTCGTCCCCGTACGGGCAGACCCGGTCCGCGCTGCGCCGGATCGCGCGGGCCCGGCGACGCCGCCGCTGGATGGTGGAGGCGCTGGCCGCGTTCGCCTGCCTGGCCGCCGTCGTCGGATACCTGGGCGCCGAGCAGCACGCGGAGCCCCGCCAGGAGGAGAGCGGCGTCCAGCCGGGACCGGCGCCCGGGGCCGGCCGGCCGGCCGTGCCATCCCCGCTGCGCCCCGGGGTGGACGCCGACGCCGCCTCGCCCGGGCTGCGGCCCCGGCAGCGGCCCCCGTCCCCCTCGGCGTCCCCGTCGCCGTCCCGGCCGGCCGTGGTGCCCGTCCTCACCGTCACCCAGGCCGACGTGCCGGCGCGCGTCGACCTCACCGCGGCCGGTCCGGTCGACTGGGTCCACTGGGGACTCCTCGGCGCGGACCAGGCCGTGCGCAAGCGCAACGGCTCCGGGGCGATCCGCGACGAGGGCGGGCGTGGCCGGCGGGAGAGCTACAGCAACAACCCCGAGGCGTACGCCTGGCGGGACGGCGCCCCCGTCGGGTCTGCCGGCGGCACCACGTCCGGGCTCTACACCTGCGGCCGGGGCAACGGCTTCACGCTCGCCGTGACCGCCGACGGGGAGCCGCGCACGGTACGGCTCTACGCCGGCCTCTGGATGGCCCGCGGCCGCCTGGACCTGCGGCTCTCCACCGGCGGGCCGACCAGCACCCTGCGGATGGAGGACCCGCACACCCAGCACACCGCCGAGTTCACCATCCGGTTCCAGGCGCCCCGGGGGGCGAAGCTGCTGGTGAACTGGACGGTGGAGGAGTCCTTCGGGGACTGCGGCAACGTGGGCGTACAGGCCGTCGCGCTGCGCTGACCCCGGTTCGCCGGGTGCCGCCGGCGGGCCGGGAGTAGCGTGGGCGCGACGGCGGGCCGACGATCCGGGAGGGACCCATGACGGCGAGCGAGCAGGTGCTGGACAGCCCGGAGGGATGGGTCGCCGACCACATCCGCCGGTACGTCGAGACCGACGGCGCGGAGGGCCACGAGTGGCGTCCCGGCGTCTGGACCCTGCTGCTGACCACCCGGGGCCGGCGCAGCGGCAAGCTGCGGCGCACCGCGCTGATCTACGGCCGGGACGGCGACGCCTACCTGGTGGTCGGCTCCCAGGGCGGCGCGCCCGAGCACCCCGCCTGGTATCTCAACCTGCTCGCCGAGCCGGAGGTCCAGGTGCAGGTCGGCGCGGAGAAGTTCACCGCCCGGGCGCGGTCCGCCACCGGAGAGGAGAAGCCCCGGATGTGGCGGACCATGACGGAGACCTGGCCGGCGTACGACGAGTACCAGACCAAGACCGACCGGGAGATCCCGGTGGTGGTGCTCGAACGGATCTGACCTGGTCCGCACCTCCCGGGTTCGGCTGAGCCCGGGACAGATTGTCCGTCGCGCGGCCAGGGTGGCGTCGTAGCGTCCGGGTGTCCCGGTTCGACCATCCTCTGTGGAGGCCCCACCGATGAGCAGCGCCGCCCGCGTCCGTTCCGCCGTCCCGTCCGGGGCGGGTGACCCGTCCGGCGAGGGGCTGCGGGAGATCCCGCTGCCGCCGTACGCGACCGGCGAGGACGCCCAGTTCGCGGTGCGCGCGGTGGTGGTGCACGCGCCGCGGCGCTGGTCCGGCGGGACGGTCTGCCGCAACGACGCCAGCCCGCACCCGTGCCGGCTGCACCGCTGGGGCCGGCAGGTGCTCACGCTGCGCGGGCTGCCGGCCGCCGAGATCGACGCGCTGATCGAGCGCGGCGATCCGACCGCGCAGCCGCACCCGCACCGGCCCGGCGCCTGACCCGTCGCCGCGGGCCCCCTCCCGCCCTCCGGGACGGGACCCGCCGCGGCTCAGCAGGCGATCGGCTTCACCCAGGAGCACTCCAGGCCGTCCGGCACCCGCGGTGCCTCCGGCGCCGTCGGCACCACCAGCCGCGCCGTGGTCGTCCCCTTCTCGGTGTACGCGGCGAGCGCGATCGCGATCTGGTCCTCCAGCCCCTTCACCGAGGAGGTCAGGTAGTTGTTGAGCACGATCGAGAAGGCCAGCAGATGGCCGTCGGCGTCGGTGACGTAGCCGGAGAGGCTGGACGCGCCGGTCAGGCTGCCGGTCTTGGCGTGCACGTTGTTCGCGGCGGCCGTCCCGCGCATCCGGGTGCGCAGCGTCCCACCGACGAAGCGTTCGGCGTTGCCGGCGATCGGGAGGGCGGCGTACCAGTCGTCGAACCAGGGCTCGGCACGGACCGCGGCGAGCAGCGCGACGAACTCCGCCGGCGGGATCAGGTTGCGCCGGGAGAGGCCGGAGCCGTCCCGCTGGCGCAGCGTCCCGGTGTTCACACCGCTGTCGCCGACGTACTCGCTGATCGCGGCGAGGCCGGCCGACCAGGTGCCCGAGCCGGACAGGACCCGGCCGAGCTCCTTGGTCAGCACCTCGGCGTGGCCGTTGTTGGAGAGCTTGAGGAACGGCACCATCAGGTCGGCCAGCGGCATCGAGTCGTGCCGCGCGACCGGCTTCGCGTCCTCCGGGGTGGCCTGCCCGAGCACGGTCCGGCCGAGCACCCGGACGCCGTTCCGGAGCAGCGCGGCTCGGAAGATGTCGGCGGCGTAGCCGGTCGGCTCCCAGACCGTCATCCAGTCGCTCTCCGGCTCCTCGCCGACCGCGATCTGTCCGGTCACCACGATGGTGTTGCTGCCGTGCTCGCGTTCGAACGAGATCGTCGTCTCCCCGTCGGCGACCGTCTCGGCCCGGTTGTCGATCCGTAGGTAGCCGTTGGGTGGGGTCATCGTCACCACCGGCGGCGCGCCCGCGTCGGCCGACGGCGTGGCGTGCACGATCACCGTGCCGGCGTCGTAGTCGGTGTCCGGCGCCACGGTCAGCGCCGAGACCTGCGCGGCGTAGTAGTAGGACTCGTCGTCCCAGGTCCAGTCGGGACCCAGCCGGGTGCGGTCGTACCGGGTGTCGTCGGCGACCAGGTTCCCGCTCACCACCCGGACGCCCTGGGCCGCGACCTGGGCGGCCAGCGCGTCGTAGTCCTCGGCCAGCATGGTCGGGTCGCCGCCGCCGCGCAGGTACAGGTTGCCGGCGAGCAGGCCGGCCCGGCGCACGCCGGTGCCGGCGACGTCGGTGGTGAACCGGTGCCCCGGGCCGAGTAGTTCCAGTGCCGCGGTCGAGGTGAGCAGCTTGGTGTTGGAGGCCGGCACCAGCCGGCGGTCGCCGTTGCGCTGGTAGAGGGTCTGGCCGGTGGTGGTGTCCAGGACGACCACCCCGGCCTGCGCCCCGGCGAGGCGGGAGTCGGCCAGCACGGCGTCGATGGTGGCGTTGAGCCGGGTCTGGGCGGGGGTGGGCGCCTCGGCCGTGGCGGTGGGGGCGCCGGCGGTGGCCGCGGTGGCGATCAGCGCCAGCACCGCGAGCGTCCGGGGAAAGAGACGACGATGCATGCGTTGATGCTGCCATGGAGGTTTCTTCCGGGAAACCCTCTGCGGCGAAAGTTATTTCCGATCAGGCCGGCTGGGCGGCGCGGTCGTGGCGGCGGTCCGGGACGGAAACCCTGCTCACCGCGCCGGTTACCCGCTCCGAGCCGGACCACACCCGGTGCCGGCCGGCACGGTGTCGACTGACGGCGCTCTATTTGACGGATGCCCGGCCAGGGGGCACCGTAGGCCATGAGGGGCGTTTCAGCCTGCCCCGATTTGCACGGCGAAGACCGATTCGCCTTCCTGGGTCCGGGCCCGGCCCGCGCGGCCGCGCCGATCCGCCGAGATCCCAGACAGCCACGAGGAGTTCCGCCATGCTGACCATGACCGACAACGCCGTCCTGGTGATCCACGACCTCGCCGTCCAGCAGGGCGTCGGCGAGGACGGCGGGCTGCGCATCGCGGCCGACACCGACGCCGGCTCGCTCTCCATCGAGCTGGTGCCGCAGCCGGCGCAGGGCGACCAGGTGATCGCCAACCAGGGCGCCCGGATCTTCCTTGACACCGACGCCGCCGAGCTGCTCAACGACACCTCCGTCGACGCGACCGTGGACGACGAGGGGATCGTGCAGTTCGGCTTCACCGAGAAGGAGTGAGCGGCGCGGCTCAGCCCGCGCGGCGGGTCTCCCCGCCCCGGTGCGGCCGGCCGGACCGTCCCCGCTCGGGGGCGTCCTGGCCGGCGCCCCAGTGCCCCGGCCGCTGACCCCGGTCCGGCCGAAGCAGCGTGCCCAGCACGTACGCCAGATGATGCGACGTGCTCCACGCCGCCCAGTTGCTCGCCGAGCCGGCGCCCGCCCCACGCCGGGCCCGGCGCAGGATCTCGTGGTCGCCCCACGAGAAGGCCGCTCCGGCCGTCGGCCAGTGCGGGGCCGCCACCAGCGTCCGGCACAGGTCGGCGAAGCGGTCGTCGCCGCGACCGCCCCGCCGGGACCAGCGGTAGACCCACCAGGCCCCGTCGGCCGTGTAGCGCAGTGTCGGCAGCCGGTCGCCGGGAGCGTCCGCCCCGGGCGCCGCGGAGCCGACCGCGTAGTCGCCGTACCCCACGCCCAGGTCGGCCAGCCGCTGCCAGAGCTGCCAGTCGAAGCGGTCGAGGCGTACCGGCTCGTCGGTGGGTAGGCGGGCCAGGGTCGGCGGCATCCCACCGGCCGCCACGGTCACCGAGCGCCAGGCGTGCCGCCGGGCCCAGTCCAGCAGCCGGCGGATCCGGGGCTCCGCCAACCGCACGTCCGCCGGGCAGCAGACGTCGCCCGCGTCAACGAGCAGGTCGCACTGCTCCGGGACCAGCCGGGCGAGCCGCCAGACCCGCTCCACCGCCGTCGTCGTCGCGTCCGGGCCCGCCCGGTCCTGCCCGGTCCGCAGCCGGACCACCGCCCGCCCGGCGTACGCCCGCGCGGCCACGCCGTGCGCCACCAGCCGTCGGTCGCTCTCCGCGAGCCCGACCACCGGCACCAGGGGTACGCCCCAGCGGACCAACTCGCTCTCCGGAGCGTCCGGCAGGGCGGAGACGTCGACGGACGGGAGCAGCCCGGACGGCAGCTGGCCGAGGAGGTCCACGGTGCTCGGATCGACCACGCAGACGTCGAGGACCGGAGTGAGCAGCGGAGCGGCGGCGTCGTCGAGATGGGCCAGTGCCTCCAGCTCACCCCGCCGACCGGCCAGAATGGGGCGGTAGACCGGTTCCGCCGCCCGACCCACGTGGGCGGGCACCATACTTCAGCGTAGCGAGACATCGGCGCGTATCAAAGGTTTTCCGGCTTCAGGAGCCGGTAAGCGGTTCCGCGCGCCTGTCGACAAGGAATTCCCTGTCGACCTTGCGGACCCGCACACCGGATCGCGCCAGGACCGCGCTTCGGGGTCCGGACAGACCTGGTCTGTCCGGACCCCGGAAGGCGGGAGGTGCTCGCTCAGTCGTCGCTGCCGGCGCGGTCGCCGCCGTGGTCGTCGGTGCGGTCGTCGGTCCGAGTGCGGGTGCCGTCGCCGCTGTGGTCGTCCGCCCGCTTCCGCTCGATTTCGACCACGGCGCCGTTGGCCCGGTCGACTTTGACCTCGAGCAGGATGCCGCCCTTGCCAATCTTGACGCTCCACACCGGACGGGCATGCTCGCGCTCGGCCTCGATCTCCACGATCCGGCCGCCGCCGGCCCGGGCCAGCGCGATCTGCCCGGCCTGCTCCCGGCTCACCGTCCCGTCGGCCGCCCCGGCGGACGCGGTGCTGGTCGGCGTCGCCCGGCCCGTCGAGTCGTCGTCCGGAGCGGGGTTGTCGTCGGTCGTCGGGCCGACCGTCGCGGCGGCCAGCGCGGCACCGGGGGCCTCCCGCTCGGCAGTGGTCACGCCGAGCGCGGCACCCGTGACCGCCAGCACGGCGGCACCGCCGGCCGCGGCCAGGACCAGGGAAGTTCGTCGCATCATCGCCACCTTTCCTCGGTTGTCCTGTCGAGGATCGGTCGGGAGTGGATAGCGGCGCGCTGCCCGGAGGCTAAGCCCCGGTTAAGGCCGCGGCGGCCCGAGCCGGAGCAGCAACAGCGCGCCACCCTCGGGCCCGGTGTGCAGCTCCAGCCGGCCGCCACTGGTCCGGGCGGCTCGGTCGGCGATGTCCAGCCCGAGCCCGGTCGACCCGGCTCGGCTGGCGCCCCGCCGCACCGCTCCGGAGGGCATCCCCGGCCCGGAGTCGGCAACGGTCAGCACCACCTGATCCGCGTCCCGGCCGAGCCCTACGGTGAACGGCGTTCCGTCCGGCGTGTGCGCGAAGACGTTGCCCAGCAACGCGTCCACCGCCGCGGCCAGCTCGTCGATGGCCACCGCCACCGGCAACGGACCGACGGCGAGGTCGAGGGTGACGCTGCGGCCGGTGTCCTCGGCGAGCACCGACCAGAACGCCACGCGCTCGCCGACCACCTCCGCGGCATCACAACGGGCCGTGCCGTCCGGGTACGAGCTGCGCCAGCGCGCCTGCCGGATGAGGCCGGTGACCGTCCGCTCGAGGCCGTCCACCGCCGAGGTCAGCCGGGCCCTGTCGGCCGGGTCGCGCAGCGATTCGGCCTCCAACCGCAGCGCGGTCAACGGGGTGCGGAGCCGGTGCGACAGATCCGCCACCTGCTCGCGCTCCTCGCGCAGCAGCACCTGGATCCGTTCGGCCAGGTGGTTGAGCGCGCCGGCGACCCCCCGCAGCTCGGCCGGTCCGGCCGGGGCGACCCGGGCGTCGAGTTCGGCGTTGGCGAGCCGGTGGGAAACCCGGGACAGCTCGGTGATCGGGCGGACCAGCGTGCGGGCCAGCCGGTCGGCGACGACCAGGCCGACGAGCACCAGCAGCACGCCGAGCAGTGCCAGCACCAGCCAGGCCCGGGTCACCCCGGCGGTGAGTTCCGACCGGGGAACCACGGTGCGGATCACCCCCGTGCCGTCCGGCCGGCCCTGGACCGCGATGACCACCTCCCGGCCGCCGTCCGACTCCGCGGTCAGGCTCTGGCCCCGGGCGGCGAGGGCCACCGCGGGCGTACGCGGCACCGGCGCGCCGACCACGGTGCCGTCGGGCAGGAACACGCTGACCGGCCGCCCCGAGTCGGCGGTGAGCTGCTCGACGGTGAGCCGGATGGTGTCCGGGTCGGCCGTGCCGACCACCGGCACCAGGCTCTGCGCGTCGGCGGTGGCCCGGACGGTCGCCCGGTCCGCGGCGACGGTGCGGACCAGCAGCGCCAGCGGCACGAGGAACGCGGTCAGGACGAGCACGCTGACGGCACCCGCGAGCAGCGCCAGCCGGCTCCTCATCGGTCGCCCCCGGGGGCCTCCAGCCGCACCCCGACCCCGCGGACGGTGTGCAGGTAGCGCGGCTCCTGAGCGCTCTCGCCCAGCTTGCGGCGCAGCCAGGACAGGTGCACGTCGACGGTCTTGTCGGCCCCGCCGTACGGGATCCGCCAGACCTCGGTGAGCAGCTCCCGCTTGGTGACCACCTGCCCCGGCCGGCTGGCCAGGTGGTGCAGCAGGTCGAACTCGCGCGGGGTCAGCTCGACCGGGACCGCGTCCAGGCTCACCTGCCGGGAGCGCGGGTCGATCCGCAGCCCGCCGACCACCAGCGTCGGGTCCCCGCCCCCGGCGTCGTCGGTCGACCGGCGCAGCACGGCCCGGGCCCGGGCGTCCAGCTGCGCCGCGGTGAACGGTTTCACCAGGTAGTCGTCGGCCCCGGCGTCGAGCATCCGGACGATCTCGGTCTCGTCGTCGCGGGCGGTGGCCACGATGACCGGCACCGAGCTGACCGCACGCAACATCCGCAGCAGCTCCCGACCGTCCAGATCGGGCAGTCCCAGGTCGAGCACGACGAGGTCGGGCCGGTCGTCGAGGGCGTCGCGCAGCCCGGTCATCGCGGTCGAGGCCGCGGCCACCGCGTGGCCGCGCTCCCGCAGCGCCCGGATCAACGGGGTACGGATGGTCAGGTCGTCCTCGATGAGCAGCAGCCGGGCCACAGCTGGCAGGTTAGACCCTGTGGGCGTCCGGGCCGGTACCCCTTAACCCGCCCTTAGCGTTCCCCGGCGCCCGGCTCAACCTTCCGTCGGGGACACTCGCTGCATGGGCCGTCGTCCGATCCTCGCCGCCGTCGGGTGGCTGGCCACCACCGTCGCCGCCACGCTCGTCGGGCTGGGCGCGATCCAGCTGGTCGGGGAGGGCATCGCCGGGACCCCGGGCGGCGTACGCGCCCAGCATGAGATCGAGCGCGCGCTCGCGTCCCCGGCGCCGGCACCCGTCGTGCCGACCGCCGACCCGACCGGGAGCCCGACACCCAGTGCCGCGCCGACGCCGAGCCGTACTCCGGCCAGGGCCGGGGCCCGGCGGGGTTTCGCCACTCCGGGTGGCACTGCGGTGGTGGAGTGCGGGCCGGCGGGGGCCCGCCTGGTCTCCTGGTCGCCGGCGCAGGGCTACGGCGTGAAGGACGTCGACCGGGGGCCGGACGAGCACGTCGAGGTCAAGTTCGTCGGTACCGAGGGCGAGCACGAGCTGAAGGTGCGCTGCGTCGGGGGGAAACCGGTGGCTGCCGCCCACGGCTGACCTCCGACCGGCCGGACCGGCATTCCGAGCCGCACAGACGAGCGCACGGCGCCGCTCGACCTCGGTCGTAACGTCGCCGCGCTCTGGCCGTCTCCCACCACCGCAGCCGTACGGCGGTACGACAGCGGGGACCTGGCTCGACCGGTCGGTCCGTGCACCGGTCTTGGTGCTCCAGATGCCCGTCCTGAGGGGATGCAAACCACGGAGCAGTGGGGAATTCCACCATCTGCGCGTCCCGGCGTGACCGCGGGCCCGACCGGGTATGTCGGCGCCATGGAGCATTTCACGATCGCGACCGTCGCCGAGAAGAGCCCGGACTTCCGCCGGGTGCTCTGGACCGGGGAGCACACCCAGTTGGTGATCATGACGATCCCGCCGGGCGGGGAGATCGGCGAGGAGGTCCACGAGGACATCGACCAGATCCTGACCTTCGTCAGCGGCACCGGCGAGGCCCGGGTGGCCGGCGAGAAGAAGGAGGTCGTCTCGGGCGACCTGGTGGTCGTACCGGCCGGCACGAAGCACAACTTCGTCAACACCGGCCCCAACCCGCTGGTCCTCTACACCGTCTACGGTCCGCCCGAGCACGCCGACGGCGCCGTGCACCGGACCAAGGAGGAGGCCGACGCGGCGGAGGCGGCCGGCCAGGACGAGCCGCCGACCGCCTGAGCGGCGTGGTCTGAAAGCGACGGGTCCGGGTACCCGGGGCGGGTGCATCAGCCGGCGATCTCCGACTACGGATTCCTCTCCGACTGCCGCTCTGGTGCCCTGGTCGGCCGGGACGGGTCGGTCGACTGGTGGTGCCCCGACCGGTTCGACTCGGCGTCGGTCTTCTGCCGGGTCCTCGACCCGGCCGGCGGGCACTGGCGGATCGCGCCGCTGGCCGCGAGCCGGGTGGAGCGGGCGTACCGGCCGGACACGCTGGTGCTGCGGACGGTCCACCACACCCCGGAGGGGAGCGTGGCGGTCATCGACGCGCTCGCCGCCGAACTGGGCGCCCGCGGCCACCAGCTGGGAATGAACTCGCCGGCGGTCCTGGTCCGGGTGGTCGAGGGCCTCTCCGGGCGAGTCCGCATGCACCTGGACTTCGCGCCGCGCCCCGAGTACGGCCTGCTCACCCCGTACCTGCAGGAGCAGCCGGAGGGCGGGGTGCTGGCCGTCGCCGGACCGGTCACGCTCACCCTGCGCGGCACCGGCCAGGTGCTCCGCCCCGACCGCGACCGCGTGTCCCACACCTTCGAGGTCGCCGCCGGCCAGACCGTCGGCTTCGACCTGGCGTACGGCGCGCTGTACGGGGCACCGCCGGCCCGGCTGGACCCGGTCGTCGCGCTGGCCGACACCGTTCAGGCCTGGGAGGGGTACCGGGAGGTCCACCGGTACGACGGCGAGTACGCCCCGCAGGTGCGGAACAGTGTGGTGGTGCTGACCGGCCTGACGTACGCCCGCAGCGGCGCGGTGGCAGCGGCGCTGACCACGTCGCTGCCGGAGCTGACCGGCGGTGATCGCAACTACGACTACCGCTACTCCTGGCTGCGCGATTTCTCCATGACCCTGCGCGCCTTCTGGGTGGCGGCCTGCCCGCACGAGGTGTCCCGGCTGTTCGCCTGGGCGGCCCGCTCGATCGGGCAGGTCGGGGACCAGCCCGTGCCGGTGATGTTCGGCCTGGAGGGGGAGCGGGACATCTCCGAGCACGAGTGCCCGCACCTGGCCGGGTACGCCGGCAGCCTGCCGGTGCGGATGGGCAACGACGCCTGGCTGCAACGGCAGCTCGACGTGCCCGGCGAGGTGCTCGCGGCGGTCTGGCGGTTCCACGACTACCTGGGCGACACGTTCGAGGAGGAGCTGCGGGAGATGGTCGTCGGGCTGGCCGAGCAGGTCGCCGCGACCTGGCACCTGCCCGACCGGGGGATGTGGGAGATCCGGGACGTCGAGCGGC
The DNA here is from genome assembly GCF_003172935.1 of Micromonospora sicca. Taxonomy (GTDB): domain Bacteria; phylum Actinomycetota; class Actinomycetes; order Mycobacteriales; family Micromonosporaceae; genus Micromonospora; species Micromonospora sicca. The sequence goes on along the minus strand of NZ_QGKS01000190.1, from coordinate 4,304 downwards.
ACTACCTGTCGTCCAAGGTGCTCTGCTGGGTGGCGCTGGACCGCGCGGTGGCGCTGGCGCCCCGGCTCGGCGACCGGGCCGACCCGCGCCGCTGGGCGGCCATCCGGGACGAGATCCGGGCGACCGTGCTGCGCGAGGGGTGGCACGACCGGATCGGCGCATACACCAGTGCCTTCGGTTCGGCGGAGCTGGGCGCCTCCGCGTTGTTCCTGCCGATCGTGGGCTTCCTGCCCGCCACCGACCCGCGGATGCGGTCCACCATCGAGGAGGTGGCGCGCGAGCTGGGCACCGACGACGGGCTGGTGCGGCGCTGGAACAGCGACCCGGCGGGGTTCGTGCTCTGTTCGTTCTGGCTGGTGGAATGCCTGGTGCTGGCCGGGGAGACGGACCGGGCCCGGCGGTTGTTCGAGCAGGTCCTCGGCCACGCCAACGACCTGGGCCTGTTCGCCGAGCAGATCGACCTGCGCAGCGGCGCCCAGCTCGGCAACACGCCGCAGGCGCTGTCGCACATCGGCCTGATCAACGCGGCCTGGCGAATCACCGAGCCGACCACCGACTGAGTGACGTCACACCACCGGTACGCCCGACACGTCCACCGTCTCCGGATACTTCAGCCCCGCGCCGGTGTTCAGCACCACCACCCGCTCGCCGGCCCGGATCCAGCCCCCGGCCCGCAGGTGCCGGGCCGCCGACAGGCAGGCCGCCCCCTCCGGGCAGAGCAGCAGCCCCTCCCGGGCGGCGAAGTCCCGCAGGTCGGCCAGGATCTCCGCGTCGTCCACGGCGATCGCCGTGCCGCTGCTCTCCCGCAGCGCGTCCAGGATCAGCTCGTCGCCCAGCGGCGACGGCACGGTGATGCCGAAGGCCACGGTGTGCGCGTCCGCCCACGGGGTGGCCCGCGGCTCCCCGGCGGCGAACGCCCGGACGATCGGCGCGCAGCCGGTGGACTGCACCGCCACCAGCCGGGGCAGCTTGTCCTCCACCCAGCCCAGCTCGCGCAGCTCGTGCAGCGCCTTGTGGATGCCGATCAGCCCGACCCCGCCGCCGGTCGGATAGATGATCACGTCGGGCACCTGCCAGCCGAGCTGCTCGACGATCTCGTACCCCATGGTCTTCTTGCCTTCCAGGCGGTACGGCTCGCGCAGGGTGCCGGCGTCGAAGATCCGCCCGCCCGACTCGGCGACCAGCCGCGCCACCCACCGGCCGGCGTCGCTGATCAGGCCGTCGACCAGCCGCAGGTCGGCCCCGGCGGCCAGGCACTCGCGCCGGCAGATGGTCGGCGCGTCGAGCGGCATGGCGATGGTCGCGCCGATCCCGGCGCGGGCCGCGTACGTCGCCCAGGCCGCTCCGGCGTTGCCGTTGGTGGGCATGGCGATCCGCTCGACGCCCAGCTCCCGGGCCCGGCTCACCCCCACCGCCGCGCCGCGGGCCTTGAACGACCCGGTCGGGGTGAGCCCCTCGTCCTTGACGATCAGGTCCGGGATGCCGATCTCCGCGCCGTACGCCGGCGCGCGCAGCAGCGGCGTCCAGCCCTCGCCCAGCGTGGTGACGAACCGGGCGTCGGCCACCGGCAGCAGCTCCCGGTAGCGCCAGAGATCCGCCGGGCGGAGCCCGAACTGTTCCGGGGCCACCGAGGCGGCCACCGCGGCCAGGTCGTAGCGGGCCAGCAGGGGGGAGCCGCAGTCGCAGAGGTTCTGCAACTTGTCCGCCGGGCGCTCCGCACCGCAGCGCGGGCACTCCAGGTGCGTCAGGTGCACGATGCTCCTCAGCTCGTGTCGATGCTCAGCCAGCGTCGGCTGCGCCGACCCGGCTCGTACGGGGAGTCGAGCCGCTTGGCCACCACCCCCGGGAGCCCCTGTTCACGGGCGGTCCGCAGAGCGTCCGCGCCGACACCCGCGAACCACGGCGGAGTCTGCCAGTGCGGGCCGGTGAACGCCAGACCGTCGAGCAGCTCCCGGCGCTGCGCGTACGGCACGTCGGTGCTGGTCACGCCCTCCAGCCAGAGCAGGTCGAAGATCAGGAACTGGCCGTCCGAGGTGCCGCGCCGGCCGGTCGCCGGTCGGACCCGGCCGGCGGGGTCGATGCGGACCAGGACGCCGTCCAGCACCGCCTCCGTCGGCGCCAGCTCCTCAACCAGTTCCCGCAGCCACGGGTACGTCCCGGTGATCTCCTCGTCGGTCTCCGACAGCAGCCGCAGCCGGCCGCCGGAGACGTACGCCATCGCCCGGACCCCGTCCCAGCGCAACTCGTACCCCCACGCCTCCTCGTCCTTCGGCAGCCGCCGGGCCCTCGTCGGGCACATCGGGCGGACCAGCTCCGGCATGCTCGTCCAGCCCGGCGGCGGGGGATCGGTCCGGCGGATCATCCAGTCCCGACCGCCGGTGCCGAAGAGCGCGTAGCGGCCCTTCGTCCGCTTCCCGTCGAGCACCACGATCACCTCGTCGTCGCGCCACTTCTCCACCCGGTACGTCCCGGTGTCGTGGATGGTCATCCTCCCGCCGCCGTACTCACCGGCCGGGATCTCGCCGTGGAAGGTGAGGTACTCCATCGGGTGGTCCTCGGTGTGCACGGCCAGGTGGTTGCGGCCGGGCTCGCGGGGCAGGCCGCGCGGCACCGCCCAGGAGGCCAACACCCCCTCGTGCTCCAGCCGCAGGTCCCAGTGCAGCCGGCGGGCGTGGTGCTGCTGGATGACGAACCGGGCCTTGGCGCGGCCCGCCCGCGCCGGCTCCGGGGTGCGTTCCGGCACCGGTTCGGGGGTACGCTTCGCGTCCCTCCGCCGCCGGTACTCCTCCAGCCGGTCCGCCATCCCCGCATTCTGCGGCACCCGGGGTCCGCTCGCAGCACGCCACCGGGGCGATTCATCCCCGCTCCGCCCCCGCGTGGGCGATTGTGCCGTTCCGGACCCGACCCGGCACAACCGTCCCGATCCGGTCGGCCGGGCCGCTGTCGGCGGGTCGCCGGCATGCCGGCCGTGATCAGGGGTAGAACAGCCGCCATGACCAGCGCTGAACAGCCCACCGTCCCGCTCGCCGGCGACGTCCGGATGCCGCTGCTCGGCTTCGGCACCTGGCAGGCCACCGGCGAGGCCGGCTACCAGGCGGTGCTCGCCGCCCTCGACGCCGGCTACCGCCACATCGACACGGCGACGATGTACGGCAACGAGGCGGAGGTCGGCCGGGCGATCAAGGAGAGCGACCTGCGCCGGGAGGACATCTTCGTCACCACGAAGCTACCGCCGGGCCGGGTGGGCCGGGAGCGGGAGACCATCGAGGCGAGCCTGCGCGCCCTCGACACCGACCACGTCGACCTGTGGCTCATCCACTGGCCGCCGTCCTCGCCGGGCGACAGCCTCCCGGTCTGGCGAGAGCTGCTCGCCGCCCGGGACGAGGGACTGACCCGCACGGTGGGGGTGAGCAACTACAGCATCAGCCAGATCGACGAGCTGATCCAGGCCACCGAGGAGATTCCGGCGGTCAACCAGATCCGCTGGAGCCCCTCGCTGTACGAGCGGCAGACGCATGTCGCCCACCGGGACCGGGGAGTGGTGCTGGAGGGCTACAGCCCGTTCAAGACCAGCGACCTGTCCCACCCGGTGCTGGTGCGGATCGCCCAGGCACACAATGTCTCCCCGGCGCAGGTGGTGCTCCGCTGGCACATCGACCACGAGATCGTGGTGATTCCGAAGTCGGTCACCCCGGACCGGATCCGGGCCAACGCCGACGTCTTCGGTTTCTCACTGACCGCCGAGGAGATGCGCGACATCGACGCCCTGGGCCGCTGACCGCGGCGGAAAGGGCAGCGACCGTCGGCCGGTCCGCTACCAGGGTGCGGGCGAGTGCTCCGCCCTTCAGGGCGGGGGTGAAGGCCCGCGCGGGAGGGCCGGCTAGGCCCGAGCGTGCTCTAGCCTGGCCGGTTTGCTGCTTGATGTACACGGGGCAGCACGGTGAGCGGTGCGCCGCTGGCGGAGCTGGCGATGTATGTGCCTGACCGGAGCCGGTTGGCGCGGTAGTAGTGGTGCACGAGGTCGGGGAACTGCTGGCGCAGCTGGCGGCTGGAAACACCTTTGAGGCTGTTGACCAGCTTTGACAGGGTGGGCGGGAAGTTGACCAGCTGGTGGATCTGTTGCGGAGGTTTCCGATTTCTGTCATAGGCCGATGCCAGACTGTCCGATGTGCAGCTCCGGTACAACTACCGCGTCTACCCGACGCCCGGCCAGCAGGCTTCGCTGGCGCGGGCGTTCGGGTGTGCGCGGGTGGTGTTCAACGACGGGCTGCGCGCACGTCAGCAGGCCCGCGAGGCGGGTGAGC